>JAULZA010000054.1:0-83855 GCA_032117575.1 Mycolicibacterium sp.
TCCTCGGCGCGCACGTCCGCCGGGTGACCGGCCGCACCAATCTGCACATCTGGGCAGGCGAGTGCCACGTCCACGCCGGCATCAACGGCGATGAGCTGGCCGCCCAGGCGCGCAGCCACCCGGACGCAGAGCTGTACGTCCACCCCGAATGTGGTTGTGCCACCTCGGCGTTGTACCTCGCCGGCGAAGGCGCCTTCCCGGAGGACAGGGTGAAGATCCTCTCCACCGGCGGCATGCTGGACGCCGCCCGGGAGTCCAACGCCCGGCAGGTGCTGGTGGCCACCGAGGTCGGCATGCTGCACCAGCTGCGCAAGGCCGCCCCGGGTATCGACTTCCAGGCGGTCAACGACCGCGCCTCATGCAAGTACATGAAGATGATCACCCCGGCCGCACTGCTGCGCAGCCTGGTCGACGGCGCCGACGAGGTGGACGTCGATCCCGCTACCGCAGCCCGGGCGCGGGCCAGCGTGCAGCGGATGATCGAGATCGGCCAGCCCGGCGGTGGGGAATGAACCGGGTCGCTTGGCAGCAGCGCGCTGACGTGGTCGTCGTCGGCACCGGTGTCGCCGGTCTGGCCGCCGCCCTGGCGGCGCACCGCAAAGGTGCCCGCACCGTCCTGCTGAGCAAGGCGGACGAAACTGCCACGTACTACGCCCAGGGCGGGATCGCCGTCGTACTGCCGTTCACCGACGACACGGTCCAGTCCCACGTGCAGGACACCCTGGCCGCCGGGGCCGGGCTGTGCGACCCCGAGGCCGTCTGGTCCATCGTCGCCGACGGCTACCAGGCGGTGGCCGAACTGATCTCCGCCGGTGCCCGCTTCGACCAGTCCGCCCCCGGCCAGTGGGCGCTGACCCGAGAGGGCGGGCACTCCCGGCGGCGCATCATGCATGCCGGCGGCGACGCCACCGGCGCGGAAGTGCAGCGCGCCCTCAACCACGCCGCGGCCACCTTGGACATCCGCCGTAATCACGTCGCGTTGGAAGTGCTGCACGACGGCACCGCGGTCACCGGAGTCCTGGTACGCAACGACGACGGGCTCGGAGTGATCCACGCCCCGTCGGTGATTCTGGCTACCGGCGGACTGGGACACCTCTACCGCGCCACCACCAACCCCGAAGGATCCACCGGCGACGGCATCGCCCTGGCCCTGTGGGCAGGGGTGCCGGTCAGCGATATCGAGTTCATCCAGTTCCACCCGACGATGCTGTTCGACCCGCTGGGCAGCGGACGGCGGCCGCTGATCACCGAAGCCCTGCGCGGGGAGGGCGCGGTGCTGCGCGACGCCCGAGGTGATTCGGTCACCGCCGGCGTGCACCCGATGGGTGACCTGGCCCCCCGCGATGTGGTGGCCGCCGCCATCGACGCCCGATTGCGGGCGACCGGGGACGCCTGCGTGTATCTCGATGCCCGCGGGGTCGAACGTCTCGAACAGCGCTTCCCGACCGTCACCGAGGCCTGCCGCCAGGCCGGTATCGAGCCCACCCGCGAGCCGATCCCGGTGGCACCCGGCGCGCATTACAGCTGCGGCGGTGTCCGAACCGACGTCTACGGCCGCACGCTGCTGCCGGGTCTGCTGGCCGCCGGCGAAGTCGCCCGAACCGGCATGCACGGCGCTAACCGGCTGGCCTCCAACAGCCTGCTGGAGGGTCTGGTGGTCGGTGGCCGGGCCGGCCGGGTGGCCGCCGAGCATGCCATCGGCGCGGGTGGCTCACTTGCCGAAGTTCAACCCACCCAACGTTTTTCGCTGCATCGGCCCAAGCTGCAGGACGCCATGAGCCGCTGGGCCTCAGTAGTCCGGGATCGCGAGGGACTGAGCCGGCTGGAAGCGGTGCTCCACGATGCGGAGCCGGTCCGGTTGGGCAGCCGCGCCGATTTCGAGGACGCCGCGCTGACCGTCACCGCCCAGGCCGTCGCGGCCGCGGCACTGTCCCGCACCGAGTCCCGCGGCTGTCATCACCGCGGCGACTGGCCGCACACCGATCCCGCCCAGGCGGTCCCGGTGAACGTGCTGGCGGCGGCTGACGGGCGCATCGCCGTCGACGGACACCTCGCCGTCGCCCAGCCGGCGGTTGCTGCCGCACGATGACAGCGACGCTGAGCGCCGACGAGCGGGCGGAGGCCCTCGACGTCATCCGCCGCGGCCTGGACGAGGACCTGCGGTACGGACCGGACGTGACCACCGTGGCCACCGTGCCGGCCGATGCCAGGACCAAGGCTGCGGTAGTGGCCCGGCAGGCCGGTGTGGCGGCCGGGGTGGACATCGCCCTGATGGTTCTCGACGAGGTGCTCGGCGGTGTCGACGGCGCCGGCTACCGGCTGCTCGACCGGGTCGAGGACGGCACCCGACTGCAGCCGGGGCAAGCCCTGCTGACCCTGGAAGCCGACACCCGCGGGCTGCTCACCGCCGAGCGGACGCTGCTCAACCTGCTCTGTCACCTGTCCGGCATCGCCACCGCCACCGCGGAATGGGTTGACGCCGTCGCGGGCACCAAGGCCAAGATCCGCGATACCCGCAAAACCCTGCCCGGCCTGCGGGCATTGCAGAAGTACGCGGTGCGGGTCGGCGGCGGCGTCAACCACCGGATGGGCCTGGGGGATGCCGCGCTGATCAAGGACAACCACGTCGCCGCCGCCGGTTCGGTGACGGCGGCGCTGCGGGCGGTGCGGTCCGCGGCGCCCGGCCTGCCGTGCGAGGTCGAGGTCGACACCCTTGAGCAGCTCGACGAGGTACTCGCTGAAGACGTCCAGCTGATCCTGCTGGACAACTTCCCGGTCTGGCAGACTCAGATCGCGGTGCAGCGCCGGGACAACCGGGCGCCGGGTGTGCTGCTGGAGTCCTCCGGCGGGCTGTCGCTGGACACCGCGGCCGAGTACGCCGGAACAGGTGTGGACTATCTGGCCGTCGGTGCGCTCACTCACTCGGTGCGGGTGCTCGACATCGGCCTGGACATCTGAACCGAAACCGCAACGCGGGTCAGGCCGCGGGTCAGGCCACGGGTCAGGCCACGGGTCAGGCCACGTGGGCGACGAAGACGCCAACCCCGCGCCGCGCCGCCATCCGGGCGATCCGCGGCAGGGACGGGTCGTCCCCGCCGGCGGGAACGATCCGCGGGTTCACCAGGTGCACGTCGCGGCGGCCCAGCCGGATGTCGGCCTCACCGGCGGCGAGGATGTTCTTGACCCAGTTGGTCTTGCCGTGGCCCAGCATGATCGCGACGGTGTCGCCCTTGCGGTACGCCGACACCGGGGTTTCGAACTGCCGCCCGGACTTGCGGCCGCGGTGCCGGATGATGGTGATGCCGGGCATGACGCGTGCCAGCGGGACGGCGATCGGGTTGATGTAGCGGATCTGGAAGTTCTCGAACCACACCGGGAACCGCATCGGCACGCCGGGGGCGTTGTTCGGGTGATCGGCCATGCTCCCCATCATGCCGCCGCGCCAGCATCGGTGAGACGAACCCAATCGATGCGAAAACGATTTTCTTATCGCCCCACCCATCAGGGACAATCGAGCACGATGTCCCAGCCACAAAAGAACACCCTGATGTCCCGCATTGATCTGCGCGGGCGGACCATGACCGCCGCGCAACTGCGTGCTGCCCTTCCCCGCGGCGGTGTGGACGTCGACGCCGTGGTCCCCGTCGTCCGGCCGATCGTCGACGACATCGCCGAACGCGGCGCGGTGGCGGCGCTGGAGTACGGCGCCCGCTTCGACGGGGTTCGCCCCGACACCGTTCGGGTGCCGGTGGCCGAACTCGACGCCGCGCTGCAGCGGCTGGACCCGCAGGTGCGCGCCGCCCTGGAAGTGGCCATCGAGCGCACCCGCCTGGTGCACGCCGACCAGCGCCGCACCGACACCACCACACAGCTGGCCCCGGGGGCCTCGGTGACCGAACGCTGGGTGCCCGTCGAGCGGGTTGGGCTGTACGTCCCGGGCGGTACGGCGGTCTACCCGTCCAGCGTGGTGATGAACGTGGTGCCCGCCCAGGCCGCCGGGGTGGAGTCACTGGTGGTCGCCAGTCCGCCGCAGGAGGATTTCGGTGGCCTGCCGCATCCGACGATCCTGGCGGCCGCCCGGCTGCTCGGGGTCGAGGAGGTCTGGGCGGTCGGCGGAGCGCAGGCGGTGGCGCTGCTGGCCTACGGCGGGGTGGACACCGACGGCGCCGAACTTGCCCCGGTCGACATGGTCACCGGACCAGGCAATATCTATGTCACCGCGGCCAAACGGATCTGCCGTTCGCAGATCGGTATCGACTCCGAGGCCGGCCCCACCGAGATCGCCATCCTGGCCGACCACACCGCCGACCCGGTGCATGTGGCCGCCGACCTGATCAGTCAGGCCGAGCACGACGTCATGGCGGCCAGCGTGCTGGTGACCGACAGCGTCGCACTGGCTGAGGCCACCGACGCCGAATTGGCGCGGCAGTTGACCACCACCGTCCACCGGGAGCGGGTCGCCGAAGCGCTGCAGGGCCAGCAGTCCGGCATCATCCTGGTCGACGACGTCGACACCGGGGTGCGGGTGGTCAACGCCTACGCCGCCGAGCACCTGGAGATCCAGACCGCCGAGGCCGCAGGCGTGGCGGCCCGGATCCGTTCTGCCGGAGCGATTTTCGTGGGCCCGTGGTCGCCGGTGAGCCTGGGCGACTACTGCGCCGGCTCCAACCACGTGCTGCCCACGGCGGGCTGCGCCCGGCACTCCAGCGGATTGTCGGTGCAGACCTTCCTGCGCGGCATCCACGTCGTGGACTACACCGAGGCCGCCCTCAAGGATGTGGCCGGGCATGTCATCACCCTGGCAGGAGCCGAGGACCTGCCCGCGCACGGCGAGGCCGTGCGCCGGAGGTTCGAGACGTGATGAGCGCTTGCGCGAAGAACAGACGGTCATGACGTTAGGTCGGCAGGTGGGTCTCGACGATCTGCCGTTGCGGGATAATTTGCGCGGTAAATCCGCCTACGGTGCACCGCAACTCGACGTTCCGGTGCGGCTGAACACCAACGAGAACCCGCACCCGCCCAGCCGCGCCCTGGTCGACGACGCCGCGGCGGCGGTGCGCGAGGCGGCCACCCAGCTGCACCGCTACCCGGACCGCGACGCCGTCGCGCTGCGCACCGACCTGGCCGCCTACCTCGCGGCCCGGACGGGTATCGACGTCGGCGTCGAGAACGTCTGGGCGGCAAACGGATCCAACGAGATTCTGCAGCAGCTGCTGCAGGCATTCGGCGGCCCGGGGCGCAGCGCGATCGGGTTCGTGCCGTCGTACTCGATGCACCCGATCATCGCCGACGGCACCCAGACCCGGTGGATCGAGGCGGTCCGGGCGGCCGACTTCGGCCTCGACATGGACGCGGCGGTGGCTGCCGTCGCAGAACACCGGCCCGACGTCGTGTTCGTCACCAGCCCGAACAACCCGACCGGACAGAGCATTTCGCTGGCCGACCTGCGCCGGCTGCTCGATGCGATGGCCGGCGGGGTGCTGATCGTCGACGAGGCCTACGGGGAGTTCTCCGATCAGCCCAGCGCCATCGCGCTGCTCGACGAGTATCCGGCCCGGCTCATCGTCAGCCGCACCATGAGCAAGGCGTTCGCCTTCGCCGGCGGGCGCCTCGGCTATCTGGTGGCGGCGCCGGCGGTCATCGAAGCGGTGCTTTTGGTGCGGCTGCCGTACCACCTGTCGGCGCTCACCCAGGCCGCGGCGCGGGCGGCCCTGCGGCACGCCGACGAGACGCTAGGCAGCGTGGCCGCGCTGGCGGCCGAACGACGCCGGGTCAGTGCGGCGTTGCAGCGGATGGGCTTCCAGGTGGTTCCCAGCGACGCCAACTTCGTGTTGTTCGGCCTGTTCGCCGACGCCGCCGCCGCCTGGCGGCGCTACCTCGACGACGGCGTCCTGATCCGCGACGTCGGGATTCCCGGCTACCTGCGGGTCACCATCGGCCTGCCCGAGGAGAACGACGCCTTCCTGACCGCCAGCGAGAGGCTGGCCGCCGCCGAACTGACACAGCCCCTAGGAGCGCCATGACCGACACCGCTACACCTTCCGAGTCGCTGCGCTCCTGGCCGCCGGCACGCCGCTACGCCAGGGTCGAACGCAAGACCAAAGAGTCCGACATCGTCGTCGAACTCGACCTCGACGGCACCGGACAGGTGTCGATCGACACCGGGGTGCCGTTCTTCGACCACATGCTCACCGCGCTGGGCGTGCATGGCAGTTTCGATCTGACCGTGACTGCCCGGGGCGATGTGGAGATCGAGGCCCACCACACCGTCGAGGACACCGCCATCGTGCTGGGTACCGCGCTCGGTCAGGCGCTGGGGGACAAGAAGGGCATCCGCCGCTTCGGTGATGCGTTCATCCCGATGGATGAGACGCTGGCGCACGCGGCGGTCGATGTTTCCGGCCGGCCGTATTTCGTGCACACCGGGGAACCGGACTACCTGGTGGACTTCACCATTGCCGGTTCCGGGGTGCCGTACCACACCGTGATCAACCGGCATGTCTTCGAGTCGCTGGCCTTCAACGCCCGGATCGCGTTGCACGTGCGCACGCTCTACGGCCGCGACCCGCACCACATCACCGAGGCGCAGTACAAGGCGGTGGCCCGCGCGTTGCGTGAGGCTGTCGAGCCGGACCCGCGTGCCTTGGGCGTGCCGTCCACCAAAGGCGTTCTGTGACAGTACGATCCGGCCCGAAGAAAAGGCTGGTGGTCCTGGACTACGGTTCCGGCAATCTCCGGTCGGCGCAGCGCGCTCTGCAGCGAGTAGGTGCCGACGTCGAGGTGACTGCCGACGCCGAGCGGGCATTGCGGGCCGACGGCCTGGTGGTGCCCGGGGTCGGTGCGTTCGCGGCCTGTATGGCCGGACTGCGCGGTATCGGTGGCGACCGCATCATCGCTGAGCGGGTGGCGGCCGGGCGGCCGGTACTGGGCGTGTGTGTGGGGATGCAGATTCTGTTCGCCCACGGGGTGGAGTTCGGCGTCGACAGCCTCGGCTGCGGCCAGTGGCCGGGCTCGGTGACCCGGCTGGAGGCTCCGGTGATCCCGCACATGGGCTGGAACGTCGTCGACGCCGCGCCGGGCAGCACGTTGTTCAAGGGTCTGGACCCCGACACGCGCTTCTACTTCGTCCACTCCTACGCCGCCCAGAAGTGGGAGGGTGCATCCGAGGCATTGCTGACCTGGGCTACTCACCAGGTGAGGTTCCTCGCGGCGGTCGAGGACGGGCCGTTGGCGGCCACGCAGTTTCATCCGGAGAAGAGCGGCGACGCCGGTGCGGCGCTGCTGGCGAATTGGGTTGAGGGGCTTTAGATCAATGAACAGCAATGAACTGATCCTGCTGCCCGCGGTGGACGTCGTCGACGGGCGCGCCGTGCGGTTGGTACAGGGCAAAGCCGGCAGCGAGACCGAGTACGGCTCGGCGCTGGAGGCGGCGCTGACCTGGCAGCGCGATGGCGCGGAGTGGATCCACCTGGTTGACCTCGACGCCGCGTTCGGCCGGGGCAGCAACGCCGCCCTGCTGGCCGAGGTGGTCGGCGTTCTGGATGTCAAGGTCGAAATGTCCGGCGGTATCCGCGACGATGCCTCGCTGCGGGCGGCGCTGGCCACCGGCTGCGCCCGGGTGAACATCGGCACCGCCGCGCTGGAGAATCCGCAGTGGTGCGCCCACGCCATCGCCGAGTTCGGTGACAAGGTGGCCGTAGGCCTGGATGTGCAGATCGTCGACGGCGAGCACCGGCTGCGCGGGCGAGGCTGGGAGAGCGACGGCGGTGACCTGTGGCAGGTGCTGGAACGTCTTGACAGCGAGGGGTGTTCGCGGTTCGTGGTCACCGACGTCACCAAGGACGGCACCCTGACCGGCCCCAATCTGGAGTTACTGGAGGGTGTTGCCGAGTGCACCGACGCCCCGGTCATCGCGTCCGGCGGTGTCTCCAGCCTCGACGATCTGCGGGCCATCGCCACGCTGGTCGAGTCGGGGGTGGAAGGCGCGATCGTCGGGAAAGCGCTCTACGCAGGCCGTTTCACGTTGCCCGAGGCGCTGGCGGCGATGAAACGGTGAACGGTTAACGTGCCGGACCTCGAGGCGCTGGTAGCCCAAGCCGCCGCAATCCTCGACCGGGCGGCGGTCCCGTTCGTCGCCGGTCACCGGGCGGATGCCGCGGTGCGCAAGCAGGGCAACGACTTCGCCACCGAGGTCGACCTGGCCATCGAACGGCAGGTGGTGGCCGAACTGCAGGATGCCACCGGAATCGGCGTCCACGGTGAGGAATTCGGCGGCGCCGGCCTCGATGAGCCGCTGGTGTGGGTGCTCGACCCGATCGACGGCACCTTCAACTACGCGGCCGGCTCGCCAATGGCCGCGATCCTGCTCGGTCTGCTGCACGACGGGCAACCGGTGGCGGGGCTGACCTGGCTGCCGTTCACCGGGCAGCGCTACACCGCCGTGGACGGCGGTCCGCTGTACGTCGACGGGGTCGCCCAACAGCCGCTGCGTCCCGTCGGTCTGGCTGAATCCATCGTCGCTTTCGGCACTTTCAACGTCGACTGGGGCGGCCGGTTTCCCGGGCGCTACCGGGTGGCGGTGCTGGAGGAAGTCAGCCGGGTGTGCTCCAAGCTGCGCATGCACGGCTCCACCGGGATCGACATGGCCTACGTGGCTGCCGGAATCATGGGCGCAGCAATCAGTTTCGGCGGCAGGGTGTGGGACCACGCCGCGGGAGTCGCGCTGGTGCGGGCGGCCGGTGGCGTGGTCACCGAACTGGACGGCCAGGCATGGACACCCGATACCCGTTCCACCCTGACCGCCGCGCCCGGAGCTCATGACGAGGTGCTGGCGATTCTGCGCAGGGTCGGCTCGCCGGAGGAGTACCGCTGATGCCCAATATGACGGATGTGGCGGTGCGGGTCATCCCGTGCCTGGACGTCGACGCCGGCCGGGTGGTCAAAGGTGTCAACTTCGAGAATCTGCGAGACGCCGGCGATCCGGTGGAACTGGCGGCCGTCTACGACGCCGAGGGCGCCGATGAACTGACCTTCCTGGACGTCACGGCTTCGTCGTCGGGCCGGGCGACCATGCTCGACGTGGTTCGGCGGACCGCCGAGCAAGTGTTCATCCCGCTCACCGTCGGCGGCGGCGTGCGCTCGGTCGCCGACGTCGACTCACTGCTGCGGGCCGGCGCGGACAAGGTCTCGGTGAACACCGCGGCCATCGCCAGGCCGGATCTGCTGGCCGAGCTGTCGCGCCAGTTCGGCTCGCAGTGCATCGTGCTGTCGGTGGACGCCCGCACCGTGCCCGCCGGTGGCGACCCGACGCCGTCGGGCTGGGAGGTCACCACCCACGGCGGACGTCAGGGCACCGGGATCGACGCCGTCGAATGGGCAAGGCGCGGAGCCGAACTCGGCGTGGGGGAGATCCTGCTGAACTCGATGGACGCCGACGGCACCAAGGCGGGCTTCGACCTGCCGATGCTGCGAGCCGTCCGGGCTGCGGTGACCGTACCGGTGATCGCCAGTGGCGGAGCCGGGTCGGTCGACCACTTCGCACCGGCGGTTCAGGCCGGGGCAGATGCGGTGCTGGCCGCCAGCGTCTTTCACTTCGGGGAGCTGACCATCGGTGAGGTCAAGGCCGCGATGGCGGCGGAGGGGATTACCGTCCGGTGATGTTGGATCCGGCGATCGCCGGCAAACTCAAACGCGACGCCAACGGCCTGTTCGCCGCCGTAGCCCAGGAACGGGGCACCGGTGCGGTGCTCATGGTCGCCTGGATGGACGACGAGGCGCTCGCCCGCACGCTGGAGACTCGCCAGGCCACCTACTACTCCCGCTCCCGCGGCGAGTACTGGGTCAAGGGCGCGACGTCGGGACACACCCAGCGTGTGCACTCGGTGCGGCTGGACTGCGATGGCGACGCGGTGCTGATCGAGGTCGATCAGGTGGGCGCGGCCTGCCACACCGGGGAGCACAGCTGCTTCGACGCCGATGTGCTGCTCGCGCCGAAACCCTGAAGCGCGACCGTGCGCTACCGCACACTGCGGGCGGCGTGTCGCGCTACCGGCACGCACGCTCGCGGCGGCGGGTCAGGCCGAGGAACGGGCCCGCAACACCTCCAGCGCCTTGTCGGCGTGGGTGTCCATGTTGACCTCGCTGGAGATGACGTCGAGCACCGTGCCGTCGGCATCGATGACGAACGTGGTGCGCTTGACCGGCAGGAACTTTCCGAGCAGCCCCCGCTTAACCCCGAACTTCTCGGCCACCGCGCCGTCGGCGTCGGAGAGCAGCGGGTAGTCGAAGCGCTGCGAGTCGGAGAACTTGGCCTGTTTGTTCACCGGGTCGGTGCTGATCCCGACCCGCTGGGCGCCGACCGCGGTGAACTCCGAGGCCAGGTCGCGGAAGTGGCAGGCCTCTTTGGTGCAGCCCGGGGTCATCGCCGCCGGGTAGAAGAACAGCACGATCGGGCCGTCGGCGAGCAGGCCGGACAGTGAACGCACCGTTCCGGTCTGGTCCGGCAGTGCGAAATCGGGCGCGCGGTCACCAGTTTTCATAGCTGCAAATCTAGCCGTATGGCGGTGGGAGAGAGCACCCGCACAAGTCTGCGAGGATATTGCCCGTGCGAATGTTCCGCCGAATGCCGAGGGCGCGGTGATCCGCGCAGCGCAGCTGTTGCTGCTGCTCTCCGCGGCCGGCTTGTGGGTGGCGTCCCGGCTGCCGTGGGTTTCGGTGACGTCCTTCGACGGCTTGGGCCTGCCCAAGACATCCACGCTCAATGGTTCGGCCTGGTCGACGGCCTTGCTGCCGATGGCGGTCCTGCTGCTGGCCGCGGCCCTGGCCACACTGGCCGTGCGCGGCTGGCTACTGCGGATCGTGGCCCTGCTGGTTGCGGTGGTCTGCCTGGCGATGGGGTATCTCGGGATGACACTGATCGTCATGCCCGACATCGGCCCGCGCGGCGCCGAGGTGGCGGGTGTGCCGGTGGCGACGCTGGTCGCCAGTAGTCGGCAGACCGCCGGTGCGGTGGTGACACTGGTTGCGGCGGTGGTCGCCTTGGCGGCCGCGGTGCTGATGATGCGCGCTGCGGTGTCAGCCGCCCGCCCGGCCAAGTATGCGACAGCGGGATCGGCCGTCGGATCGGGTGCCGAAGAGCTGTCCGAGCGTGGCCTGTGGGAGGCCCTGGACAAGGGCCGAGATCCGACTCACGAGGTGAATGCAGACCCGCGAGCGGCCGGGTCTGAGACCGAGGGGCGGTGATGGATGTCGGCTACCGGGCAGTTACCCTTTCACGGAACGCAGCGAGATCGTCAGTTAATGCGGGAGGGGGTCCGGCTGCAATGAGTTCGGCAACCGTGCTCGACTCCATCCTCGAGGGAGTCTTCGCCGACGTCGCCGCGCGCGAGGCAATCGTCAGCATGGCCGATGTCAAGGCCGCTGCCGAGTCTGCCCCTCCGGCGCGCGACGTGTTGGCCGCCCTGCGCGCTCCGGGCATTGCCGTGATCGCCGAAGTGAAGCGGGCCAGCCCGTCTCGCGGTCAGTTGGCACCGATCGCCGATCCGGCCGAGCTGGCACGGGCCTACCAGAACGGTGGCGCCCGGGTGGTCAGCGTGCTCACCGAGCAGCGCCGGTTCAACGGCTCGCTGGCCGACCTCGATGCCGTGCGCGCTGCGGTCACCATCCCTGTGCTGCGCAAGGACTTCATCGTCCGGCCGTACCAGATCCACGAGGCTCGCGCGCACGGTGCGGACATGCTGCTGCTCATCGTCGCCGCGCTGGACCAGCCGGCCCTGGTGTCGATGCTCGATCGCACCGAGTCACTCGGCATGACCGCGCTGGTAGAGGTGCACACCGAACAGGAGGCCGACCGCGCCCTGCAGGCCGGCGCGAAGGTGATCGGTGTCAACGCCCGGGATCTGAAGACCCTCAACGTCGACCGGGACTGCTTCGGGCGGATCGCTCCGGGTCTTCCGTCCAACGTGATTCGGATCGCGGAGTCCGGGGTGCGCGGTCCGGCCGACCTGCTGGCCTACGCCGGTGCCGGCGCCGACGCCGTCCTGGTCGGGGAGGGCCTGGTCACCAGTGGTGATCCGCGGGGTGCGGTGGCCGAGCTGGTGACTGCGGGGGCCCATCCGTCCTGCCCGAAACCCGTCCGCTGAGATCCTCGCGGCACACTCTAGATATGGCTGATACCTCGATTCCCACCCTGCCCCGGGCTAGCGCGGGCATCGCCGAGCCGACGTCGCACGATCCGGACTCGCGGGGCCACTTCGGCATCTTCGGCGGGCGCTACATCCCTGAGGCGCTGATGGCCGTCATCGAGGAGGTCACCGCCGCCTACGAGAAGGCCCGCACCGACCAGACCTTCCTCGACGAACTCGACCGGCTGCAGACCCACTACGCCGGCCGGCCGTCACCGATGTATGAGGCTGCCCGGCTCAGTGCGCACGCCGGCGGAGCGCGGATCTTCCTCAAGCGGGAAGACCTCAACCACACCGGTTCCCACAAGATCAACAACGTTCTCGGTCAGGCGCTGCTGGCCCGTCAGATGGGCAAGACCCGGGTCATCGCCGAGACCGGCGCCGGTCAGCACGGCGTGGCCACCGCCACCGCATGCGCCTTGCTGGGTTTGGAGTGCGTGGTCTACATGGGCGCGGTCGACACCGCCCGCCAGGCGCTCAACGTCGCGCGAATGCGACTTCTCGGCGCCGAGGTGGTGGCCGTCCAGTCCGGTTCGAAGACGCTCAAGGACGCCGTCAACGAGGCGTTCCGGGACTGGGTGGCCAACGCGGACAACACCTACTACTGCTTCGGCACCGCCGCCGGACCGCACCCGTTCCCGATGATGGTGCGCGACTTTCAGCGGGTGATCGGCCTGGAGGCCAGGGTCCAGATGCTGGTTCAGGCCGGCCGGTTGCCCGACGCCGTGACTGCCTGCGTGGGCGGCGGATCCAACGCCATCGGCATTTTCCACCCCTTCATCGACGACGAGGGGGTGCGGCTGGTCGGATTCGAGGCCGGCGGTGACGGCGTCGAGACCGGACGGCATGCCTCCACCTTCTCCGGCGGCTCACCGGGGGCGTTCCAGGGCTCGTATTCCTACGTGATGCAGAACGAGGAGGGCCAGACGATCGAGTCCCATTCGATCTCGGCCGGTCTGGACTATCCGGGCGTGGGACCCGAGCACGCCTTCCTCAAGGATCTCGGCCGCACCGAATACCGGCCGATCACCGACACCCAGGCGATGGACGCCTTCCGGCTGCTCTGCCGGCTGGAGGGCATCATCCCGGCCATCGAGTCGGCGCATGCCATCGCCGGCACCGTGGAGTTGGCCCGCGAGTTGGGACCTGAGGCGATCATCCTGGTCAACCTCTCCGGCCGCGGCGACAAGGACGTTGAGACCGCCGCCCGCTGGTTCGGACTGCTCGACGCCGACAATCCGGGAGGATCATGACGCCTCAGCACAGTGCCCCAGGTCGGCTCGGCCCGATTTTCGAGGCCTGCCGCCGCGAAGGCCGGGCAGCCCTGATCGGCTACCTGCCGACGGGATATCCGGACGTTGCGACCTCCATCGACGCCATGGTGGCGATGAGCCGCGAGTGCGACATCATCGAGGTCGGCGTTCCCTACTCCGATCCCGGCATGGACGGCCCGGTGATCGCGACCGCGACCGAAGCTGCGCTGCAGCATGGCGTCCGGGTCCGCGACACGCTGCGGGCGGTGGAGGCCATCAGCGCCGCCGGCGGCAATGCCGTGGTGATGAGCTACTGGAATCCCGTGCTGCACTACGGGGTTGACGCATTCGCCCGTGATCTGGCTGCCGCCGGCGGTCTGGGCATGATCACCCCGGACCTGATTCCCGACGAGGGCGAGGCGTGGCTGGCGGCCGCCGACGCCCACGATCTGGACCGTATCTTCCTGGTGGCCCCGTCGTCGACGCCGGAGCGGCTGGCCCGCACCGTCGAGGCGTCGCGCGGGTTCG
Source organism: Mycolicibacterium sp. (assembly GCA_032117575.1). Classification (GTDB taxonomy): domain Bacteria; phylum Actinomycetota; class Actinomycetes; order Mycobacteriales; family Mycobacteriaceae; genus Mycobacterium. The sequence goes on from JAULZA010000054.1 coordinate 13,964, forward strand.
TCTACGCTGCCTCCACCATGGGGGTGACGGGTGCTCGGGACGCGGTGTCCAACGCCGCGCCGGAACTGGTCCGCCGGATCAAGGAAATCTCCGACATCCCCGTGGGTGTCGGCCTCGGTGTGCGGTCACGCGAACAGGCCGCCGAAATAGCCCATTACGCCGACGGGGTTATCGTCGGTTCCGCTCTGGTGTCGGCGCTGACCGACGACGGAGTCGCTGCAGTGCGGACGTTGACCGGGGAACTGGCCGTCGGTGTTCGAGAGAAGGTTTCTGCCACGTGACGACAACCGTGCTCGCCTCGTTCCCGAGTCCGGGGCAGGGCGTCTGGTACCTCGGTCCCATTCCGATCCGGGCGTATGCCCTGTGCATCATCGCCGGGATCATCGCCGCGCTGGTCATCGGTGACCGCCGGTGGGTGGCCCGCGGCGGTGAGCGCGGCGTCGTCTACGACGTCGCGCTGTGGGCGGTGCCGTTCGGCCTCGTCGGCGGCCGGCTCTACCACCTGCTGACCGACTGGAAGACCTACTTCGGACCGGGTGGAGCCGGCATCGGCGCGGCGGCGCGGATCTGGGAGGGCGGCCTGGGCATCTGGGGCGCAGTGGCGATGGGTGGCGTGGGGGCCTGGATCGCCTGCCGCCGCCGCGGAATCCCGCTGCCGGCCTTCGGTGACGCCGTCGCCCCGGGCATCGTCCTGGCGCAGGGGATCGGCCGACTGGGCAACTACTTCAACCAGGAGCTCTACGGCCGAGAGACCACAGTGCCCTGGGGCATGGACATCTTCTACCGCCGCGACTCCTCCGGCGTGGTGGATGTGCACTCCCTCGACGGTGTGTCGACCGGCGAGGTCGCGGCGACGGTGCACCCGACGTTCCTCTACGAACTGCTGTGGAACCTGTTGGTGTTCTTCTTCCTGCTGTGGGCCGACCGCAAGTTCCGGCTGGGCCACGGCCGGCTGTTCGCCCTGTATGTGGCGTCCTACTGTGTCGGCCGGTTCTGGGTGGAGCTGATGCGCGACGACACCGCCACCCTGATCGCGGGCATCCGGATCAACGTGTTCACCGCGACGTTCGTGTTCATCGGCGCGGTGGTCTACATGCTGCTGGCGCCGAAGGGCCGGGAGAACCCGGCGTCGCTGCAGGGCCGCCAGCCGGTCGAAGCGCGCCACGAGTCGATGGTCGAGGAGTGGGCTGAGGACCTGGTGGTCGCGGCCAAGGGCAGTGGCATCGTGGCCGCGGCGACAGTGGCCGGTGCGCACGAGACCGAGGATGCCGAGGCGGTCGGCGATGTAGCTGACGAGGCTGCCGAGGCTGACGAGGAGGAGACGGAGTCCGTTGAGCTCGTCGGGGAAGCCGAACTCGCCGACGCCGACGCCGACGAGAAGTCCGCGGTCACCGTCGAGGTCGACACCGACGAAGAGACGACGCAGGCCGAGCACGACGTCGAGGTCGCTGAAGCTGACGTCTCTGAAGCCGAAGGCGACGACGCTGAGGCCGAAGGCGACGACGCTGAGGCCGAGGAGATCGCAGACGAGGCCGACGCCGACCAGGAGACCGTGGTGGTCTACGAGCAGGCCGCCACCGAGACGGACACCGTGGTGGTCTACGAGTCCAACGAGTCCAACGTCGACGAGGCGGTGTCCACCGAAGCGATCGTGGACGAGGCGATCGTAGATGTCGCGGCGGTAGACGAGGTCGTGACTGCGGCCGCGGACGAGGACGCCGTGGTGGGGGAAGAACCAGACGTTGACGACGAGGCCGTCAGCGACCAGGCCGTTAGCGACGAGGCCGTTAAAGACGAGGCCGTCGTCGAGGCACCTGAGTCCGTCGCGGTTGCGGTCGAGGAGACCAAGCCCGAGGAGACCAAGCCCGAGGAGACCAAGCCCGAGGTCGCCGACGAGGTTGCGAAGGCTCCCGAGAAGGCTCCCGAGCCAGCTCCCGAGAAGGCCGCCGACACCCCCGATACCTCTGACACCGACGCCGACGACACCGACCAGCCCAAACTGGGTTCAACGTTCAAGCGACTGCTGTGGGGCGCCGGCAACCGGGGCCGGAGCTGACTGCTCTGGTGGCATGCTGGAGGGCATGACCGCACCCGTCGGAAGACGCTCACGCCTGTACGCGGGGCTCGGCGGTGCCGTTCTGGGACTGGGCGCTGTGACTTATGTCGGAGTCGTCGACCCGCACCGGCCCGGGGCGATTTTCCCGTTCTGTCCGTTCAAGGTCCTCACCGGCTGGGACTGTCCGGGGTGCGGGGGCCTGCGGATGACTCATGATGTGCTGCATGGAGATTTGGCGGCCGCGGCGATGGACAACGTCTTCGTGTTGGTCGGCCTGCCGGTGCTGGTGCTCTGGGCGGTGCTGCGCCGCAATCGGGGGCAACAGGTGTTCAGCACTGCTGTTCTGGTGACCATCGGGATCGCCGCGGTGGTGTGGACCGTGGTGCGGAATCTGCCCGGGTTCCCACTGGTTCCCACGATGCTCAGTTCTTGAGCAGGGTCCGCGACTATGCTCAGGCGTCGTGACTCGGCGCGCCAAGATCGTATGCACCCTCGGCCCGGCTACTGACAGCGATGTCGGGGTCAGGGAACTCGTCGAAGCGGGGATGGATGTCGCCCGGCTGAACATGAGCCACGGCGACTACGCCGACCATGAAGCCAACTATGCCCGGGTGCGCGCCGCTGCCGACGCCACCGGGCGTGCGGTGGGCATCCTCGCCGATCTGCAGGGGCCCAAGATCCGGCTCGGCCGGTTCGCCGAGGGCCCCGTGCAGTGGGCCAACGGCGAGACCGTCCGGATCACGGTGGCGGACTGCGACGGCACGCACGACCGGGTCTCGACCACCTACAAGAATCTGGCTAAAGACGCCAAGACCGGTGACCGCCTGCTCGTCGACGACGGCAAAGTCGCCCTGGTGTGCGAGCACGTCGACGGCGACGACGTGGTGTGCACCGTCACGGAAGGCGGCCCGGTCAGCAACAACAAGGGCCTGTCCATGCCCGGCATGGCGTTTTCCGTCCCGGCCATGTCGGAGAAGGACATCGCCGATCTGGAGTTCGCGCTCAAGCTCGGTGTCGACCTGGTCGCGCTGTCGTTCGTGCGCTCACCAGCCGACGTCGATCTGGTGCACGCGGTGATGGACCGGGTGGGCCGGCGGGTGCCGGTGATCGCCAAGTTGGAGAAGCCGGAGGCCGTCGAGAACCTCGAAGGCATTGTGCTGGCGTTCGACGCGATCATGGTGGCCCGCGGTGACCTCGGCGTGGAGTTGCCGCTCGAAGAAGTGCCGCTGGTGCAGAAGCGGGCCATCGAGATCGCCCGGGAGAACGCCAAGCCGGTGATCGTGGCGACCCAGATGCTGGAGTCGATGATCGAAAACTCGCGGCCGACCCGCGCCGAGGCCTCCGATGTGGCCAACGCCGTGCTCGACGGTGCGGACGCGGTGATGCTCTCCGGCGAGACCTCGGTGGGCAAATACCCCATCGACGCGGTCCGCACCATGGCCCGCATCATCTGCGCCATGGAGGAGGGCGCCCCGGAACCGCCGCCCCTGACCCATGTTCCGCGCACCAAGCGCGGGGTGATCTCCTACGCCGCCCGCGACATCGGCGAGCGGCTGGACGCCAAGGCGCTGATTGCCTTCACCTCCTCGGGCGATACGGTGCGCCGCCTGGCCCGGCTGCACTGCAAGCTTCCGCTGCTGGCGTTCGTCACCGCACCGGAGATTCGCAGCCAGCTTGCATTGACCTGGGGCACTGAGACATTCGTCGTACCGGAGGCCGGGAGCACTGACGACATGATTCGTCAGGTCGACCACGCGCTGCTGCACATGGGCCGCTATCAGCGGGGCGACCTGGTGGTCATCGTCGCCGGCGCTCCGCCGGGCACAATAGGCTCGACCAACCTGATTCACATCCACCGGATCGGGGAGAACGACCACTAGTCGAACGAGAGGCCGTACGTGCCCCAGCCGGGAAAGTCCGATTTCGAGGAACTGCTCTCGATCCTCGAGCTATCCCGCCTCGATGACGACGTGTTCTCCGGACGTCACCCGCGCAAGAACCCGGTCCGCACCTTCGGCGGCCAGCTGATGGCGCAGGCGTTCACCGCCGCCAGTCGGACCCTCGACCACGATCTGCCGCCCAGCGCGCTGTCGGTGCACTTCATCGCCGGCGGCGACACTGCCCACGACATCGAGTTCCACGTGTCGCGGCTGCGCGACGAGCGGCGGTTCGCCAACCGCCGGGTGGACGCGATGCAGAACGGCAAGCTGCTCGCCACTGCCCTGGTGTCCTACCTGGCGGGTGGCCATGGCCTGGAACACAATTCGAAAGCCCCGGCCGTCCCGGACCCGTACACCCTGCCGACCATCGACGACCTGCTGGTCGGCTATGAGAAGGTGGTCCCGCACTTCGCCGACGCGATGCGACCCATCGAGTGGCGCTATACCAACGATCCGGCGTGGGTGATGAGGGACAAGGGCGGACGGCTGGAACAGAACCGGGTATGGATGACCGCGGCTGGTGACATGCCCGACGACCCGGTGCTGCACACCGCCGCGATGGTGTACTCGTCGGACACCACCGTGCTCGATTCGATCATCACCACCCACGGGTTGTCGTGGGGCTGGGACCGGATCTTCGCGGTCACCATTAACCACTCGGTCTGGTTTCACCGCCAGGTCGACTTCTCCGACTGGGTGATCTACTCGACGACGTCACCGGTGGCGGCCGAGTCCCGCGGTCTGGGCATGGGGCATTTCTTCAACCGGGCGGGCGAAGTGGTCGCCACCGTGGTCCAGGAGGGAATCGTGAAGTACTTCCCCGGAGCGGCGAAGTAACCTTCGTCCGCTACCGGCCCGGAGTCGCCGTCTGACCTGTCTGGGTCTCGACCCGCCGCTGGAACTCGTCCATGCACTGCTGGATCTTGGTGTTGTCGGAGTTCGCGTTCTGGATGCAATTCATCAGGTCCTGGCCGCCGTATTTGTTGAACGCGTCGGCGTAGAACGCGATGAAGGCAATGCTGACGACGATCGCGAGACCGCCCAGAACCAGACCGGTCGTGGCGATCCCACCGTTGTTGGCCTCACCGCGTTTGACCCGTCCTCGGCCGATGAACCCTAGGATCACCGCGACGACGCCGAGCAGGATGCCACCGACCACCGAACACGATCCGAACAGCGCGATGATCGCCACCACCAGCGCGGCGACCCCCATGCCGTTGCGCGCGGGCTGCCCCGGGCCGGGGTAGTAGTCGCCGCCGTACGGCATGGGAGGGGGCGGATAGGCGCCGGGGTAGGGGCCGGGAGCGGGTGCACCCGGTGGATACGAGTACGGGTACGGCGCCATGCCGGGTGAGGGTCCGGGCGGCGGCGGAAAGCCCGGGGTGTCCTGCGGTTGCTGCGGTTGCTCAGTCATGGTTGCCCCGATTGATCCACGCCAGCCAGGTTACCCGGCCGGTCGGCGGTTCCGGCGAAGAAGAGGTGCGGATCGCGGCGCCCTGGAGCCCCGCGATCCGCACCGGAGCCACGTTGTCAGCGGGCGCTGCGGATGGCGTCACTGATGACGGTGCGCACCTGGTTACCGGCCTTGCGAATGCCGAAGGCGCCGATGATCTCGATGATCCCCAGGGCGATGAGCCCGCAGCCGGTGACCCAGATCAGGGTGGGCAGCGAGGCGAAGGGGTAGGCCAGCACGATGATGCCGGCGATCAGCGTGGCGATGCCGATGAAGATCTCCCACCCGCGCGCCGGTGTGTCGCGGTCGCTGAATGCGGCGGCCGCGGTGGCGACACCGCGGAACACGAAACCGATGCCGATCCAGATCGCCAGCAGCCATACGGCGTCGCCGATATGCCGAATGGCCATCACGGCCAGCACCAGAGACGCTGCACCGCTGATGAACAGCAGCGCCCGGCCGCCACCGGAGATCGGCAGGGTGAAGGCGTGGAAGACCTGGGAGGCGCCGGTCACCAGCAGGTAGGCGCCGAAGAAGATGGCCGCGACCAACAGCGTCGGACCGGGCCAGGCCAGCATCATCACACCGAGGATCACCGACAGGATTCCGGTCAGCAGCACCGACTTCCACAGATGCGGAAACAGCGTTCCGCCAGAGTGCGTTGTCATGGTGCCAGTGTTACACACGGGGCGGAAACGGCCCTTCGGCAGGTCACAACCGCCGATCGGCGGTAGTTTCCTCATGGCGAACAGATTCGCCGGACGCCTGACAGCGAGAGGGAAGGGCACTGTGTTCACAGGACAAGAGAATCGTCAACGCTGCTGGCGGGCAGCGGCGGTGGTCACCATGGCGGGTGCGCTGACGCTGTCGGGGTGTGCGAAGAACACCGAAACCGGTTCGGGCACCGGTTCCGCACAGGCCAGCACCGAGGTGACGGTCGACAAGGTCGAGGAGATCGCTGTTACCGTGCCCGGGGACATCCGGGAGTCGGGCACGCTGGTCGTCGGGGTGAACCTGCCTTACCCGCCTAACGAGTTCAAGGACCCCGACGGCAAGATCGTCGGCTTCGACGTCGACCTGATGAACGCGGTCGCCGAAACCCTTGGGCTGAAGCCGGATTACCGCGAGTCCGACTTCGCCAAAATCATCCCCGCCATCGACGGCGGCACCTACAACGTCGGCATGTCGTCGTTCACCGACACCAAGGAGCGTGAGAAGCAGGTCGACTTCGTCAACTACTTCTCGGCCGGCACCCAGTGGGCGCAGAAGCCCGGCGCGGGGATCGACCCGACGAACGCCTGCGGCAAAAAGGTTGCGGTGCAGGCCACCACGGTCCAGGAGACCGAAGAACTGCCGGCCAAGAGCAAGGCCTGCGTCGACGCCGGGAAGCCGGAGATTCAGGTCATCAAGTTCGACGGCCAGGACGCCGTCACCAATGCCGTGGTGCTGGGTCAGGCCGACGCCATGTCGGCGGACTCCCCGGTGACCGCCTACGCCATCAAGCAGAGCGGCGGCAAAATCGAAGCGGCCGGGGAGACCTTCGACTCCGCCCCGTACGGGTGGCCGGTGAAGAAGGGCTCACCGCTGGCGCAGTCGCTGCAGAAGGCTTTGGACCACCTGATCAAGATCGGCGCCTACAAGGCCATCGTCGCGAACTGGGGTCTGGAGTCCGGGATGATCGACGTGGCCACGATCAACGGAGCGGTGAACTAGTTCAATGATCGGCGAGCAGCCGGTGCCCACCGTGCCCGCTGCCATCGATGCCGTCGCCCTACGGCACCCGTGGCGGTGGGTGGGCGCTGCGGTCATCATTGTCCTGGTCGGTCTGTTCATGTACGGGGCGGCCACCAACCCGGCCTACGGGTGGGCGGCCTACCGCAAGTACCTGTTCGACCAGCGGGTGTCCGAAGCGGCGTGGAACACCCTGCAACTGACCTTCTGGGCCATGCTGCTGGGACTGGTCCTCGGGGTGATCCTCGCGGTGATGCGGTTGTCGCCCAACCCGATCCTCAAATCGGTGTCCTGGGCCTACCTGTGGATCTTCCGCGGCACCCCGGTGTACGTCCAACTGGTGTTCTGGGGGCTGTTCCCCACCCTCTACCAGAAGATCCAGATCGGGGTTCCGTTCGGGCCCAGCTTCTTTCACATCGACATGCGCAACCTGTCGATCAGCTTCATCCTGGCGATCGTCGGGCTGGGCCTGAACGAGGCCGCCTACATGGCTGAAATCATCCGCGCCGGAATCGCTTCGGTGCCCGAGGGACAGCTGGAGGCCTCGACCGCGCTGGGCATGTCGTGGTGGATGACGATGCGGCGGGTCGTGCTGCCCCAGGCGATGCGGGTGATCATCCCGCCCACCGGCAACGAGCTCATCAGCATGCTCAAGACCACCTCGCTGGTGACGGCGGTGCCCTACACGCTGGAGCTCTACACCCGCACCCGGGACATCTCCGCGGTGATCTTCCAGCCGATCCCGCTGCTGCTGGTGGCCGCCACCTGGTACCTGGCCATCACCAGCGTGCTGATGGTGGGGCAGTACTACCTGGAGAAGTACTTCTCCCGGGGCATCTCCCGCAAGCTGACCGGCAAACAGCTCGAAGCGCTAGCCAAGGCCCAGGTCGGCGCCAAGGAAGGCCACGTATGACGGCCCCGGCGCAGCTGCCGATGGTCGACGCGCAGCAGGTCTGCAAGGACTTCGGCGCCTTGTCGGTGCTCAAGGGTGTGACGCTGTCGGTGGCCCGCGGGCGGGTCCTCGTCCTCGTCGGACCGTCCGGCTCGGGCAAGTCCACGTTCCTGCGCTGCATCAACCACCTGGAGAACGTCACGGCCGGCCGGCTCTACGTCGACGGGCAGCTGATCGGTTACCGGGAGCGCAACGGCAAGCTCTACGAGATGCCCCCGCGTGAAGCGGCCAAGCAACGCCGCGACATCGGCATGGTCTTCCAGCATTTCAACCTGTTTCCGCACCGGACCGCGTTGGAGAACATCATCGAGGCGCCGATGCACGTCAAGGGCACCAGCAAGGCGGCGGCCACCGACCGTGCCCGCGAGCTGCTCGGCCAGGTCGGCCTGTCCGAGAAAGCCGACGCCTATCCGGCCCAGCTGTCCGGCGGCCAGCAGCAGCGGGTCGCCATCGCCCGCGCGCTGGCCATGGAACCGAAGCTGATGCTCTTCGACGAACCCACTTCCGCGCTGGACCCGGAACTGGTCGGTGAGGTGCTCGGCGTCATGAAAACGCTTGCCGCGGCAGGTATGACGATGATCGTCGTCACCCATGAGATGGGCTTCGCCCGCGAGGTAGCCGACCAGTTGGTCTTCATGGACGGCGGCGTGATCGTCGAAAGCGGAGTCCCGCGGGAGGTCCTCAGCAACCCCCAGCACGAGCGGACCAAGGCTTTCCTGTCGAAAGTGATGTAGTCCGGACCTAACCGGCGGGGGTCTCGATGGCCAGCGTTATGGCCGCCGAATCTTGCGGCGGCGGCGCCGGGCGCCGGCCGACCAGCCACCACGTGCGCATCACGCCCTTGCCCTTGATCGCGATCTCGCCACGCTCCTCAAGGACGAACCCATCCCGCAGGCGTTCGAAGACGTTCTGCGGCACCTGAATCCGGCCTTCGATGTCGGTGGACTCCATCCGCGACGCGACGTTGACCGCGTCCCCCCACACGTCGTAGAAGAAGCGGCGGGCGCCCACCACCCCCGCCACCACGGGACCCGCCGCGATGCCCATCCGCATCGGCACCGGATTTCCGCGCGGATCACGCAGTTCGGACACCGCCCGGCACAGGTCCAAGGCCAGGTCGGCGATGGCTTCGACATGATCGGGCCGGGGTGTGGGAACACCGCTGACCACCATGTAGGCATCGCCGGTGGTCTTGATCTTCTCCAGCCCGTGCCGGTCAACCAGGCGGTCGAAGGTGGTGTAGAGCCGGTCGAGGAAGCGCACCAGTTCCGTCGGCGCGATCTCGCTGGCCTTCTCGGTGTACCCGGCGATGTCGGCGAAGAGGATCGAGGCGTCGTCGTAGCGGTCGGCGATCACGCCGTGCGCCGGATCCTTGAGCTTCTCAGCCACGCTGCCCGGCAGGATGTTGGTCAGCAGCGCCTCGGACCGGCTGTACTCGACTTCCATCGCGGCCTCGGCGCGGGCCACCTCGCGCATGGCGTACCAGACGGTGGCGAAGATCAGCAGGCAGGCGCCCACCGTCGCGGAGATGAAAGCGAGATCCAGCGCCCAGCGCGGCTGAATGCCGGTGTCCGGGGGAACCAGAAACTGCAGTGCCACCGTCAGCAGGGCGCCGATCGCCACCACCGCGCCGGCCAGTTTGACATGCTCGACGCCGAGCACCAGCACGGCCAATGATGCCGACACCAGGTAGTAGAACTGCGCCCCGGAATCGGTGCCGATCTGCGAGCCCACGAATGTCAGCGACGAATAGGCGATGGCGACGAAGGCCAGTGCCGGGATGACGTTGCCGAAGCGGTTCAGCAGTGGGACACACAGAAACAACGCGGCCGTCGCGAAGTTGATCAAGCCGATGTAGAGCACCTTGTGGCCGGTCGCGGTCTGCAGCACCCCCAGTGTCGTGGTGAGTCCGGCGGAGATGACGGCGGCGAACTGCAGCACCCGCTGAGGCCGGCTCACCGCCTCCGCCCAGTGCCGGTTGCGTTCCGGTGGCCGGCGCTGCAGGCGTTCACAGTCGGACCACCGGAACCGGGCTTCCGGGATTATCCGGCCAGCGCTGCGCCGCTCGGAGTTCACGCAAAAAGCCTAGCCCGTCGCGGCTGCCGGCGAATGGCACACTGATCGGGCCCGAATCTGCATCGGCTATCCGAGGACCCGCCGTGACCGATGACCACCAGCAGGTCCTCGACACCCTGGAGATCGCCGCCTCGCCGCAGCGGGTGTGGGAATTGGTCACCGACATCACGCTGATGCCGGAGTTGAGCCGGGAACTGATCGGCGTGCAGTGGGCCGAGGGTTCCAGCGGGCCGGCTCTGGGCGCACAGTTCCTGGGCCGCAATCGCAACCCGGTGATCGGGGAATGGGCCACCGTGTCGACGGCCGTCGCCTTCGACGCGTGTGAGCGCTTCGGCTGGGCGGTGGGCGATGCTGCGTCGCCGGCGGCGACGTGGACCTTCGAGCTGACCCCGATCGCCGACGGCACCCGGCTGAGCTACACCGCTCGCCTGGGCCCGGGGCCGTCGGGCGTCACCATGTTGATCGCGCGGGAACCGCATCGCGCCGCCGAGATCACAGACCGGCGGCTCGCCCAGTGGCGCACGGGTATGGCCGCGCCTGGGCCGTTTCTACGACGGCCTGGTGGCCACCCACCAGGGGCCGGTGGACCTGAGTGCGCGTTTTCTGCGACACCCCGGGGAATTGCGTGACGGTCGACAGATGTGAATGTCATTGCAGGGCTGGTGCTCTCGCCCTCAGTCGACCACACCAAGGCGTCTAGACCTTCCAGGTAGCGAGCAGCCACAAATCCCTGCTGGTCGGATCGAACGATTGGGTCCACGGCGTGTTGAACTTCGGCGCGTCCTGCCCGTCCGCGTCGATAACGAACTCCAGTTCGTCGCCGGGGACAGCGGGCGGCCGAAACACCACGACCTTCTCGATTGCCGACATCCGATTGGCGCTCCAGAACGGAAACATGTCACGGGTGAGCGTGAGCGTCAACGGCGCTTCGGCTTCCTCGGAGGCCGCGAACGGGGCCCATGAGTTGGAGAATTCATGACGCAAGGAGAACAGCCGAACCCTACCCACCGTGGAGCCGCTTTCCCCTTCGGTCAGCTTTTTCAAGCGTGCCACCGCTTCATCGCGCAGCTCGTGCCCGCCCTCGCGAGCGGTCAGTCGCATGTGCAATATCACGTCGCTGATCGTGTCGTAGTCGAACAGCCGATAGCCTTCGGGACCCTGGCCGGGAAGCTCGACGGTCCAGCTGCTGATCGCGCCGGACAGTTCGAACGGCAACCTACGACTGTCGGCACCACTGACATCGAACACTCCGCTGTCCTGCGATCCGCTGGACACCACGACCTGCTCGATCGGCCGGTGAATCTCTTCGAGTTCGTCCCCGGCGATGTTCGAAGTCCGAATCTTGCTGTTGTTCAACCGAAGTGTGCAGTTTATGCTCGCGTACGGTCCCGTGACACAGGGGATGCTGACCGCCACCGACCGGATCCGACGGAAGTAGTGGCCGGGGCCGTCGAGATCGAACAGTTCCTCAGGAATGTCGAACTCGCATCGCCCGGTGGCCCGCAACGTGATCAGCGCCAACGGGTTGAGTTGGGCGAGGCTGATGTGCTTCGTCAACTCGAGTTCTCGAATGTTGTTGTCGTGGTATGCCAATTCCATGCGCTTGAGGTCGAACAGCAGCTTCTCGCCTGCCAGCAGTCCTTCCTTGCCGGCCTGGTAGTCAAACCTTACGAAGTTCAGGTTGTTGTCGCCAATCTCGTACTTGAGGGCCAGCTGAGCTTTCGTCGCCAGTTCGGTCGCCAACGCGAACGTGCGCGAGTACAGCAGGCGGACTTCGCGTTTCATCCACGCGTACATGGCCTTGTTGGCCACTCGGCCGTTTGCGGCGGTGCCCTCGGCGTTGAGGAACTCCTCAACCTCCTGCAACTGGCTGATCTGCTTCTGATGGTTGCGCCACTCGGTTTGCGCGACCGCCTCCCGCAGCTGAGCGGCGCGTAACTGCTTGTAGATCTGGTTGATGTCGCTGGCCGCTACACTGCTCTGCTGTGCCCAGTCTTGTTCGCGGCGAGCATATGACCCTACCTTGGCGGCGATACTGGCCTGGAAGTTCATCGAATCAGCCACTGTCGTGGCGATGTCAGCGGCGAATCGAGCGAACTTCGACAGCTGCGTACCGCCCAGCCCGAAGTCACCGCCGAGTCCCCAGAAGTGGAACTTCACACCGAAGTCCGGGATCATCGACGAGCCCTGCCCAGCGAGCTCGGCGATCTTGATGACGTCGTGGATGGTGCGCGCCGTGGTCAGCAGCTCGAGTTCTTGGGCTTCGAAGCGGTTCAGCAGGCGGCCGGCAGCTTCCTCGATCACGTCGCCGGAGATGTCGATCGGTACGTCACGTTTGGCGATTGTGGGTTCCGCGGCTTGCAAATTGAACGCGGCTAGGGCCTTGATGTCCAGTTCATCGAGTTCGGGGATCTCGATGTCGCTGAGCGTTCGGCCGAGTTGCTGTTCGTAATAGGCGTAGCGGGTGACTGCGCTGTTCAACGAGCCGACAAGGGCTTCGCGTGACTTGACCGCTTCCTGCAGCTGGCCGTACTTGACTTGTTCGGCCAACGTCGCGAGGGTCTTCTCGTGGCGTGCACGCAGCAGGCTCAGCGTCTCGCCGTCTTCTTTCTCCAACGCCGACAAGAGGTTTGCCCCCAGTGTCGCTACCTGTTGTGCGAGTTCGGTGGCCTGCCGGTGCAAGAGGGAGAAACGCACCAGTGGGAGCCGCTGCGCGATGCCGCCGATGATCGCGCTGGTATCCAAGCCCGCTGCGGCGGCGCGTGCGAGCAGCGCCGGATCGATGGGCGGCTCGAATAGCGGTAGCTGGCGGAACACTCCCTCGATGTTGAGGCTGTTGCGGATCTTGAAGAGTCGATCCGCGACGGTGTCCCAGTAGCCGATCAGCTTGTCGTTGCGCGGCACGCCGAAGTACAGGCTGCGCCCGATGCCGCGAACGGTCGACAGGCCAGCGCCGTCGGAGGCGCCGCGCGGTCGCGGCGCGATGTCGAACAGCAGAGACCCCTCGACGTCGCGCATCGTGTTACCGAAGGAGTCGAGGCCGTTGCGCAGCGTGGCGTAGGTCTGCACCCGCACCGAACCCTTGGACGGCACCGCCTGCGGCCGGGGACCGAGGATGATCGCGGCCAGCACATACAGCTGCAGCGCTTCGTCGATCGCTTCACCGGTGTCCTGCCGGAACAGCGAGTCCCCCCATGCGATGAGATTGTCGAGGTAGGCCATCACCGTTTTGAACATGTAGGCCGACTGGCGGAATCGGGCCACCACGTGCGGCCGGAACGGTGCGTCCTTCCACGCCTGGATCGCGTTGATCGTGTCGCGCGCCAGCACCGGGTCTGCGCCGGTCGACAGGTTCACCAGGATCGTTTCGATGCGCTGAACGTCGATGGTCTGGAACGGTTTGACCTTCCAATAGCGTTCGGGGGACACCTGTGCCGAGACGTCGGTCGGGTCGAACAAGAAGTGAAACCATTGGCGGGCCTCGGCGTAGCGTCCGCTGCGGCTGAGGTTGACTGCGATGGTGAAGGGCACGTGGAAGAACAGTTCCCAGTTGTAGACCGAATACGCGCCTCCGGAGGAGAAGTCCAGATCGTCGGCGGGACGTGGTGACAGCGATGTGTCGGGGATCAGAGCCGCGTTGGGGGCGTAGGCGCTGAATACGTCACGCAACAGCGTCGGCGTCGGTGCGCCGTCGACGAGCGTCCCGGTCAGTTCGGCGGCCAGCACGACCTCGGAGCGGTTCGACCGCCGCACGACAGTGCCCGCCGGCACGCGCAGCACGTTGCCCACATCGGCCGTCAACGGTGTGCCGTCGCCTCGGAGAAGGTGGCGTCCGGCCAAATGGACGGCGCCGGTGCCCGTCAGCGTGACGGTGACGTCGTCGGCGAGGGTCACCACTTCCGCGACCGCGACGGTTACAGGTAGGCCACCCACACCGCCCGTGGTTGCGGCCACGGCCGCCGACACCCGCACCCGCAGTTGGTGTTCGGTGTCGACGGCCTGCAGCGCCGGCGTGGAGCCCGACAGAAGCCGTCGGGTGAGTTCGGTGACCCACGGGTGGTAGTGCGGACTGAACTGGTAGGACAGGTTGCGCTCACGCACGACGATCTGCTTTTGCTCCGGGTGAGAGCCGGGCACTCGCGGTCGGAACCTGTCGATCAGGTCGGCGTCGACCAATCGGACAGCAGCGGCGTCCTTGGCCAGATGAAAACTGCGGGCGGGATCGATGGTCATTGCTTGCTACCTTCCGAACACGCGCAGGGCGCCTGCGTCGATGCGGCGATTGCCGATTCCGGCGTTGGCGAGAACGTGAATCTTCGTGGCATCGAGCGCCAGTCCGGCATTGCTCAACGCGTCGTGGTCGACGAGGACGACGCGGTCTGGTGCCAGATCCGGTAGGCCGGGGGCATCGTGGGCGTCAACGACGACGTTTCGTACGCCGCCGTCGATCACCACGTCACGGATGCCTCCATCGGCGACGACGTCCCCGACGCCGCCGACAACGGAGATGGCGCCCTGCTGGCCCAGGTCGTTGACGTTGAACCTCTTCACCGCACCGGCGGCACCGGCGTGCGGCGTCACGACGGTCAGATCGAGCCCGCCGCGTGACCCGAGCACCGTGTTGTCGAACAGCACGGCAACGTCAGGGGAGGTGATCATGTCCGTCGGCCGCACGGTGGCCAGTTCCGGCCACGGGTCCAGCAACGGGTTACCCGGATTGATCCTGTCCGGCACCTGCAGCTCTTTGCGCGGAATGAACGGCACGACGATGCGGTCGTCGATGTCGCCGGGGTCGAAGGAGACGCCCGGATCGGAGTCGGGCACGATCCACTCCTCCCACGACTCCGTAGTGGTCTCCAACAGCGAGGGTTCGACGAAGAAGGTCCGGTTGGCGTCTTGGAAGAAGAACGCGCTCACCAGCGACCCGATATCGCCGGCCCCGACAGCGATCCCGTTGGCCGAGGGCAGCACGGTGAAGGAACCGCACTTCGCGAGGATGCCCAGCGTGGACTTTGTCGGGGTCTGGGCGCCGCCGTTCACGCTGGTGAACTTTTGGGTGAACTCCACCGTCAACGACCCCGAACCGCGGTAGCGATTGATTTCCGCCGTTGCGGGTTTGTAGGGGATCGGCGGCCGCTGACTGGCTTTTCCCCGCTCCACCGGGCTGTTGCGTCCGCGCAGCAGGAACGTCTGGGTCATGGCGCCGGTGAGGTGGATCTGCACACCCGCTTCCTCGCCTTGATCCTGGTTCCACAGCGTTGACGTGTGCACGAATACGCTCGCCGGGTCGAACACCGAATTCGTGAATAACGCGGGCACCCGCCCGAAGCCGCCGGACGTCGTGGGCGACCACTTGCCGCGGACGTATTCACTCCAATGCAGTTGTACGTCTACCCGGCGACCGACACCGCGCTTGCCGACCTGGCCCTGCACTTCGTCGGCCGTCGCCTCCGCCAACGCCTTCTGTTTCTTCGGCGCCGAACCCGACCCGCCGAGTTGGAAGTTCCCGTCCTGAGCGAGCGCAGCGACACCGAGTGACTGACGGGAGATCGCCGTGATATCCGATCGATCGGATTCGGGATTGGAGTCGGAGTCATCTGACTTCTGCAGGAAGGTCACCCAGAACACGTGCAGCCGGTTGCGCCAGACGACCGGCACGATGTGATCGCCTTCGATGTCGATGCCCATCGGCTCCCACGCGGTCCAGATCCCGTGCTGCAAGCGGCGGTAGAAGTACTGGTGTGGTTGGCCATGGGTGCGGCCGATGACGTGCAACGTCGTCGATCCGGGATCGAGAAAGTCTTGTTCGGTGTAGAAACCGACCACATCCAGGCGCGCGATCTCATCCAGCTTCCGCAGATAGACCAAGAAGGCGTCCTCGACCACATCGGCGGAGACGTCACTTTGCAGCAGCGTCCCCTCGAGTTCGGTGAACAGGTGGGACTTGTCGTCACGGAACTCCGGCTCCAGCCAGTTCTCGGGATAGAGGAAGATCTTGCGGTTGGCCTCCCAGACCCGGTAACGCTTCATCCATTCCCAGTGGTGGGCATTGATCGCAGACGGGTGCACGCGCGGCTCGATGTTCAGCAGGCAGCGTTGTACGAACAGCTGTAGCGACGACATCGCTTGCCGGATACGGGTGGTGCGCAGCACCGGCTCGGAACCCGGGTCGATGAGCAGCCACTGATAGAGCTCATCCACCGACGTCAAACCGGTGTCGTGCAGCACCGCAGCCACCAACGCGTCGCGCTGGCGTTGACGAAGACGATCCGAGATCGGCTTGGCGACCTGCCGCCACCGGACCGGGCCCAGATGGGCACGGACGGCGTCTTTGACCTCACGGGCGATGCGACTACGGTCGGCGACCGTCGTCGCCGGGTCGACGATCTTGCACCACCCGGCGACGGTGGCGGCGTCGACGCCGAGCCGCTCGATCAGTGCAAGCACCCTCCACACCCGGCGGATCCCGTCGAGTGCGCCGAGGTCCTCGGCTGACAGGCCGAGTGTTTCGACGGTCGCCCGAACCGGCTCTGGCCGTCGCTTTGTCACAGCGGCCAGCGCGTTGATCGCGGCGCCGAGCAGATCAGCGCCCGCTGCGCCGCCGCGTGCCGCGGCGAGCACGCCGATCAGCGCGTCCGACTTCGCCTTGACCTCTTTGCGGAGCATGGTGTAGTCGATGAGTCGCAGAACGGCGTCGAAGCGGTCCTTCGTGTCGTCGTCGGGTCCGAGCGGCAGCGCGCCGAGCCCGAACTCGGAGCACTCGCGCGCGCTGAGGTCGAAACGGTCGCTGAGCATCAGCACCTTCGTCAGCAGCAAGTGCGCTCGTCTGCAGCGCTCCGGGTCGGCGGCCGGGTCAGCGAGGCTCAGGAACGCCTCGACCAGTCGCGTGCCGGCTGGACCCGACGGGTCCTGCAGCGCATCATCGCCGTCCAGCAGAGCGGCGGTCACACCTGCGCGCGGGCCCATCGCAGTGGCGACCAGGGAAGCAGCGATCTCGGCCGGCGTCGGAGGCGGCATCGGGGGCTGCGCGTCCGGGTCTGGTTCCGCGTCGGCGGGGGCGGCATTGAGCCGGGCCAGCGACTCGGTCAGTTTGGCTTTGATTCCCTCGAGAAGCGCGGAGGTGACGTCGGCGTTGGGACGCAGGTCGTTGATCGGGTCCACCCGATGGGCCAGCGCGTAGTCCAGCTCGGCGATCGTCAGACCGGCCTTGGCGATCTTGATCGCGGCGTTGACGAAGGGCAGCGTCGACTGCAGTGGCTGATCGACGACGTCGGCCGCGAGCGGTTCGGCAGCCAACGATTGGAACGGACTCAGCGTGCTCAGACGCTCCAGCGCCAAGACGTCGGCGACGGTACTGTCCAGCGCCTGCGCGAGGAACGTGTACCGATGCGCATCGGAAACCGACTCGAGCGAGAGCCTCGTGGTCGACCAGGCGTCGCCGGAACGGTCTACGATCGCCTGCAGGTCACTCACGCGAACACCCAGCGCGCCGCATAGCGTGGTCGCATGCGCACTGAAGAGCACGTCGGCGCCAACCGCGTCTTCCGATAGTGGATCACCCAAAGGAGCCGCGAAGGACGGATCGCGTTGCCCGACTGCGCGTTTCTGGAACATCTCGGTGTACAGCGAGGAGGCACCATGTGTGCCGATAGTGCTCCACGCCGAGACCCAGCGTCGCCGCGTCGTGTCGTCGGTGTCGAGCAGGGTGGACAGTTCGGTGATATGGGCGAGGTAGACCAGGGCGGTGCGCATCGGTGCACCGAACAAATTCGTACCCGCCGTCCCGCCCGGGACGAGCACCCGAAGCGCTTCGTCGAGATCGGCGATGGCCCAGTCCGTAGCGCGCTGCAGCCGCACGAAAAGGTCAAGTTTCACGACGATTTCGGCCTGGCGGTCGCCGTCGAGGACGGCACCGGTAGCCGCAGACCCCAAGAGGGTGCGGTCGAAGTCGCAGGAGGCGTCTGGGTCGAGCAGCACAATGACGTCGGCGAGGGCGTCTGCATCAATGGCGCGAAGCCACGCTTCGGCGGTTCGGTCGCCGGTCAGCCCGTAGGTCGTCGTGACTGTGGTGAGCCGTTGCTGCACCGACTGAACCTGAAGCCAGATCTCGTGTTCGTCGGGGTCCGTCGGCTCGTCCCCGTCGATCATCGGCTGGTTGGCGTGCCACAGTATCGCGTCGGCGACGCTGACGCCGGCGGTGTCCAGCAGGCCGAGCTCATCAAGGGCCGGGTTGATGAAATGGGTGCCCAGCAGGTCGGCCAGCTGCTGGTAGCTGACGCCGAGACGGCGCGCGAGTTGTTTGGCACGTTGCAGGGTTTCCCTTGCGCCCGCCTCTTGACCGGGATCCGAGCCGAAGCCGAGGCGGGTCCACCAGTTCGTCAGCGGGTCGTCGTCGGTCAAGACTTCCGCAGCCGCGCGGGTCAGGCCGAGTCGTTCGATCGCGGCCGCGTAACGGTCGTCGGCCGCGTCCGCGAACACGGGGTATACCCCCAACAGCGAGGAGAGTGGTTCACCGAGCCAGCCCAGGAACTCCCGGATCGTCTCGTGCCACAGATCGAAGGGAAGCAGCGATGGAAAGGTGGCGGCGCGCAGCTGGGTGTAGGCGTTGTCGACGACGAACTCCGGCTCGGCCATGACGTCCTGGGATTCCACTGCGCCGCTGTCGCGAACGGTGCTGGGGGACAGGGACTTCGCGACTACGAGGTATTCGAGGATCTCGTTGACGACGTCGATGACGGGCAGTTCGGTGTTGGTGTTCTCGCAGCTGAGTTGGAGGTGGGCCAGGTCGGGCCGCCGCGCGACGAGTTCCTCGTAGGGAGTGCCGAACGGGTACTCGTCGCCATTGTGGCGGTTGGCCCAGTTGGACTTGAAGCCCTCCCATGCCAGCGGATCGGGGTCGAGGAACTTCAACACGTCTACGACGTAGGCGGCAGGGCCGAGCACCGAGCGGCAATGGTCGCATTCGCAGTAGTCCATCGAGCCGAACAGTGACTCCATCGTCGGGGTCGTCGGCAGGACACGTTTGATGTTGTCGACCGCCTGCTGTCGTTGCTCGGCGGTGCCCGACACGGTTGCAAGGGCGGGCGCATCGGCGGCCTGCTTGGTCATCGAGTAGAACGTGTAGAGGACCGCCTGAATCTGTTCGGATTTGCGGAACACCAAGCGGGCTTCCCGCTCGGAGGGGAACAGAGGACCGTACCGGTCGATGAAGACGGGCTCGGTCAGCGCCGCGATGTCGTACGCGGAGGTGAGCTTGTGATCGAGCAGCACCTTCATCGCCTCGTTGCTCGGTGACAGTTGGTAGACGCGCTGCAGCGTGGCCAGCGCGGACGTGACTGGGCCGCGGTCGGCCTCGTCGACGCCGTCGAGCACGTCGGGGTGCTCGTCAAGGAGAGTCTTCATGTTCGTTGCGCCGAGTTGTAGGCCGTGTTCACCTGCCCGCAGTAGCGCGGCGGCCACCTTGGCGTCGGCCGCGGGTTCACCGAGCGGGGCAACCTCTCCGCGCTGCACCATCGCCGCGACCACCTGGGTGGGATAGGCGACACGGACCTTTCTCGCAAGTTCAAAGGAGTAGGCCCCGACCGGATCGTCGTCATCTCTGAACGCAGCCGGAACCACGGCGGCCCCGCCGAGCGCAGTCAGCGCCGTCGACCACTTGCCCGGGTTATCCCATCCAGCCGCGGTCAGACCCTGACCGAAACTGGCCGCGGGATCGACGTCTGCCTCCACGTGTGTCATCAGCGACACGTTGTTCGTGGTGAGGAACGCAAGCCGTGCTTGACTTTTCAGCGTCGAGATCTGCTCGTCGTTTAGTCCGGCATTGGTGGCTCGGGTCCACAGCGGCTCGTCGGTGTTGGAATCGAGTACCACCTTCTCGAATCGCTGCCGCGGCGAGTCGTCGCCGTCTGCCGGCAAGCCGGAGACTTCAAGCAGCTCTCGGAGTGTCGACACACCCCCGCCGGGGCGGGCTGCCAACCGTTGCTCCGTCGCGAAAGCCTGGAACGCGGCCACTTGTTCGTCGCGCGCTGCCTGATCCAGCGAAATCACCCCGGCGCCCGCCGACTTGTCAAGCGCCGCATGAACGGTCGCTGCCGGTACCCGTGCCAGCAGGTCGCGGTCGGACGGCAGCCCGCTACGTAGCAGTCCGTAGATCGCCTCTTCGGACATGCCGATCGCCGGTGGCCCTTCGGCTGCGGTGCTAAGGCGGGCAGAATACACCGACAGGGCAAGAAGTCTCGCATCCCAACTGGTTTCGCGTTGTATCACGCTCAGGTCATGGCGGGCCGAGCTTTCGGTGGCCTGGGCAAGCGGAATACC
This sequence comes from Mycolicibacterium sp., assembly GCA_032117575.1. Classification (GTDB taxonomy): domain Bacteria; phylum Actinomycetota; class Actinomycetes; order Mycobacteriales; family Mycobacteriaceae; genus Mycobacterium. Next base: position 34,489 of record JAULZA010000054.1, read on the forward strand.
GCCGAGTGTCGGTCTCACTGCCTCGGTCAACCGGCTGAACTCGCTGGCGATATCGGCGTGCGACTCGGGCAGCACCAGCCGCATCGCCGACGGATCCTGTGCGGCGGTCAGCGGCGCGAGCACCACATCGTCGGCGCCGTCGCGTTGGATCCTGGCCACCAACGTTGCTCCCGGGTCCACCGCGATGTCCCCGGAGGTGAACTGCCCCGATTCGTTGGTCTCCAGCGTCGCAATCACTTCCGGGTCGCCGCCCACCCGTTCCCGAAGAAGTTGGAACTTTTCGCCTTTGGCCGGCAACCCGTTAGCGATGCGAATCTGTCCAGAGAATTCAGCCATTGTCTTGTCCTTGTTTGGTCGCTGTGTCGCATATCGGGCCTCGGAGCAGCCAGCGACTTCTCGGTGGACGAACCACGTCGGGAGCTGGGTCGCTGGACCACACCGACCTACGCTCATCCGGGCCCTGCTTGAGGGGCGCCATCTCCCCATCGATCTGAACTGTCGTGACTGTCACGCCATCGACGATCAACGCGCAGTCCACAGCCGTAATCAGCGTTGGTCCTGCGAGCACGTTCCCGAGATAGACCGTCTTTCCGTCCGCGAAAGAGAAAACGTCGTCTACCGTCATTTCGAAACTGCCCTCGCAATGCGTCATAGTCCCATGTCCTTCAGCTTCTGCAGCCGTGAGACGTCCTCTCCTCCGAGACCAAGAAGTTTCTTGTGGCGAATCATGAAGTCCTTCACATGTGTTTCCGCGCCCGCGCGGCCGAGCCGGTCGATGATTCCGAGGCGTGACTGTGTTCCGTGCAGAAACTCCTCAAGCGCAGCGGCTTTGCTCGGATTGCGACGCAGCAGGATGAATTTATCTCCGCCTGCTGATGCTTCGGCGCCGATCGCGTCCAGATATCTCATTTCTTCTGACCCCGGCTCAGCCCAGGTCACGTCCCGGCGTTTCGAAATTTCTTCGATCAATTCCTGTGATGCCGTCTCGACACCCGCAAGTTCATTCGAGCTGCGCATGACCGGTGGGGCACCCCGCTGCTTGGGCACCGGCGGCTTCCTCAGCGCGCCTGCGGCACCCTTGGCCAGGTTCACGCCACCTTCGACTGCTAGCACGATCTGCGGCCCATCGAGAACTATGTCAGTAATCGCGCTCGCGACCTTGGCGTCGGCGCCCTGTTCGTGTGCGTGCGACTTGAGTACACCTCCCAGCCCGACGAACTCCGGCCGGTAATAGGCCACGTCACCAATCGCGTTGCCGACGTTCTTCACCATGCCGCCGAATCCCTTGACCATGCCGACAGCCATCTGGACGGGCGCCTTCTGCCGCCGGTCGATAGCCGCGTCGAGCTTCTGTTTAGCACCCTTTTCGCTGATATGCGTTGCGGCGTAGGCGATGTCACCGTAATCGTTGCCGGCTTGCTTGAGCATCTCATTCGTGCCCTGCACCATGCCTTCGCCGCGTTTGGCCATGTTGTTCAGAACGGCGGCTGCGACCGGGTGGGCTTCGGGTTTGAACGCGTTGTCGACCGCCTCGAATACCGCGCCGCCGGGCTTGACCGCGGCGACGGCGCGATTGGCGCCCTCGCTGACGAAACTCTTCGCCTTGTCCCACAGCCCGCGCCCCGTGACGTCGACGTGGCGTACCGGGTTGTTCGCGACGTATTCGTAGAGATTCGTCGAATCCGTTGTGCCCGAGGGGTCGCAACTGATCCATCGACACAGCCACGACGCGTAGTACCGCACGCCCATGGCGTCGAACCCAGTTTCGTCATCGCGTTCGTGGCCGGTGTAGCGGTAGCGTTTCGGGGTTTCGGTCTGGCTGCGGACCGCCTGGTAGGTGGTGGCGCCGAACGGCGCGTATTCCTCGTAGCTGATGATCCGGGCGCTCTCGTCGAGCTCGACGTGCGACGACGAGAGGTGATCTGCGAGCTGGAAGCGCACTAGTCGTGCGGGGGCCGGATCGCCGCCGACGGTGTCGATCGTTCGCGACTCGATGAGTGCGATCCGATTCGTCGCATCGCGAACGTGGATCGTCTCGCGTTCCAGGACGTCGGCGCCTTGTCGCTTCCGGAAGATGTCGACGTCGCCGAGGTCGATGCGCTCTTCGGTGAGCGTAGCGGACTTCTCGCGGACCGTCCGGATCCGACGTCCGCTGGCGTCGTACACGTAGTAGGTGGTGCCGCCGCCGCCGTGATCGATGCGCACCAGTTGGTCGAGATGGTTCCAGTGCATGTTCGGTGTGGGGCCGCCATCGCCGAGGTGTGTCATCCGGACGACGTTGCCGTGCTCGTCGTACTCCAACGTCTCGGATGGCGCGTTGGCGACGGTGGTGTCGGTGAGGCGATTGCCGTGCCTGCGCAGGCCGGACGCACCGTCCTCCAGTGCGCTGACGGCGTCGCAATTGAAGGTCCGGGTCCAACTGAACGCCGCATCGCTGGACTTGTGGTGCAGTTCGGTGAGATTGCCCGCGCGGTCGTAGGAGTAGTGCTCCACGTAGGCGCCCATCGCAGTGCCGTCGTTGGCGCCCCACGCGACGCCGACTTTGCCGGGATCACCCGCCCGCGACGGCGCATCCGCTGCCTGCCCGAGGTGTTCGCGGCCGGTCGCCGAAATCACCTGATACGTCGCGTCATACACGTAGGTGGTATCCGGCTCGACGCGACGGTTCGCGAAGAAGATGCGTTGTTGGGCCGCGTCGGTGATCCGGGTCGGGTTCCCAGCGGCGTCGTAGGTGAACGCGATGTCCTGGACCCCGCAGCCCGGCCAGCCGACTGGCGGCGGCTGGATGCAATCGTCGGGGAACACCGCCGAGTCGCGCCGTGTCTTCAAGCGCACCAGCTGGAACGTCAGTGGATCATATTCGAGATCGGTCGCGGCTCCGTTACCGCGCTCGACGCGCTGGCGCTGCCCTTTCGCGTCGTAATCGATGTTGGTGATCACTGGTGTCCACTGCGGTTGCCCGCCGACCGTGGCACTTTGTACATTCACGTCCACGCGGTCGAGCAGGTTTGCGGCGTTGTAGGCATTGCGGATCACCGATGCTGACGATGCGGGACCGTGCGGTGTGATCAGCTCGCGCGGGCGGTCGAGCGCGTCATAGGTGCTGTGACTGGCGTAAGCGATGTCCTCGAGATGTTCGGCCAGCGCGTCATCGAGCGACCCGAGATCCAGTAGGGCCTTCGGATCTGCCGGCAGCTGAGCATCGATCGGTGCCCAGTCGACGACACCGCGGTACTGGGTTTGACTGGTGAACCGGCGGATCGCGCCGACCGGATTGCCCTTGAAGTCATGCCCCACGTTGGCGAGTGTGCCGGCCTGATCGAGATGCAGGCATACGGTGCCGCGCAGGTTGTGCAGCGCACCGTCGGGATGTTGCTCCCCGTACACCATTCTCTCCGTGAGCACCTCGTGCTCCGGGTCACCGGCGTCGGTTCCCGCGACGAACTCGTGGGTGGGCCGGCGCAGTGCATCGTGGGCGCTGCGGCGACAGTGGCCACGGCTATCCCATCGGCGGATGACCTTGGCGGCGACATCGAGCAGTGTCCAGCGGGTGCCGGCGTCCATACTCTCTTCCCGAACGGGATGACCGAGTAAGTCGTAGGTGGTGCGCGTGACAAGCCTGCCAGGGCGGTCCGACGCTGGATTGCCGGCGGCGTCCCAGGCGTCGGTGACCCCGTCGCGCACCGCGAGTTTGTTGCCGTCGACGTCGAGTTCGATGCGATGCTCGAGCGTTTCGTCGAGACCGTTGAGCGGGTGCAGCGGATCGGCGACGCGATTGTGAAGCACTGTGAGTACCGGCCGTCCCAGCGGGTCGAGATGCACCACGGTTGGCGTGTCGGCGTGCGCGGAGGTTTGTTCGGCGGCGGCACGCGCGGAAGTTCCCAGCGCGCCGGTGATTCGCTGTTGATACCACGTCGCCCATGGTTCAGCGGGATCGGAGTCGATGCCGTCGAGATAGGGCTTGACGAACGCGCCGATGTCGATGTCGGTGCGCGGATCGCCGGTCTGCCCGTTGCGGGGTGCCGAGGTGTCGTTGACGTCAAAAGTTGCCGTGTGCCAAGCGCCGAAGACCACCTTCGTATAGGTGTGGTTCGGGTTGAGCGCCGCGACCACGCGCTGGGTCGGATCGTGGAACAGCACCGGGCTGACCCCGTGGAGTCGGCCGTACTCGAATTGGTGCCCCTTGCTGAGTTGACTGAAGAACGGTTCATACTGACGGACGGGGCTGCCCTTGTTGTTGAAGATGGTCCAGCCGCTGCCGACCCACCGAGGATCCACCGTCGGCCCACCGACGGTCACCGGGCCCGGCTCGGCCTGGATCTTCTTCTGGATCACCCGTCCGAACCCGTCGGAGTAATCGAACGACATCTGGATGCCCAAGGGTTCACCGTCGAGTGCCTCGCTGAGATGGGTGTCGCGGGCCAGCGTCACGGTGTAGACGGGCTGCCACGCTTCGAGGTTGTCGGGTGCGGAAGCACGTGAGATGCGAAATCGATTGAGGTCGTAAATGATCCGTGTTGTCGCACTGCCGAGCAGGGTTGGCGCCTGCTCGTGTGGGTCAGCGGCGGACTGGAAGGCGTCGAGCTGGTCCTGGCTGACATCGGCGGCGAAGTCGGTGAGCACGTCGCCTTCGACAGGGGACGGTGGCCGCTTGCCCATTGCCGCGGTGCCGGCCACCATTCCGAGCACATCGAAGGCGACGGCCGCACGGTTGCCGTTGGCGTTGGTCAATTCCTGAGGCTGCAGCAGCCGGTAGTCGCATGTGTCGACGGTGGCCGAGTTGCCGACGGGGTCCGTCGTCTGCACGACGACCAGATCGTGGGAGTCGTAGCGCACCAGGGTGTCGTGGCCGAACGGGTCGCGATACCGGCGGGGCAGGAAGAAGTGCCCGACGGCGTCGTCGAGTTCTGCTGCGGCGTCCACATCGAGGTCCGCCGAAAGGAACACGAGGCCGGACGGGATCCACCAGTCGTCGTCGCCGACGTCGTCCGGAAAGTCGTGCCGGGCTTTGAGAGTGGCGCCGGCCAGGTAGCCTCCGCCGTCACCGTCGACCGAAGAAAACAGGGGATCGTCGTGTCGTGTCAGCGGAGTCACAACGCGTTGATAGACCGCGTCGATCAGCCCCGCGGTGAACGCGAGGGTGTAGGTCTGCCCGGTGAGCCCACGGGCTTCGAGCCGACCAAGGGGCAGGAGCGAGGACAAGTCGTCGGCGCGGAAGACGGTGCAACTGTGCTCGACGAGTCGGCGTTGCATCCCTGGCGGCGTGTCCTGCTCGTAGCGCAGCGCCTGCGACGCTCTGGAACGAACCAGTCCCGGGTGGCCGGGATCCGGCTCGACGAGATCGGTCGCCTGGAAGCGACCGTCGGGGCCGGTCGCGTCGAAGCCGGTGAGCTGGTAAGAGCGGGTCTGGCAAGAACGAGGGAGCCGAAAGTCGTCGGGTCGCGCAGCGATGTCGTCGACCGCGTTCGTCAACGCCATCTCGCTGTACGTCAGAAGGGGACGCGTTTGTACGCTCTGTTCGGAGGGTGCGAGCGCGACAAGTGCCGCATTCGGGACGTCGCTGCGCCGACCGCCAGGGCTGAGCACGCGGATCGTTCGCCGACGCGAGTAGGCGATCTCGGCGCGCTTGGTAACCGTGCCGTACCGGTCCACTTCCAGCGTCATGCCATGGGTGACACGGGGATCGGTGGCGCTTCGCTCGTAGTTGGTGGTCAACGTCTGGCTCAGGTGACTGAGGTACACGCCGTGGTGATTGCCGCCGCGCGGTTGCAACCGCCGCACCTCGTAGCGGTGGTCGGTCACGACGTACGGAACCCTCTCCTTGGCGGAGCCGTCACGGCCGAACACTTCCTGGCGCAGCATCAGCCCCTTGAGGGACCGGCACAGCTCGCGACGATCGATGTCGTCAAGGGGATCGGGCAGGAGGTTATCGGGTAACCGCCTGGCTGCGGTCTCCTCAGGGCTCAGCCCCGGCTCGGCGAACGCCCCGCGCCAGTCGCAGCCGCGCGTCGAGCCGTTGTGGTACCACGTCTTGGTGTGCACAGGAGCCGACCGCAGCGAGGCCGCAACCGCGTTGTCGCCTCGGTCGATGACTTCGTCGGTGTCCCAGGCTTCGACGAGACCGAAGCCGCGGAATTCACGTTCGTCGCCGTCGAAAAATCCGTCGTGGTAGGCGTATTGGGTGGTGAAGGTAGCGCGGCCAATGAGGTCGCGGGTCACCACACTCGCCACGACGTGCACCGGGAAGGGAAGGCGGGTCCGCCATGGCCGACCCCCGCGCCGATCGGTCAGCGAGAAGTGTGTCGAGGGCCGGTAATGCACCTCGGTGTCGGTGCCGAGGTTGTTGCTCGTGCCGACCAGCAGGTGCGGTTTGTCGGCCCCCATGAGATTGACGAACTTGATCGGTTGTCGGTCCCGACCGGACTGCGACGATGACCACACCAGGCACGCGGTGCCGTTACCAAGAAGATCGGTGACTTCCACCGAGGTGAGGTTGTCGACCTGCGGCGTGACCGTGAGTGTCTTGGGGTCGCTCCAACCGTTTCCGGAGAGGTTGAAGTATAAGCGGACGCCGTCTCGGTGCAGGTAGATGATGTCGGTGGTGCCGCTGCCGTCGATGTCGGCCAGACGCACTCGCGCTGGATCGAACGTATCCGGATTGTCCAGCTGCGGGGAGCAGTCCATGGTGACCTTCGCACCGAACCGACCGTGGCCCAGGTTGGGCCAGTAGCAGATCTCACCGTTGCGAATCCGGACGAGATCAGACAGTCCGTCCCCGGAGAGATCGGCGAGCACGAGCGCTTCGGCGCTTCCGGCGGCGACCGCTCGCGGTCCGCGTTCGTCGTCGAGCGCCGCTGCGACACGGCGGCGTGCGCCGAACCCGTTCTCACCCAGCGACGGGTGCCACGCCCAGGCGTCATCCTCGGCGATCAGGACGTCGGCGTGTCCGTCGCCGTCGAGATCGACGAAGGTGACATCTCGGGCATTCAGGTCGAAGTCGAGTGCGGAGGTGAAGGGGCGGAAGGGTTTCCACCCCTCGTCCTCGTCGTGTTCGAAGAAGCCCGGGCTCGGTGCGAGCATCACGAGGTCGGGTTGACCGTCGCCGGCGAGGTCCATGAAGCGCGCCTTGTCGACGTTCAGGGTTGCGGTGGGATACACCCCAACGAGCTCGGTGGGCTCGAACCGCACGTCGTTGTCGGCTGCGGGTGTGACGTTGCGGGTGTAGAACCACGCATGGCCCTGTTCGGTGAGGATGCCTGGGATCCCATCGCCGTGCAGGTCGATCCATCGGTAAGTGGTGCCGTCGACCCCGATCGGCAAGTGCTCGAGGTTACGCGGATCGACCTGCTCGACTTGTTGGTGGACCTCCGGCATGGTGTAGGTGAACTCCACCGGCGGCATACTGCGCGTGTCGTAGGCGCCGATGGCATTGCGGCGGTAGCCGGTCTGGGTGACGGCGGCCAGCGTGCTGTAGGCGGCGCTGCCGGCTTGCTGGCCGATCGGCTCGGTGTAGGTGAGATCGGTGGAGCGGACCACACCGTCGTAACCCCTTGTCCCGCCGGGCTCGTCGGGCACATGGTGGAACATCAAGACGCGTCGACAGCGCCGGTTGGTGCGGCATTCGAATCCAGCACGGTAGGTGGAGAAGGGATCGCTGCGCAGGTCCCAAGCGCCGTGCTCGTCCGGCGGGGGAGCGGCATGGTCGTGCTCGCCGTAATCGAAGACGACCTCGAACATCCACTCGATGTTCTGGCGCACCGCGGCGGGCAGGTCGGTAAGCAACCATGGTCGTGAACCGCCGGCATTCAGTATGGGGTGCCGGTTGCCGTAACGGATGCGTTTGATGTAGCGGTTGACGGCGCGGGCGCGGTCCTCGCGCACGCCGCGGTTGCGTTGGCTCGGCAGGGTGAGGTCAACCGCGTCTGCGTTCTCTGCCTTGTATTCATAGACAATCGCATTGCCGCGGTCGTCTCGCGATTCCGAAATCAGCCAGGAGAAGACCTGACTGGGATCGCCGGGATGGCTGATGCGTGATGCAGTGTCGCCGCCGTACAGGGTGACGACGTTCTCCCGTGACAGCGAACGCCAGTGCACGCTGCCGTCGGTGCGGTTCGTCCACCGCTCGATCCGAGCGAACAAACCCTCGATACGAGGTCGATAGCGATCGATGAAGTATCCCGGCGCGGTCTCCTCGTCGCGGCGGCGGCGGCCATCCGGCTCCAAGACGGGGACGAGGTCCTCGGCACCGGAGAGGATGAAGACGTCCGATTCGCCCGCGTCATCGTAGAGCGGAACGCCTTTGTCGGTCCGGCGCGTGACCGTTGGGAGCGGCAGGCTCCAGCCGAGTCCGAATGGCCCGTTTCCCGAGCCCGAGTCGTAGGACAGCGCCAGGGTCGGGCCGAAACCGCCGCGGCCGGGCGAGGTCCATACGGGGACGGTCATCGCGGCGGTGCCGGTGACTGGGTTGGCTGTGAATTTCTCGCCGATGCCGCGGATCGCGCCGCCGCCTCGTGGCAAGGACAGGTTCGGCGCCACAATCGCGGTGGTGTTCTTGTCGGCGAGATCAGCCTTGGCCGCTGACGTCGGCTCGCTCATCCCGCGAAGCCTCCGAGCGTAAATGCGCTGGCAAGCGTGTCCTTACCCTCGGCGGAGGCGAACATCCTCCGAACCAAGGAAAGTGCAAACGGCTGTCCGGCAAAAGATCCCGGCCGGCTACGACCAGTACCGCCGGCAATCCGTGCGCAGAGCTTCGGGCCACATGTCCTCCGTCCAAGCGAAATGCCCACGGCCGGTTCCCGAAACCTCTCGCTGACCGGCACATCCGGTACGGCTCGGGGTACCGCGACTTCCGCGTAGAGGGGCAGCCTCTGGATTGGCCGACCAGTGTCGGGATCCGCGACGAAAATGCTCAGATTCGTGGGCGCTGCCCCAGATGTGCCGTTTCTATCCACACTGAGACCTCCCGCAAACTGAACTCAACACCCAAAACTATGCGAGCCAAGAAAATTTGCACAAGGGTCAAAGGGCCCCTCTGAAGAGCGTTGCGATCCGGGCCCATAGCCACCGGCCCCCGGGGATCTTCGGCGTCGGCTGGCGGGGGTCGGTCGGGCCGGGCGCGTCGGCTGGCCGTCTGGGCGGTGCTTGCCCCGCCCGCGCACGGTGTCGCAGCGCTGCCCGGCCCCGACCGCCACGGACTACGTCGGCGTATCCGGCTTTTCCGGCCGGGGTTGCTGATGGCCGGGCCTTGCGCTGCGCCACTGCGCCTCGCGGGCGAGGATCGGCTTGCGCAACCCAAGCGGTTGTTCCTCGGGCTTTCGGCGAGCAAAATCCTGCGGGGGCTGCCGGTGCCGATGATCGTGCTGCAGCGGGACTGACGCGACCCGGGACCACCGGCGCGCATCAAGCACCGGTTCGCCAACCGGTTCAGGCCCTGCCCGGCCGCGTCACTCGTCGCCTGACGTCCGTCGCGCCCTCATCGGAGCCGGAGTCCTGCAAGGTCGTGCCCGCCGGCTGCTCCCGACCTTCTGACTCCTCCGCCTCCGACTCCACGGCCTGCTCTTCCTGTAGATCTTCCTGCTCGTCGGCACCCTCGGCGACCGCGCTCACGTCGTCGGCCGGCGGTTGCACGGCGGAATCATCAGTCTCTGGCGTGGCAGCCGCCGCGACATCCGCTGTGCCGGAGTACTTTTCGGGCGTCGAGTGGTCGCCAGTCAGAGTCGAATCGTCGTCAGTGAGCGCGTCGGAAGCTTCTGGCCCGTCTGGAAACGGGACGACAAGGGGCCGACCCGGCTGAGGGGGCAGCGGCCGCCGCCATTCGGGAGGGCTGTCCACGGGACCGCGGTCGGGCAGAATGACGATCGGCGGAAGCCCCGGCAGAGCGAGATACAGGTTGTCTACGACGATGTAGAGGACGGCAAGGAAGGCGTCGTCGGTCATCTCGCTGAGATTTTTGAGCACTCCTTCACCGCGGAGCATGTCGGTGCCGTTGAACACCGCGCTGGCCGCGATCGTCTCGCCAAAGTTGACGGCGATGTACAACTGCTTGCCGAGGTAGCCGAGCTCGTTGGCGAACGTGTGGAAGTCGGTGCGCGCCGTATTGCGGAACTCGATGAACTGGTCATCAATCTGATCCGCGGCAAGGTAGAGCATGCGCGACGATGCGGTCAGATTAACCAGACTTGACGAACCGACACTGCTGGCCGCTGGTGACGGCCGCTGCGTGGGTGTAGCCGTGGTCGTAGCCACGGTGACTGCGACTACTGCCGCGGCAGCCCCCGAGCGAATAACAAACCCCATCATGCTGCCCCCCGAGCTGAGTATGCGCTGTGCAAGCGAAGTAATCAACCGTCAGGGTGGGAGCTTCTCGCGGCCGCCGCCGGGGTTGGCGCGGTCATCGCATGGGTGTTGCCAGGCGGACACTCGGGGCTCGGGTGGTTCGGCCGTGGTGCGCCGCGAGATCGTCGAACAGCTGGGCCTGCGGGAACCGCTGATCGTCGCCAGCGGATTCGACCGGCCCAACATCCGCCTTGAGGTGTCCCACCGTGTCGACGATGACGACAAACGCGCCGCGGCGCTGGCGGCCACCCTGGCCGCCGCCCGCCCCGCGCTGCTGTATACCGCCACTCGCGCGGACGCCGAAGGCTATGCGGCCCAATTGAATTCGGAGGAGGTCCAAGCGCTGGCCTACCACGCCGGGTTGTCCAGGGCCGATCGCGATGCGGTGCACACCCGGTTCCGGGCCGGCGAGGTCGACGTGGTGGCCGCCACCTCGGCGTTCGGCATGGGCATCGACAAGAGCGACGTCCGGACGGTGGTGCACGCATCGATACCGGATTCGGTGGACAACTACTACCAGCAGATCGGCCGCGCCGGCCGGGACGGGCAACCAGCGGTGGCGCTGTTGTTCTACCGGCCCGAGGATCTGGGGCTGGGCCGATTCTTCGCCAGCCACAACCCCGATCCGGCGCTGCTGGCCTGCGTCTACTCCGCGGTCCAGTCCGCTCCGGGGCCGCGGACGTTGGCCGACCTGCACGCCGATATCGACGCCCCGGAGCGCCGGGTGACCAATGTGCTCAACCTGCTCGAACAAGCCGGGCTGGTCCGCGCGACCGTAGCGGGCTTCCTCGTCGCGCGGCGCACCAGTCTCCAAGACGCCGTCACCTCGGCCACCGCTGTGGTGGAACGGCTGGAACGCATCGATCGCACCCGGGTGGAGATGATGCGCGGATCGCCGAGACCCGCGATTGCCGACGGCAATTCCTGCTCGGCTATTTCGGCGAGACCCTGGAACACCCGTGCGGCAACTGCAACCGTTGCGACGACGCCGCCGGGCAGCCCGCCCCGTCGAGGACGACCGCATCACCGTGCTATTCGACGAGTACGGCTACCGAACACTGCTGCTGGCCTCCATCGAGGAGTCCGGGGTGTGCGAGTCAGCAGCTGAACAGGATGCCGATGCCCGCCGGCGGTGTCTGCCGGGTGCAGCCGTAGGGCGCCACTGCGTCGTCGCTGTAGCGCACCGCGGTCTGACGGGCATAGTTCACGCAGACCAGCGTGCTGGCGTCGGTGCGGCAACGGAAGTCGCCGAAGGACAGCGACCCGCCGGCCGGCAGCGGTACACCCTGGCCGGCGCTGAACCGGCCGGGATCGCCGTGCGCCGAGCCGATCTGCACCGTGCCACCGTCGAAGTCCACCCAGCCGCCTTTCCAGACCCCGTAGACGTCCGGCGGCTGCGACGGCGGCGCAGTCAGGTCCACCAGACAGGCGAGCGCGGCCGAACCGCGCTTTGTGTCGGTCATGCAACTGGTGCCCGACGGGGTGGTGAAGGCGTAGTCCTCACCGAGCGAGGTGGTGGCGCCGTTGCGCAACGCCACCTGAAAGTCTTTGCCGTCAACCGGGGCAGCGGCCGCCACCCAGGCGATCGCCTCATCGACCGGGGCGCCGGGTTCAGGCGCGTCCGCCGACGCGGCCATGGTCGTGGTGGATGCCGATGTGGCCGTCGATGTCGGCGTCGAGTTCGGCATCGAGTTCGGCGAAGAGGTCCGTGGGCTGCTCGTCGGGGACGCCCCGGCCGTCTTCGACGGGCTGATCGGAGTCAGCGCAGTGGAGCCCGGCCGCTCGGTGGACGGCCCGGAACAACCCGTTACCAGCACCGACGCGGCGAACAAGACGGCGATCCGCATCGGGCCAGGCTAACCGGGCCAGCGCCGATAGGACGCCAGGCGCGACGCGGCGCGGCGATTCGCTACCGTCGGAGGGATGCACCAGTATCCGGTCCGAGTCACCACTGCCAGCGGCGTGGTCGAAGGATTCAGCCGCAATGGCGTGAACCGGTGGCGTTCCATTCCCTACGCCGCCGCTCCGGTCGGTGCGCTGAGATTCCGGGCGCCGCAGCCCGTCCAGCCGTGGACCGGCGTGCGGTCCTGCCACACCTGGGGCAATTGCGCTCCCCAGCAGCGCATCTACACGATGACCGCTCCGGGCAAGTACCAGCCGATGAGCGAGGACTGCCTGACGCTGAACGTGGTGGCCCCGCGCTGGGCCGGGCCCGCACCGGACGGCGAACCGTTGCCGGTGATGTTCTTCATCCACGGCGGCGGTTACATCCTGGGCAGCTCGGCCACCCCGATCTACGACGGAGCGCGACTGGCCCGCCGCGGCTGCGTCTATGTGGCGGTCAATTACCGCCTGGGTGCGCTGGGGTGCCTCGATCTGTCCTCGCTGTCCACCCCAGAGGTTCCCATCGACAGCAACCTTTTCCTGCGTGACATCGTCCTGGCGCTGAGGTGGGTGCGGCAGAACATCTCCGCGTTCGGCGGCAACCCCGACAACGTGACGATCTTCGGGGAAAGCGCGGGCGCCCACGCGGTGGCCACTCTGCTCGCCGTGCCCGACGCCGAAGGGCTTTTCCACCAGGCTATTTCGCAGAGTCCCGCGTCGGGAATGGTCAGTTCCCAGGAGGTGGCCGCCAAGATCGCCGACAGGTTCGTCGACCGGATGAAGCTGGATCGGCAGAGCGCGCCGGCGGCGTTGCGCACGGCCACGCCCGCGGAATTGGGCCGTGCCGCCCATCATGTCATGAACGGCAGCCTGGACAGCATGCTCGGCGCGTCGGCGGTGGGACCGACCCACGGCGACGACTACCTGCCGTTGGATCCATTCGACGCGATGCGAAAAGGGTTGGCGCACAAGGTTCCCCTGATCGTCGGGACCAATGCCGAGGAGGGCCGGTTGTTCACCCGGTTTCTCAAGTTGCTGCCGACCAGCGAACGATCGATCGAAAAGGTGCTGGCCCACACGCCCACCGAGGTTCGTGAACGGATTCTGGCGGCGTACCCGCTCTATCCGGACCCCAAGGCCTGCATCGAGTTCGGCGGCGACATGATCTTCGGCACCGCGGCCTGGCAGATCGCCGAGGCGCACGCCAAACTGGCGCCCACCTACATCTACCGCTATGACTTCGCGCCCCGCACGCTGCACTGGGCGGGCTTCGGCGCCACCCACGCCACCGAGCTACTGGCGGTGTTCGGCATCTACCGCTCCCGGGTGGGTGCGGTGCTGACCGCGGGGGTCGACCAGAAGGCGGCGGTCAGGGTGAGTCATCAGGTGCAGAACCGGTGGCAGCAGTTCAGTCGCACTGGAGTGCCCGGCGACGACTGGCCCGTCTACAACCACCGGGACCGGCCGGTGCTGGTGTTCGACCGGCACACCCACGTCGAGTACGACCCCCACCCCGAACGCCGGCGCGCGTGGGCGAATTTCACCATGACCGGGGATCAAGCCTCCTCCCAGTGACTTACGTTGGAGGGGTGACTGCCGGCCCGGACGCGACCGTGGAACGCCCTGAGGACCTCACCGCCGACTGGTTGAGCGCCAACCTGGGCGCCGGGCGGGTCGGCGGTTTCACCGTCGAACGTATCGGCACCGGGCAGATGAGCGAGTGCTACCGGGTCCGGCTGACGTACGCGGTAGGCGACGGACCGGCGTCGGTGGTGCTCAAAGTCGCCGCGAGCGATCCGATGAGCCGCCAGACCGGGCAGACCATGGGCCTCTACGAACGCGAGGTCCGCTTCTACGCCGACGTGGCGCCACTGCTGGCGAGCGCCGGTGACGGCCCGATCTCACACTGCTATCACGCCTCCTATCAGCGGCACAACGGTGCGTTCGCACTGCTGCTCGACGACGCCGCCCTTGCCGAGGTGGGCGACGAACTGCACGGCGCCGGCATCGCCGACGCCCGGTTGGCCTTGACCCAGCTCGGCCGGCTGCACGCACCGCTGATCGGCCGCCCGGTGCCCGACGATGCCCGTTGGCTCGACCGCCGCGCAAAGGTCGACCAGGCGCTCATCGGCGGGCTGTTCGCCGGGTTCGCCGCGCGCTACGGGGACGCGATCCGGCCCGAACACCGCCGGGTCTGCCAGCGACTGGTGGATGGTTTCGACGCCTACCTGGCCGACGAACTCGCCGCCGATCGGGTGCACGGTCTGGTGCATGGCGACTTCCGGCTGGACAATATGCTCTTCGGCCGCCCCGGGTCGCTACGTGACCTGACCGTGGTCGACTGGCAGACCGTCACCTGGGGGCCGGCGTTCACCGATGTCGCCTATTTCCTGGGCTGTGCGTTGACCGTCGAGGATCGCCGGGCGCACTACGAGGAGCTGCTGCACGCCTATCACGAAGGGCTGGGCCCGGATTCGCCGATCACCGTCGATCAGGTCCGCGACGGGGTGCGCCGGCAGAGCTTCTTCGGAGTGATGATGTCCATCGTGTCGTCAATGCTGGTGGAGCGCACCGAGCGCGGCGACCGGATGTTTTTGACGATGTTGGACCGCCACAGCAGCCATGTGCTCGACACCGGTGCGCTGGAAGTACTGCCGCAACCGGCGGCAAGCCCGGCGCCGCAACCGGATCCGGCCGACGAGTCCGCCCACCCGCCGGGGGAGGAGCCGTTGTGGAGCGAGAGCTGGTATTGGGATTTCGCCGATCCGCAGCAGGGCGTCGGCGGCTGGATCCGGCTGGGCCTGGTCCCTAACGAAAACCTCGCCTGGATCAACGCCCTGATCTGTGGGCCGCAGATGCCCACCGTGGCGTTGGTGGATTTCCATGCGCCGCTGCCGGCCGACCCCAACGACGTGCGCAGCGGACCAATCGCGCTGCGGCACAACGCGACTGAGCCATTGCGGGAATACCGAGTGCAGGTCAGCGGTCCGGCCCGCGCCTACGACGATCCGTCCGGCCTGCTGCACGGAGCCGACGGCCGGCTGACCGACCTGGAGATGGACCTGCGCTGGACCACCAGCGGCACGCCGTATGCCTACCGGATCACCTCGCGCTACGAGATTCCCTGCAGAGTCAGCGGAACGGTCACCGTCGGGGGACGCAGCTACGAGTTCACCGCGGTCCCCGGCCAGCGCGACCACTCACACGGTGTGCGCGACTGGTGGAGCATGGACTGGGTCTGGAGTGCGCTGCACCTCGATGACGGGACCGCGCTGCACGGCGTCGACCTCCGCATCCCGGGGATGCCGCCGGTCAGCGTCGGCTACATCCAGAGCCCCGGCGAACCGGTCACCGAGACCACCTCGGTCAGCGCGGATGCTGTTATGGGCGACAACGGATTACCGGTGAGCACGACGCTGACGATGCAACCGGGCGACCTCACCGCGCAGGTCGAGGTCCAGGGCCACGCGCCGGTGCGGCTGCTCGCCCCCGACGGGCGGATCAGCTTGTTTCCGCGGGCCTGGGCCACGGTGCGTACCGGCGACGGCCGCCACGGCGTGGGCTGGCTGGAGTGGAATCGCAACCAGCCCCCGCCGGTCAGCCCTTGATCACCGCGGCGGTCAGCCCTTGATCACTTGGGCGGTCAGCCCTTGATCACTTGGGCGGTCAGCCCTTGATCACTTGAGTGCCGCCGGCCAACTCGTCGTGCTTGCCCTGCTTGGTCGGGCTGCTGCTGATGGTCACCGCGATCACGATCATCGCGATGACGCCGAGCAGACCGCCGATGTAAGGCACGACGGGCAGCAGCGTGAAGGCGTTGCGGATGGCCGACTGCCTGAGGTCGGGCTTCGGGGCCCCACCGGGGCCGCGCACGCTCAGGCCGAGCGCCATCTTGCCCACGGTGCGGCCCTGCGTCACCTCCATGGCCACGAAGTAGACGAACATCAGCACGCCGCTGAACAGGCCGGTCACCATGATGCTGCCGGAGGACCCCAACAATGCCGCCAGCAGCCACGAGACGATCCCGACCAGCAGGCCGTCGATGATGCGGGCGCCCCAACGAACTCCCAGACCGCCGGGCTGACCGTAGGTGGCCGGCGGCAGCGACGGGTAATAGCCGCCGGCGGCGCCGTAGGGGTTGGGCGGCGGGGGATAGCCCGGCGTGGGTGCGTAACCCGGCATCGGCGGGGGCGCATAGCCCGGCGGCGGCGGCGGGTAGCCCGGGAAACCGCCGGCAGGAGGAACGGGGGGAGCCGGATAGCCCGACGGCATCGGATCCCCATACGGGCTGGCCGGGGGCGGCGGCGGATAGCCGGACGGGTTTGCGGTTGGATCCTGGTCACCCGTGGTCATGTCGCACTCTCCTTGAGGTAGGTGCGTCCAAATCTACCGGCCGCGGGGTGGCCGGCGACCGCTCAATGCCGGGCGAGCCGTCTGACCTCGGTTTTCGCCTCCGCGGCCAGCTTGCCGCCGTGCTCACGGGTGGCTTCCAGCGCGGCTTCGCCGCGTTTGCGGGCGGCCTGGACCAGCGGGGCGCTGCGTTCGCCGGCCGCTTCGACGAGTTCCTGGCCGCGATGCGCGCCCTCCCTCAAGCCGTGGCCGACTTTGGCGGCGACGCCGTCGGCTGCCGGGGCTGAGGCCGCCAGTCCCACCGACACCGCCTCGGAGACCCGCCTCGCCGCGCGCCGTCCCCGCCAGCTCAGCGAGGGCTTCCCGGCGGTGTCCGCGGACGCGATGATCAGCCCGCCCAGCAGACTCAGGTCGACCATGAAGTCGTGTCGTTTGCGCGCCTTGCCCACCGGATCGGGTTCGGCCCAGAACATGTGCGCACCCAGGTTGGCAGGCAGCACCGTGGTGGCCAACGCGGCGGAGGCAAGCCGGGGCATCCGACCGGTCGCCAGCAACAGACCGCCGCCGATCTGGGCCGCGGCGGTCACCCGAGCGAAGGTCTCTGGATCCTCAGGTAGCAGGGAACCGAGCGGTTCGGGCAGCTTGCGCAGACCCTCCAGCGTGGGCCGGGCCGAATCAGCGGCGTTCATGGGGCGCCGCAGCGCGTCGATGCCCTGACTGACGAAAGCGGCGGCCAGCATCGGCCTGGCTACTCTGCGGATCAACATGGCGCCGGGATTCCCTGGCCCACGGGGCTCCAAACCCAGGCCCGCGTGATCAGGCCGGAAACACCACCATGACGCCGAACGTGTGCCCTATGCAGCTATTGCGGCGAATTCACCTGCATAAGCCGCACGTTCGACGCCCCACGCCGGTGGCGCTACCAGCCGGTGCGCAGCACCCGTTCGAGCATGTCGACGAAGTAGTCGGCGGACTCCCGGGTGATACACATCGGCGGCTTCATCTTGAGCACGTTCTGCCGGTCGCCGGTGGGCTGCACGATCACCCCGAGCTCGCGCATCCGCTCGCAGATCGCCGCGGTCTGCGCGGCCGCCGGCTCCAGGGTGGTCCGGTCGGTCACCAGTTCCACGCCCATGTACAGCCCGCTGCCGTGCACCGTCCCGATGATCGGATACTGCTCGGCCAGCGCGGTGATCCGTGCCTTGAGGTGATCGCCGACGTCAAGGGCGTTGCGCTGCAGGTGATCTCGTTCGATGATGTCGAGCACGGTCAGACCGACCATGCAGGACACCGGGCTGCCGCCCGCTGAAGAGAAGAAGTAGCCGCAGTTGCGGTAGGCATCCGCGATGGCCTTGGTGGTGATCACCGCGCCGAGCGGCTGGCCGTTGCCCATCGCTTTGGCGACGCAGACGATGTCGGGCAGCACACCCTGCTGTTCGAACGCCCAGAACCAGCGCCCGGTACGGCCATAGCCCACCTGGACCTCGTCGGCGATCGCCAGACCGCCGACACCGCGGACCGCGGCGTACACCGCACGCAGGTAACCGTCCGGCAGCGCCATCCCGCCGGCGTTGCCGTAGAACGGTTCGCAGATGAACGCCGCCGGCGGATGTCCCTCGGCCACAAGCTGTTCGATGATCGCCACGGCCTCGGGGGCATACTTCGAGGCGTCCGGGCCGCGGTGTTCACCGCGGTAGGCGTTGGGCGAGGGCACGGTGTGCACCCACGGCGGCCGGGTGGACAGCGCGTTGGGGTTGTCGGCGATGGAGGTGGAGATGGCGTCGGTGGCGTAGGTCCAGCCGTGGTAGGCCTCGGCGACCGCCACCACGTCGTGGCGGCCGGTGGCGCCCATCGCCAGTCGCAGGGCGAGGTCGTCGGCTTCGGAGCCGGAGTTGACCAGGAAAACGGTGTCCAGCGGGTCGGGCAGGGTCGCGGCCAGACGCTCCGACAACGCCACCACGCTGGCGTAGTTGAACCGCGAGTTGGTGTTCAGCCGGCGCCACTGCCGGGCCACGGCGTCGGCCAGTTCGGGGTGGCCGTGGCCGAGCACGGCGACGTTGTTGACCATGTCGAGGTAGGTCCGGCCGTCCGTGCCGATCAGGTGCTCACGCCAACCCCGCTCGATCCGCGGCGGATCGTCGTAGTAGTGCTCCTGCACGGTGGCGAACGCGCGGGATCGGCGCTGCCGCAACGATTCGCCCTCCTCCACCAGGTCCGGGGTGTGCGGCAGCCCGAGCAACACCAGGGGGTCGCTGACCTGGTCCAGCCAGCCCGCGGCGTACTCGGGGCGGACGAACTGCGGGGCCGATGTGCCGTGCCGCCGCACCTGAATCCATACCGGGCCGTCGATCACGCCCAGTTGGCCGCCGGCGGTGACACTGGGATCTGTTTCGACGGGCTGGACCGCCCCGAGCACCTGCACCGTGCCGCCGGCACCCGTCAGCGTCACCGACTGGCAGGTGGTCTCGACGCGGCCCGGCCACGGAGCGGTGAGATCCACCGCCGTTGCGGGCCAAAGGTGCACACCGGTGGCGACGGTCGCGGGGGAGTCCGGGTTCAGCGTCGCCGACCGGGTGAGCCGGGCCTCGCCGAAGGTGGTGACGGCCGCGGCGGCCGCACCACCGGCGAGGGCGACGCGGGCCAGCTGATCCTCCGCATCGGGGTTCAGCCACGCCCCGCCGTCCATGGCGCCGGACTCCGCCGAGAAGTTCAGCCGGATGATCTGTCGGGGGTCGACTCCGCGGATCAGCGGGGCGTCGCCGGTGAGGTGCTCGGCGGGAACGGCCATCCCGAGGGCGTGCCGGATCTGGGCGGTCATCACCCCAAGTGGTATCGCGCTGGCTTGCTCGAAGATCCGCCACTCCGCATCGAGAGCCGAACTGGCGTAATGGTTTTCGGCATCAACGGCGGACTGGTGATTGCCGCTGGCCACCAGCACCGCGGCGCGCAGCACGACCAGCGGCCACAACGCCTCAGCCTCCGCGGGCGCCAACGGCCGCACCGCGTGGAAAGCCCGGATAGCCGGCAGCGTGGTGGCCGGCTCGCTGCCCTCGTGGCGCAGCAGGGTGGCGACGGTGACGGCCAGTTCGG
Organism: Mycolicibacterium sp.; assembly: GCA_032117575.1. GTDB lineage: Bacteria > Actinomycetota > Actinomycetes > Mycobacteriales > Mycobacteriaceae > Mycobacterium. Next base: position 54,148 of record JAULZA010000054.1, read on the forward strand.
CCACCGCCCAGGACCGCATCAGGTCACCGAAGTCGATCAGGCCGTCGGGTAGGCCGTCTGCTCCGCGAACCACGTTGTCGCCGGTGATGTCGCCGTGGATCACCTGAACCGGCAGGTCCTCGGCAAGGCCGGCGAGGGTATCCCAGGCCGCGTCTGCCGCGGACTCGACGGCGGCGCGGCGATCGGCGTCACCGACATGCGCGGCAAGCAGTTCCACGGTGCGCATGCCGTGGCGCAGATCCCACTGCAGCACCCGATCCACTCCGGGGTGCTCGAAACCGGCCAGTGCTCGGCAGGTTCGTCCGGCCAGGTCGCCCAGCGCGGCCACCTGGGCGGGACTCAGATAGGCCTGGCCGCTGAGCGTGCCACCGGACAGGTAGCGGATCACCCGCGCGAACAGCCGGCCACCGTCGCGGTGCCGATCGGCAACCTCGGCGATCGCGGCCGCGCCGGCCGGCCCCACGTTGGTGGCGGTTCGGATGGTTTCGGTGTCGGCGATGAAGGCGGCAGCGGCGTCCTGGGCTTCCAGTTCGAGCCGGCTGAAGGCCGGGTTTGCGATTTTGAGCACCCCGACGGGGCCGTTGCGCTCGTCGATGAGCAGAAAGTTGGCGTCCTGCTGGCTGCCCAGCGCGACTGCCTGTGCGGGTAGGCCGAACTGGGCGGCGATCTGTCCGGCCTGCTCGGCCGACACCTCGGGCACCGGCAACTCGGCGGCTTCGAAGAAGTCGAATGCGGTCATGGTTTCCCTCGTGGATCGGCCACCTGACTGTACTGGCCGGTTACGGTGATCCGATGCGAGCGTTGATCATCGTCGATGTGCAGGTCGATTTCTGCGAGGAGGGATCGCTGGCGGTCCACGGCGGCTCCGCGGTGGCCGCGGCGATCGACGAGTTGCTTACCGGCGAGCACGGATACGACCATGTGGTCGCCACGAAGGACTTCCACATCGACCCGGGCGGCCACTTCTCGGAAAACCCCGATTACGTCTCGTCGTGGCCGCGGCACTGCGTCGCCGGCACAGCTGGCGCGGAGTTTCACCCGAACCTGGGTACCGGCCCGATCGAGGCGGTGTTCCACAAGGGTGCCTACGACGCCGCCTACAGCGGCTTCGAGGGTCTGCACGAAGACGGCGGAACCGGCCTGGCCGAGTGGTTGCGTGACCGCGGGGTCGACGAGGTCGACATCGCGGGTATCGCCACCGACTACTGCGTGCGGGCCACCGCCGAAGATGCGGTGCGGGAAGGGTTCACCACCCGCGTTCTGGTGGGCCTGACGGCCGGCGTGGCCCCGGAGTCGACCGAGGCCGCGCTGGCCGGATTGCACAGCGCCGGTGTGGAATTGCTGCACGCGCACTGAATCGCCTCAGCGAGTAGACCACCGCGGTGGTGCCGCCCGACCCCAGGGGGCCACGTTCAGCCGAAGCAGCGATTCGTCCCTACGACCTCACCGTGCTGACCGAAGGCGGCATCCATTTGCCCTCGATGATCGGCTCCTGCGGCCAGTAAGCCCGAATGAATAACGAGTACTCCTCGGCGGGAGCAGGCAGCCAGTTCGACTCTTTATCGGCACCGGGCGAATCTGGTTGAACGTAAATTGTCAGGCTCCCATCATCACCGAGCACGAGGTCCTTGTTCTTCGTCCCGAGCGAGTACCGATTCAGCTTATTGGGGTGAAAAAAGTGCTGCTTGTTGTAGAGCGTGAGGGACCAAAAGCCGTTCACCGGCGGTAGCTGCCCTTTGGGGAACGTCACCGAGTAGGCTTTCGATCCATTGATCCGGCCACCGTCGGAGTCGAAGTCCGTTCCGAAATACTTCGTCTCGCTCGCCATGTTCGAAAACATGTTGCCTTTGGCCGTGGCGGTTCGCTGGAAGTAGTCTGTGCCGAATTGGGCCGCGTTCATCTGCGTCCGCCAGCCGTTCCCCGCGTCGATCCCGTTACCGCGGAACTCGAACATGGTGGCAAGAATCTCTTTTTCTGTTCCGACGGCGACTTCGGTGAGCGCCTCTGCCAGCTGTGGGTCCTCCTTCGCGGCATCCAGCACCTGACGGATCGACGCGTACAACGCTTCCTCGCCCGGAAGCGGTTTGACCTCGTCCATAACCGCAGGCAGCTGCTCAAAGTACTTATCAGGAACCACCCACGCCGTCTCGGTTTTGCCACTCGCGTTGGGATTGGGGATGGTCTTCGCTTTGCTCCAGTCGGTCGTCCGCATCTCGCCGGTGAATTCGCTCAGCGGGTACATCATCACCTGATTTACCAGAGGCTTAATGGCAGCGCGGTCGGCATCGGTGTCGTCCATGAAGACGCGTGGGAAGACGGCGGCCTTATTCGTTGACGATCGATAGACCGCGTCAATTCCCGCGGGCTTTTCGCCGTTCCAATCGGGACCAACCAAAAGATAGAGCCCCGGTGTCGTGTCGTACTGTTTGCCTGCTTGGGCGAAGGAGTCGGTCCGTTGATCGACGATCTGGTACACCCAGAAACGGTCGCCGAAGTCAGGCACCTGGAACACGGCGGGTTCCTTGCTCAGGTCCGTGAAGCCAGCGCCGTAAGCGACGTCCTGGTTTGGACACGTGACAAACCGCTGTTCCGGCGCAATGTAATCCGACAGCATCGCCAGTTGGTTCGCCGGCGCCATCGGCAGCACGCCGCCAAGCAGGCCCGGATAAGGCGCCTGTGCAAACTTTGCTTGGCGATTGTGCATGTTGACCAGTGGCCAACCCCAAAGATACGCAGTTCGACCCACCGCTTGGACGTACTCTTTGCTCAGAGGTGCGCCCGGAACCGGGCCGGGTACATCGGCCGCTGACGTTGGGGCGATAACTTGTCCCTTCTGGTCAGGCAGCGCAACTTTTCCCGTCTGGTCAGACATCGGCAGTGTCTGGGGGGCCGAGACATCGTCTCCACCCTTCGCGCACGACGCAACCAGCGGGACTGCCGCCGCAGCAGCAGCACCCAAAGCGATGAACTGTCGCCGTTGTATTGTCACGATTTGCCTCCTCGGGCAGCTATCCCTGGTTTTCCTACGTCGTCACTTTCCAGATCAAGCCATACGACCGACTGAGTTAACCACAGGCCCGGCTGCGTCGTTGGGCCATTCGTCGGGGGGCCGCGCGCGGCGGTTGGATGGTTACGGCGTCGGGGCGACCTGTTTGCGCCGGTAGAGCGTCCCGGCGGCCAGCAGGATCAGGCTGATCAGCAGGATCGCTGTGGCCAGTACGTTGATCTGCGGCGGCACCGCGGCCTTGGTCGCGGCGTTGACGTAGAGCGGATAGGTGAGCGTGGACCCGCTGACGAAGTAGGTGATGATGAAGTCGTCCAGTGACAACGCGAACGACAGCATGGCCGCGGCCACGATGCCCGGAACGATCAGCGGCAGTGTCACATGGAAGAAGGTGCGCACCGGACCGGCGCCCAGGTCCAGTGAGGCGTCCTCCAACGTCCAGTCGAAGCCGCGGATGCGGGCGCGCACCGTCAATGCGATGAAGCTGATCTGGAACGCGACGTGGGCGATCACGATCGTCACGTAGCCGGTCGCCCAGCCCATGCTGAGAAAGAGTGTGAGCAGCGAGGCACCCATCACCACCTCGGGTGAGGTCAGCGGCAGCACCATGAAGGTGTCGACGGCGGTCCGGCCCCGGAAGCGTTGCCGGACCAGGGCGATGGCCACCAGGGTGCCGAACACCAGCGCGATCGCGGTGGACACCGCCGCCACATTGAGGCTCATCTTGAGCGCCTGGGCCAGGGCCGGGTATTTGAACGGCTGCGCCCAGTTCTCCAGCGTGAAGCCCTGCCAGGTGTAGTTGAACTTGCCGGCCGGTTTGTTGAACGAGAAGACGATGATCACCAGGATCGGCAGGAACAGGAACAACAGCGTGAGCCCCGCGGCGAGGCGCAGCGCGAGATCGCCGAGTCGCAACGTCCCGCGAACAGTGCGTCCGGGTCGGGTGAGGTCGGTGATCGCGTTGACCGTCACACCAACTCCTCGGTACCGAGTGCCCGGGTGTACAGCAGCACCCCGGCCAGGATTATCGCCATCAGCACGAAGCTCAGCGCCGCGGCCACCGGGTAGTCCTTGACCACCAGAAACTGCTTCTGTATGACGTTGCCGATCATCGTCGTCTCGGTGCTGCCCAGATAGTCGGCGTTGATGAAGTCGCCGACCGCGGGGATGAACACCAGCAGGCTGCCGGCCAGCACGCCCGGCATAGCCAGCGGCAGAATCACTTTGGTGAACATCCGTCGATTACCGGCGTAGAGGTCGCGGGAAGCCTCCAGCAGCCGGGGATCGATCTTCTCCAGGCTGACGTAGAGCGGCAGGATCATGAAGATGATCCAGTTGTATGTCAGGCCGCCGACCACCGCCCAGCCGGTCGACAGCAGCCGGCCCTCACTGGGCAGCAGCCCGATCGACCCGAGTGCACTGACCACCCACCCGCTGTCGGCCAGGATGGTCTTCCAGGCGATGGTGCGGATCAGGAAGGTCACGAAGAACGGCAGGATGACCAGTCCCAGAAGCAGATTCTTGAACCGGCCGGCTTTGAAGGCGATGACGTAGGCGAGCGGGAAGGCCAGCAGCAGGCACAGCAGCGTGGCGCTGAACGCGTAGCCGAAGGACCGCAGGATCTGGTCGCGATACTCCGACAGCGCTCGGCCGTAGTTGCCGAACTCCCAGGCGAAGGTGAGCGTCGGCAGATAGATCGACCCGCTCATCGTCGACAGCGAGGTGCGGAACAACGACACGAACGGCACCAGATAGAACACGCCCAGATAGATCAGCGCCGGCAGGATCATCAGATACGGCGCGATCCTGCTGCGCTGGCGCGAACTACTGGCTACTCCTGCCATCTAAAAGCCTGCCATCTAAAAGCCTGCCATCTAAAAGCCGGCCGCTGCCTCAGCCGCCGGTGACGGCGGCGTAGGCCTTGTTGAACGCCTGGGTCTGCTCGTCGGTCAGCGTCGGCCAGGTCTTCAGCTTGTCCAGCGTCTCCTTGGGCGGGTTCACCAACGGGTTGCCGGCCAGTTCGGGATCGATCTTGGTCAGCTCGTCGGTCATGTCGGACAGCACCGGCACGTACCGGGTGAATGCGATCAACTTGGCGTAGTTGGCCCGGTCGTAGATGTAGTTGATCCACTCCTCGGCGGCCTTCTGGTTCTGGGTGGTGTACGGAATCACCATGGTGTCCAGGAAGGTGGTGCTGCCGGAGTCCGGGACGACGAACCTCAGGTCCGGGTTGTCCTTCTGCAGCTGCACGACGTCACCGGAATAGGCTTGCGCCACAACGATGTTGCCGGCCGCCAGATCGTCGGCGTAGTCGTTGCCGGTGAAGCGGCGGATCTGCCCCTGCTCCTTCTGCTGCTTGATCAGGTCGACGGCCTTCTGCACGGACTCGATCGTCGGGTTCTCCGGGGAGTTGCCCTGCGACATCATGAACATGCCGAGCCCGTCCTGGGTGTCGGACAACAGGCTCACCTTGCCCTTGAGCGCGGGATCCCACATATCGGCGACCGAGGTGATGTCGCGGCCGGTGGCCGCACGGTTGTAGGCCAAGCCCACCATGCCGGACATGTACGGGGCGCTGAACTTGCGGCCGTCGTCGGCCTTGGACTTCAGCAGATCGGGGCGCAGATTCTTCTTGTTGGTCCAGCGGCTGTCGCTGATCGGGTTGAGCCAGCCCAGGCCGTTGAGCCGGGCCGCCATGAACTGGGTGGGCACCACCAGGTCGCACCCGATGTCCTGGCGGCGCGACAGCGGTTCCTTGTTCTTGGCGAACCACTCCTCGTTGTCGTTGAAATCCTCTTTGTAATCGACCACCAGGCCGGTCGCCGTCTGGAATGCCGCCACGAATCCGTCGGCCATGTAGAGCGGCCAGTTGGAGACGCGCAGCTTGCCCGACGCCGGTCCGCCGTCGTCCTGCGGAGCCGCCGGGGCGCCGGACGGCCCGGACGCTGTGTTGTCCGAACTGCACGCCGCCAGCACGGACGGTCCGAGGATGAGCGCCGCCGCGGCCGCGGCACCACCGCCGATGAAGCGCCGGCGGGACGCGAGCTGGGCCAGCACTCGGGGGTCGATCTCTGCCATGGGTTGCCTTTCTGGTTGTACTCAGCGCTTGGACGTGTTCGGAGCGGAGTCGTCGAGCAACTCCTCAAGATCTTCGACGGTCGGAATGTCACCGGCCGGCAGCACCAGCGCGGCATCCGGCGCCCAGCTGACGAAGACGCCGTCGCCGGGCCGCAACAGCGGCAGGTCCTGCCCGGACCCGACGAGCGCGACGATGGGGGAGCCGTCGGTGGCGGTCAGGGACAGCCGCAGCACCGGACCCTGGAAAGTGAGGTCGGCGACGGTGGCCGGCACGGCCGCCACCTCGGCGGCCGGGGCGGTGGCGGTTACCCGCACCCGTTCGGGGCGCACCATCAGGGTGGCCCGGCCACCGGTTTCGATGCCGATATCGCCCGGTCGTGCCGTCAGGGTGGTGCCCAGCACGTCGACCTCGACGTAGTCCCGATTGACCCGGCCGGTCCGGCGGCACGGCCAGAGATTGGCCTGCCCGATGAACCCGGCGACGAAGACACTGGCAGGGCGGTCGTAGATCTCGGTGGGCGTGCCGATCTGCTCGACCTTGCCGGCGTTCATGACCGCGATGCGGTCGCTCATCGTGAGCGCTTCCTCTTGGTCGTGGGTGACGTAGACGAAGGTGATGCCGAGTTCGCGCTGAATGCGCTTGAGCTCGAACTGCATAACGTGGCGCAACTTCAGATCCAGGGCGCCGAGCGGTTCGTCGAGCAGCAGTGCGCTGGGGTAGTTGACGAGTGCGCGGGCCAGGGCGACGCGCTGCTGCTGACCGCCGGAGAGTTGGGCGGGCTTGCGCAGCGCGAAGTCGGTCAGCCGCACCACATCGAGCATTTCGTCGACGCTCTTCTTGATCTCGCCCTTGCTCTTCTTTCGGCTGCGCGGCCCGTAGGCGACGTTGTCCCAGACGGTCATATGCGGGAACAGCGCGTAATGCTGGAAGACGGTGTTGACGTTGCGCTTGTGCGGGGCAACCCGGGAGACGTCGACGCCCTCCAGCCGGATAGCCCCGGAGCTGGGGGTTTCGAAGCCGGCGATCATCCGCAGCGTCGTGGTCTTGCCGCAGCCCGAGGGGCCGAGCAGGGAGAAGAATTCGCCAGCCCCGATGGAGAAGTCGGCATCGGCGACGGCGACATAATCGGCGAATGTCTTGCTGACCCGGTCGATTTCGATGACCGGCTTGCCGTCGTTCCGGTTGCTACGGCTGGGCCCGATCGTCCGGGGGTCAGCGCCGGTCTCGGTCAGGACCGTCCTCCTTGCGCTGTCGGGCTTGTGTCGCCGAGGTCGGCCCCACGCAGACCCCGGGTAAACCTTCGCGGATTTCTGGACCATCCGCAACACAATGCGGCAACCGATTCCGCAAAAAGTCGCGCGGAATTCGACCGATACGCTCCTACAAGCCGGCCTGGGTCGACTTTTTCCGTGGACCGACGTCGACTCCCAACCCTGTTGTCGGCGGCAACACCGGTGCCGACCAGCGAACCAAGGTGTCGGCCGGGCACTTGAGCCCACCCTACGTTCAGGTCCGACCCTGGGAAGCGGCGTGAAACTCCGCTCAATCGGCCCACCACGGCCTTGCCGATCCCCTAGATTCGGCTCAGGGAGTCGTCGACACCCGTCGACGCGGGGTTGGGACCGAAATGAGCGCCTGAGCCAATGGCGAACAAGGCAGACCGCTGGTCTCCCGGCATCGCGCTGGGCAAGGGTGTTTCGGGGCCCATGGAGGCGATCGGCGGCCTGTTCGCGATGTCGGCTGACGCCGTCCGATTCCTCTTCCGGCGGCCGTTTCAGCTACGCGAGTTCTTGGAGCAGACCTGGTTCGTCGCGCGGGTTTCGCTGGCTCCGACGCTGCTGGTGGCCATCCCGTTCACCGTGCTGGTGAGCTTCACGCTCAATGTTCTGCTGCGCGAGCTCGGCGCGGCCGACCTGTCCGGCGCCGGCGCCGCCTTCGGTGCGGTCACCCAGGTGGGGCCATTGGTCACCGTGCTGATCGTCGCCGGCGCGGGCGCCACCGCCATGTGCGCCGACCTCGGTTCGCGAACCATCCGCGAAGAGATCGACGCCATGGAGGTGCTGGGTATCAACCCGGTGCAGCGGCTGGTCACCCCGCGGATGCTGGCGTCGGGACTGGTCGCGCTGCTGCTCAACTCGCTGGTGGTGGTCATCGGCATTCTCGGCGGCTACGTCTTCTCGGTGTTCGTCCAAGACGTCAACCCCGGCGCGTTCGCCGCCGGAATCACGCTGCTCACCGGTGTGCCGGAAGTGATCATCTCCTGCGTGAAGGCCGCGTTGTTCGGGCTGATCGCCGGTCTGGTCGCCTGCTACCGCGGGTTGATGATCTCCGGCGGCGGCGCCAAAGCGGTGGGAAACGCGGTCAACGAAACCGTCGTCTACGCCTTCATCGCCTTGTTCGTGATCAATGTGGTGGTCACCGCCATCGGCATCCGGCTGACCGAAGGCGGATGACCGTGTCCAATTCCGAGGTGGCCAATTCCGAGGTGGCCAATTCCGAGGTGACCAACGCCGCGGTGTTCCGTTCGCTGTATCCGAGGTTGACCCGGACACTCAGCCGGCCGGTCGGGTTCTTCAGCAATCTGGGCGACCACACGACGTTCTACCTGAGGGCGCTTCGGGCGATGCCGCACGCGGCCATGCGCTACCCCAAGGAAGTGGTGCGCCTCATCGCCGAAATCAGCATGGGTGCAGGCACATTGGCGATGATCGGCGGCACGGTGGCCATCGTCGGGTTCCTCACCATGGCTGCCGGCGGAACGCTGGCCGTTCAGGGCTACGCGTCGCTGGGAAACATCGGCATCGAAGCACTCACCGGATTCCTGGCCGCATTCATCAACGTGCGGATCTCCGCGCCGGTGGTGGCGGGCATCGGTTTGGCGGCCACCTTCGGCGCCGGGGTGACCGCCCAGTTGGGCGCCATGCGGATCAACGAGGAGGTCGACGCGCTGGAGACGATGGGGATCAACTCCGTCGAGTACCTCGTCTCCACCAGGCTGATCGCCGGCCTGGTCGCCATCGCGCCGCTGTACTCGATCGCGGTGATCCTGTCTTTCCTGGCCAGCCAGTTCGTGACGGTCGCGCTGTTCGGCCAGTCCGGCGGCCTTTACAACCATTACTTCGACACTTTTCTCAACCCGCTGGACCTGTTGTGGTCGTTCATGCAGGCGGTGGCGATGGCGATCGCCATCCTGCTGATCCACACCTATTTCGGCTACTTCGCCTCCGGTGGCCCGTCCGGTGTCGGTGTGGCGGTGGGCAACGCGGTGCGCACCTCGCTGATCGTGGTGGTGTCGGTGACTCTGCTTGTCTCGCTGGCGATTTACGGTTCCAACGGCAACTTCAACCTGTCCGGATGACGACACCGTGAAACCGCGACTCAGCCCCCGCTTCACCCGGCCGTTGGCCGGAGTTCTGACGATGCTGGTGATGCTGCTGGTGGTGGCCGTGGCGCTCGGGTTGTTCCTGGACGTCTTCACCAGGGGAGTGCCGGTCACCGTCGTCGCCGATCGTGCCGGCCTGGTGATGTACCCGAACGCCAAGGTCAAGCTGCACGGCGCGCCGGTGGGCAAGGTCGATTCCATCGAGGCGCTGCCCGACGGCGGGGCGGCGCTGCACCTGGCGATCGACCCGGACGCCATCGACCTCATCCCGTCCAACGTGGGCGCGTCCATCACGTCCTCGACGGTGTTCGGGTCCAAGTTCGTCGAACTGGTCCCGCCCGCGGCGCCGTCCCCGGAGCCGCTGGTTGCCGGGACCGTCATCCAGGGCGGCGACAAGGTGCAGGTGGAACTCAACACCGTGTTCGGCAAGCTGGTCTCGGTGCTGTCCGAGGTGGAACCGGCCAAGCTGAATCAGACCCTGGGGGCGATCTCAACGGCGCTCAACGGCAGAGGAGACAAGTTCGGTCAGACCCTCGTCGACCTCGACAGTGCGCTGGCGAAGCTCAACCCGGCGCTGGACAACCTCAACCACGTCCTGCAGATCGCCCCGCCGGTCTTCGACAGCATCGCCGACGCCTCGCCGGACCTGCTTGCCGTCGTCGACAACACCACCCGGATCAGCGACACCGTGATCGACGAGAAGGACAGCCTGGATGCGCTGCTGCTCAGCGCCATCGGTGTCGCCGACATCGGCACCCAGGTGCTCACCGAGAATCGTCAGCCGCTGGCCGACGTGCTGCACCTGCTGGTGCCGACCACCGACCTGACCAACCAGTACGGTCCGGCGCTCACCTGCGGCCTGGGCGCGATCCTGCCGCTGGCCAACGGTCCCGGGCTGCCGATGCCGGGAGCCGTTCTGCTCCAGGGGTTCTTCCTGGGACGGGAGCGCTACCGCTATCCGTCGAACCTGCCCAAGGTGGCCGCCAAAGGCGGCCCGCAATGCACCGACCTGCCCAACGTCGGCTACGAGCAGCGGCCGCCGTACGTGGTCACCGACATCGGCGCCAACCAGGCGCAGTACGGCAACCAGGGCATCCTGCTGAACTCCGACGGACTCAAGCAGGCGCTGTTCGGGCCGCTGGACGGCCCGCCGCGTAACACCGGGCAGATCGGGATGCCGGGATGATCAACCTGCGCACCACCGGGATCAAGGTCGTCGTGTTCATCGTGACGATGCTGATGATCACCGTCGGCCTGTTCGCCGTTTTCGGCCAGTACCGCGGCGGCGCTCAGCACACCTACAGCGCCGTCTTCGACGACGTGTCCAGTCTGAAGTCCGGGGACTCGGTTCGCATCGCCGGGGTGCAGGTCGGTTCGGTCAAGAACGTCACGCTGCAACCCGACAGCACCGTGCTGGTCGGGTTCGGCACCGATACCGGCATCGCACTGACCTCGGGAACCAGGGCGGCGGTGCGCTACCTGAACCTGACCGGCGACCGGTTCATGGAACTGCTGGACAGCCCGGGTTCGGTGCGTATCCAGCCGCCCGGTTCGGTGATCCCCGCCGAGCGCACCGAGGGTGCGCTGGACCTCGACCTTCTACTAGGCGGGCTCAAACCCGTTCTGCAGGGCCTCAATCCGCAGGCGGTGAATGCTCTGACGGCCTCGCTGATCCAGATCCTGCAGGGCCAGGAGGGCAACGTCGAGTCGATCCTGGGCCGGGCGTCGGCGTTCTCGAACACGCTGGCCGACAACAGCCAGACCGTGCAGCAGCTGATCGACAACCTCAACACCGTGCTGGCCACCATCAACGCCGACGGCGGCAAGTTCTCCGCGGCGGTGGACCGGCTGGAGACGCTGATCACCGGTCTGGCCGCCGACCGCGACCCGATCGGCAACGCGATCACCGCGCTGGAGCGGGGCACCGCCTCGCTGACCGATCTGCTGACCGCGGCCAGGCCGCCGCTGGCCGGCTCCATCGACCAACTCGGGCGTCTGGCGCCGTTGCTCGACGACGACAAGGCGACCCTCGATATCGCTTTGCAGAAGGCGCCCAACAACTATCGCAAACTGGTTCGGCTGGGCTCCTACGGAAGCTGGATCAACCAGTACCTGTGCGGAATGTCGGTCCGGGTCACCGACCTACAGGGGCGAACCGCCTACTTCCCGTGGATCATGCAGCACACCGGAAGGTGCGCTGAACCCTAATGCTCAAGTATCGAGGCGCCCACCTGATCCGCACCGGCTTCATCGGTGTGGTGCTGGTCCTGCTGGTCATCACCGTGGGACTGCAGCCGCAGACGCTCTGGAACTGGGCCACCACCATCCGCCATCAGGCGCTGTTCACCGAGGCCGGCGGCCTGGCTCCCGCCAACGAGGTGAAGATCTCCGGGGTCACTGTCGGCACGGTGTCGAAAGTGGAGTTGCAGCAAGGCAAAGCGCTGGTGACCTTCTCGGTCAACGGTAAAGTTCCGCTCGGCTCGGCCACCACCGCCTACATCCGCACCGGCACTCTGCTGGGTCAGCGCATGCTCACCCTGGAGTCCCGCGGCCCGGGAACCCTGAGGGCCGCCGATGTGATCCCGGTGTCGCGCACCGGCTCGCCCTACTCGCTGACCGACGCACTCGGGGAGCTCGCCGGCAACACCAGGGACACCGACACCGCGGCGATCAACCAATCGCTGGACACCCTGTCATCCGTCATCGATCGGGCCGCGCCGCAACTGGGCCCCACCTTCGACGGCCTCAGCCGGATCTCCAAGGCGCTCAACGACAGAAACGGATCGCTGTCGGATCTGCTCGCATCTGCGGCCGACGTGACGGGCATTCTGTCGCAGCGCAGCCAGCAGCTGAACACCCTGATCCTCAATGCCAATGAGCTGCTGGGAGTGCTGGAGCAGCGTCGCTATGCCATCGTGAACCTGCTGGCCAACATCTCCGGGCTGTCCCAGCAGCTGAGCGGTCTGGTGGCCGACAACGAGAAGGAACTGGCGCCGGCGCTGGAGAAGCTGAACTCGGTCACCGCGATGCTGCAGCGCAACAACGACAACGTCGGCAAGGCGATGGAGGGCCTGGCGAAGTTCCAGCTGACCCAAGCCGAGGCGGTCAACGGCGGGTTTTACTACAACGCCTTCGTCGCCAACCTTCTCCCCGCCCAGACGCTGCAACCGTTCTTCGACTACGCCCTGGGCTTCCGGCGCGGGGTCAACGCCGGACAACCACCCGACAACGCCGGACCGCGAGCCGAATTCCCGTTCCCCCGCAACGGGATTCCGCAGAGCAACGAACTCCGGGGGCCGCCGTGACACCGCGCACCAAGATCCGCGGCGTGATCGCCGCCGTGCTGGCAGTGCTGCTGGTCGCCGGAGTCGCCTTGTTCGTGCGCGGCACCGCCGGCAAGCCGCTGACCGTCACCGCCTACTTCAGCACCGCCACCGCGATCTATCCCGGCGACCAGGTGCGCGTCGCGGGAGTCAGAGTCGGCACCATCACAGACATCGAACCGCAGGGCACCACGGCGCGGTTGACCCTGGCGGTCGACCACGGCATACCGATTCCGGCCGATGCCCGGGCGGTGATCGTCGCCCCGAATCTGGTGGGTGCGCGATACGTCCAGCTGGCACCGGCCTACGGCGCCGACGGGGACACCTCGGCCCCGAGGATGCGCAGCGGTGCGGTGCTGGACACGGATCGGACCGCGGTGCCGGTCGAGTGGGACGAGCTCAAAACGCAGCTGGCCCGGCTGTCCGCCGACCTGGGCCCCACAGCGGCGGAGACCTCGTCGTCGGTCGGCCGGTTCATCGAAAGTGCCGCCGATGCGCTCGACGGCAACGGTGACAAGCTGCGGGAGACCGTCCGTCAGCTGTCCGGGTTGAGCCGGATCCTGGCCGACGGCAGCGGCAACATCACCGACATCGTCGCCAACCTGCAGACCTTCGTCACCGTGCTGCGCGACAGCAACTCCCAGATCGTGCAATTCCAGGACCGGCTGGCCAGTGTGTCCAGCGTTCTCGACGGCAGTCGTTCGGACCTCGACGCGGCGCTGACAAATCTCTCCAGTGCGGTGGTCGATGTTCAGCGGTTCGTCGCCGGTTCCCGCAACCAGGCCTCCGAACAGGTCGAGCGGCTGTCCGACGTCGTCCGCAACCTGGCCGATAACCAGATGGCGCTGAAGAATCTGCTGCATGTCGCGCCCAACGCGATCGGTAACACCTACAACATCTACAACCCCGACATCCAAAGTGCGCTGGGCGCTTTCGCGCTGGCCAACTTCTCCAATCCGCTGCAGGTGGTCTGCGCGGCGATCGGCGCGGTCGAGAACGCCACTGCCAGCGAGACCGGGAAGATCTGTTCGCAGTACCTCGGTCCCGCGTTGCGGCTGCTCAATTTCAATTACCTGCCGCTGCCGTTCAACGCCTACCTCGGCAAGTCGCCGAGTCCGTGGAACCTCATCTACTCCGAACCGAAACTGGCACCCGGAGGGGACGGCACCGAGCCGACGGTGGAACTGCCGCCGGAGATTTCGGCGTACACCGGTCTGAGCGGGGACGTGCCGCCGCCACCGGGCTGGGGCCCCGCCCCCGGTCCGCCCGGTCCCCGTGGGGTGTACGCCCCCAACGGCCTGCCGGCTGATCCGCAGCCCGCGTTGTTCCCCGGCGCTCCCGTCCCACCCGGCGTGCCGCACGGTCCGGCGCCAGCCGCTCCGTCCACCCTGAACGACATGCTGATGCCTGCCGAAGTCCCCGCCCCGGTGCTGCCGCCCGGTGCGCCGGTTCCGCAGCCTCCGCCGGTACCGCTGCCGCAGGGAGTGGGGGCCACCCCATGACCAGAGCCTTCGGAGTGCGCACGGGCATCGCCGTGATCTGCTTGGCCTCAGGTCTCAGCGGGTGCGGATTCGGGGGCCTGAACTCGCTGCCCTTGCCCGGTGCGGTCGGCCGCGGCCCCGACTCGGTCAAGTACCACGTCGAGTTGGCCAATGTTGCCACTCTGGAACCGAATTCGCCGGTCCTCATCGGTGACGTGGTGGTCGGCAGCGTCAACAGCATGGCGGTCAAGGACTGGCACGCCGACGTCGCGATCTCGGTCAAACCGGGCGTCGTGATCCCGGCCAACGCGGTGGCCACCGTCGGCCAGACCAGCCTGCTCGGGTCCATGCACCTCGCGCTCAACCCGCCGCTGGGTCAGTCGCCCACCGGACGGCTCGCGGACGGGGCCACTCTGGGGCTGAACAAGTCCTCCACCTACCCCTCCACCGAGGAGACGCTGTCGGCGTTGTCGGTGGTGATCAACGGCGGCGGAGTGGGCCGCATCGGCGACATCGTCACCGAGGTCAACCGCGCGGTCAACGGCCGCGAACCTCAGATCCGGGACCTGTTGGTGCGCGTCAACGACCTGGTGGGTGTGCTGGCCGATCAGCGCGACAGCATCAATGCGACGGTGGTCTCACTCAATCGGGTGGCCGGCACGTTCGCCGGCCAGCGCGACGTGCTCACCAGGGCGCTGGATCGCATCCCGCCCGCCCTGGATGTACTGGTCGCCGAAAGACCCAGGCTCACAGAGGCTCTGGATAAGCTGGGCGCCTTCAGCACGGTGGCCACCGACCTGGTCGACGCCACCCAGGCCGACCTGGTGCGCAATCTGGCGAACCTCGAGCCCACGTTGCGTTCGCTCGCCGACGTCGGACCTGATCTCGACAAGGCGCTGGCCTACTTCACCGTGCTGCCCTACGGGCAGGCCACCATCGACCGGGCCATCCGGGGCGACTATCTGAACCAGTACATCATCTTCGACTTCACCGTGCCGCGGTTGAAGAAGTCCCTGTTCCTGGGTACCCGGTGGGGCCAGGAGGGAGCGAAACTCGTTCCCGCGCCCGGTGATCCGTGGTACGCCACCTACACCTACGACCCACTCAACGCACCGTTCAATCCGCCCCCGTCGGCGGTGGCCGACATCATGGCCGACGACGATCCAGAAGCGTTGCCGCCACCGCCCGGACCGGACGCCCCGCCGGCTCCGGCGCCGCCGGCACCCGAGGCGGCGCTGGCCCCGTTGGATAAGGGCGGCAACTAGTGCTCACCCGATTCATCCGCATCCAGCTGGCGCTGTTCACCGTCTTCGCGATCGTCGGCACCACCGCGATGGTCCTGGTCTACATGCAGCTGCCGGTGCTGCTCGGTATCGGGCGCATCTCGGTGACGCTGGAGTTGCCGAGAACCGGTGGGCTCTACCAGTTCTCGAACGTCACCTACCGGGGTGTGCAGATCGGGCGAGTCACCGATGTCCGGGCCACCCGCGCCGGCGCCGAGGCCACCCTGTCGCTCGACTCCTCGCCGAAGATCCCGGCCGACCTGCAGGCCAGCGTGCTCAGCGTCTCAGCGGTGGGGGAGCAATACGTAGACCTGTTGCCGCGCACGGAGGACGGGCCGTATCTGACGGATGGATCGGTGATTCCGGTGACGAGCACCACCGTCCCGCAGCAAGTCGGCCCGATGCTCGACCAGGTCAGCGCACTGGTCAGCAGCATCCCCAAAGAGAAGCTGGCCAAGCTGCTCGACGAAGCGTTCAAGGGGCTCAACGGTTCCGGCGACGAGTTCGCGGCACTGCTGGACTCGGTGTCGACTGTGGCGGCAGACTTCGACAAGGTCGGCGACCGGGCGCGGGTACTGGTCGATGACGCGCGACCGCTGCTCGACGCTCAGGCGGCCGCCTCGGAGTCGCTGCGGAACTGGGCCCGCAGTCTGGCCGCGGTGACCGCTCAACTCAACGCCAACGACCCGCAACTGCGCTCGGTGCTGCGCGACGGGCCCGGCGCCCTGCAGGAGGCGTCCCTGCTGCTCAATCAGGTCAAGCCGACGCTGCCGGTCCTGCTGGCCAACTTGACCACCATCGCGCAGATCGCCGTGACCTATCACGCCTCCGCCGAGCAGCTGCTGGTGCTGTTGCCGCCGTACGTCGGCTCGGTGCAGGCGGTCGGGCTGCCGCGGAACAACCCGACCGGCTTCACTCAGGGCGACTTCACCCTCACCGTCGGCGATCCGCCGGCCTGCACGGTGGGCTTCCTGCCGCCGTCGTCGTGGCGCTCGCCGTCCGACCTGTCCGATGTCGACACTCCCGACGGGCTGTACTGCAAGCTGCCGCAGGACTCGCCGATCGCCGTCCGTGGCGCGCGCAACTACCCCTGTATGGGCCAACCGGGCAAGCGCGCACCCACCGTTGAGATCTGTGAGAGCGATCAGCCCTACGATCCGCTGGCGATGCGTCAGCATGCGCTGGGCCCCTACCCGTTCGACCCCAATCTGCTCGCACAAGGCATCCCGCCGGACAGCCGGGTCACGCTGCCCGACCAGATCACCGGCCCGGTGCAGGGCACCCCGCTGCCGCCCGGTCCCGCACCGGCGCCGGGCACCCAGGTGGCACCGAGCGCGTTCGCCCCGCAGGCCGACGGGCCGTCCGTGGCGATCGCCACCTACGACCCCAGGACCGGGCAGTTCGCCACCCCGGACGGCACGGTGGCGCGGCAGACCGATGTCATCGCCGGGGACGGCACGAAAACGTGGACGGACCTGCTGCCGACCGGCTGACTCAGCCCACCTGACTCAGCCGACCTTGACCAATTTGAACGGCATAGTGATGAACACCGCGAGGCTGCGTCCGCACGCCCCGCTGGGGCCGGTGGTGGCGTCCTCGCCGACCAGGGTGTTCGACGTCGGGTCGGTGTTGGATCCATCGGCGGTCATGGCCTTGAACCGGAACACCTGCAGACCGTCGGCGGTGGAGCCGTCCTGGCAGGGAATCCACCGCGGCACAATATGTTTGACGTACCACTCACCGCCGGTCTGATAGAGCGGCGCGGTCCAGCCCTGGTTGCTGCTGACCGTGCCGGTGCACTCGGTGGGGTAGCTGCACTGCGAGGCCACGGTCCAGATCGCCCGCACGCTGGGCCGGTCCTCGAAGACGTCGTTGGTGCGGGCCCACTCGCCGTTGGAGGTCGCGGTGTAGGTGCCGTTGAGCTCCCAGTCGTCGTTGGCGGCGGCCGTGTGCGCTGACCCGACAGCCAGGGTCACGGCCATCCCCAGGGCCGTCGCGAACCGAGCCGTCACAGGTTTGAGTATCGCTGCTGTGGGCGGCCGGCCGGCAGGCTTTCGGTGGTTTACCCGCTCGGATCGCCGCGCGGAGCGCGCCGCGAAACCGCTGGTGGCAGCAATTCACAGCTGTCCCAGCTGTCACATCTGCTGTATTCTTCAGCGGGTCGATTCCCGCCGACCGGCGGGGAAGGGATGGCTATGGCGCAAGAAGCGGAGCCCGATGCTCCGGACCGGCACGTGCGGAAGCCGCACGCGCGAATACGGCGCCGCAACCTGCTGAATCGAATCAGTATCCAGTCCAAGCTGATTCTGATGCTGGTGTTGTGCACTGTGCTGGCTGCGGCGATCGTGGGTGGGATCGCCTACCAGAGCGGCCGGAACTCGCTGCGCACCGCGGCGGTCAACCGGCTCACCGAGATTCTCGAGTCGCAACGCCGCGCCTTGACCTCTGATGTCAACGACCTGCGCAGCGCGCTGGTCACCTACACCAACGGCAGCAGCACCCGTGACGCGCTGCGCGACTTCGCCGCAGGGTTCGACCAATTGGCCAACGCCCCGATCACCCCGGAGATGGACAGGGCCATCCGACAGTCCTACAACGCTTTCGCCAAGCAGACCGAGGAGTACAGCGGAACCCGCCTGGACGTCGCGGCACTGCTACCGACGTCCAACGCCGAGCGGTACCTGCAGGCCACCTACACCGCCAAACTGCCCACCGCGGAGCTCGCTCTGGCTGCGGAAGACCAGCGCGACGGCAGCGCCTGGTCGGCCGCCAACGTCAAGTACCACAACTTCTTCCGGGAGATCGTGACCCGCTTCGCGTTCGAGGACGCGCTGCTGATCGATGACCGGGGCAACGTGGTCTACAGCGCCTATAAGAATCAGGACCTGGGCACCAACATCCTCACCGGGCCCTACAACGGCTCCAAGCTGCGTGAGGCGTTCCAGCAGGCGATGTCAAGCAACAAAGCAGACCGGGTGATCTTCACCGACTTCGAGTTCTATCAGCCGGCGGACATGGCGCCGACGGCGTGGATGGTGGCGCCGGTCCCGCCCAACGGTAAGCCCGCGGGCGTTCTGGCCATGCAATTCCCGATCACCAAGATCAACCGCATCATGACCTTCGACAAGAAATGGTCCGAGGCCGGCATGGGTGCGACCGGGGAGACGATCATGGCCGGTGAGGACTACCTGATGCGGTCGGACTCCCGGATGTTCCTGGAGGATCCGGAGCGGTACCGACAGATGGTGATCGACGCAGGCACCCCGCCCGACATCCCCGATATCGCGATCCGCCAGGGCGGTACGACGCTGATCCAGCCCGTGGCTCCAGAAGCTCACCGGGAGGCTGAGAAGGGTTACACCGGCACCCTGTTCGCCAAGGATTATCTGGGCAAGGAGACCATCCAGGCGTACGCCCCCGCTGGAAAGGTGGCCGATCTGCGCTGGTCGATAGTCGCCAAGATCGACACCACAGAGGCTTTCGCCCGGGAAGCGACGTTCACCCGCATCGTCGTTCTGGCGACCACCGGCATCATCTTCGGCGTCTGCCTGCTCGCGTTGATCCTGGCCCAGGTGTTCCTGCGGCCGATCCGGCGACTGGAAGCCGGCGTCCAGCGGATCAGCGCCGGTGACTACAACGTCGAGATACCGGTGCAAACCCGCGACGAGATCGGCGATCTGACGGGGATGTTCAACGACATGAGCCGCAGCCTGGCGGTCAAGGAGGGTCTGCTCGCCGAGCAGCGTAGCCAGATCCGCCGTCTGATGAACTCCCTGATGCCGGCCCCGGTCGCCGAAAAATACAGCCAGGGCGAGGAGGTCACCGCCCGGGAACATTCCGACGTCACGGTGATCTATGCCGACATCGGCGGGCTGGAACGTCTGCAGGCCCAATTGGAATCCACCGAGTCACTCGCCATCTCCAACGAATTGATGCGGCAATTCGATGCTGCGGCAGCAGAATTCGGCATCGAGCGGATCCGCTCGGTGCGTAACGGATTCCTCGGCAGCTGCGGACTGACCATCCCGCGGCTGGACCATATCCGGCGAACTGTGAACTTCGCCGGCGAGTGTCAGCGGATCATCGAGCGGTTCAACAGCGAGGCGTCGCTGAAGTTGAGTCTGCGTGCCGGCATCGATACCGGCACCGTCAGCAGTGGCCTGGTGATCGAACCGTCCCCGGTGTTCGACATGTGGGGTACCGCGGTCAACCTCGCGCACCGGATCAAGAACGGGATGCCCGACCCCGGTGTCTACGTCACCGCCCGGGTCTACGACACTCTCGCCCAGGCCCTGCCGTTCTCGGCCGCGGGGACTATCACCGTCGACGGGTCCCGGGAATCCGTCTGGCGGCTCACGGAGTCGCCGTGATGTTCTCGGTGATGTCGGATCCGTGGTTCTACTGGGCGGTCGGCGTCGCCATCGGCCTGCCGCTGGCGCTGATCGTGCTGACCGAGTGGCAGCACACCCTGCGCCGCCGGGGCAGCACCCTGCTCGGGCCCGTCACGCTGCTGCGCAACTTCCTGCTGCCGTTCGGCGCCCTGCTGGCGGTGATGCTCGGGGCCAGTCAGATGCCGGCCAAGTCCACGCCCGTGCGCATCGTCAGCACCCTGGTGGCGATCGCGATTCTGGTGCTGTTGCTGTCGGGGATCAGGAATTCGCTGTTCGCCGCCGCGCCCGACACCAGCTGGCGGCGCCGGGTGCCGGCGATCTTCCTCGACGTCATCCGGTTCGGGCTCATCGCGGTGGGCGGCGGCCTGATTTTCGCCTACATCTGGGGCGCCAACGTGGGCGGCTTGTTCACCGCGCTGGGAATCGGTTCGATCGTCATCGGTTTGACGCTGCAGAACTCGGTCGGCCAGATCATCTCCGGCTTGCTGATGTTGTTCGAACAGCCCTTCCGGCTGGGCGACTGGATCGAGACGTCGACGCAGAAAGGCCGCGTGGTGGAGGTGAACTGGCGTGCGGTGCACGTCCAGACCGGGGCCGGGCTGCGGATCACCCCGAACTCGGTGCTGGCCGGGGAATCGTTTCTCAACCTCAGCCGGCCCGCCGGTCACCGGACGCTGACCGTGCCGACGGTGTTCGCCGTCGAGGACCGGCCGGATCAGGTGTGCGCCATGCTGAATCGGGTCGCTTCGCAACTGCCGCAGGTGCGTCAGGACAGCAGCCCGAGTTCGGCGCACGTGGGAGCCATGAAATACAGCACCGATATCCCGCTGCACTCACCCAACGACGATTCATCGGCGAAAAACACGTTCCTGCGCTGGATCTGGTACGCCGCCCGACGCGAGGGACTGCATCTCGACGAGGCCGACGACGGGTTCAGCAGCCCGGAAGAGGTGGCGGAGGCTGTCCGGACTGTGGTAGCGCCGACTCTGCGACTCAGCGCCGAGCAGCAGCACGAGATGGCGGCGCATGCGGCGATCGAGCGGTACGGGGCGGGTGAATTGATGCAAGCCAATGGCACTGTGCCCGAGGCGATGTCGTTTATCGTCTCGGGTTCGGTGTTGCTCACTGCCGACGCCGAGGACGGCAGCAGAACCGAGGTCGGAACCTTGCAGGAGGGATCATTCCTCGGTCAGAGCACCCTGATTCGGCACCCGGTGACCGGTTCGGCGTTCGCCCTCGACGAAGTGACGGTGGTCCGGGTGCACCGCGACGCTATCGAGCGAGTGGTGCAGCGCAGCCCAGCGCTACTGCAGGAGTTCGGCCGCTCCATCGACGATCGCCGTGCGTCAGTACTGCGAGCGCTGGCCGACTCCGAACCGCGGGACACCGTCACCTGAAGTCCTGATCAGCCCCACTCGTGGTTCATCGCACGGTAATCGGTGACCTCGGCCGGCTCGATATCGCGCAGCCGCGACCGGCTGGCGGCGATCAACAGCATGGCGATGCACGCGGTCACCGCACCCAGCGCGAAGGTGGCCGTGTAGCTGCTTTCCGGCGGGTGGCCGTTGACATCGCGGCCCAGCAGAACTGCGACGATCGCCGCGGCCACCGACGCGCCGACTGTGCGGGCGATGGCGTTGATGCTGGTCGCCACACCGGTCTCGCCCATGTCAACCTCCTGAACCACCAGTGCGGGCAGTGCGCCGTAGGCCAGGCTGATGTAGGCGTTGACCAGCAGGCTGGCGGCGATCAGCTGCCAGGCCGTGCTGTGCGCGACGGCCAGCATCGTGAAACCTGCCACCCCGACGCCGGTTCCGACGATCAGCACCGGGCGGGCCCCGTAGCGATCGATGAAGCGGCCACTGACCAAGGCGGTGAGGAATCCGGCGACCGCGCCGGGCAGCAGATAGACCACACTGGCCTCGAGCACGGAGGCGCCGAAGCCGTATCCGCTGGCGACCGGCGCCTGAGCCAGACCGGTCAGCCCCAGAAAGGCGAAATACAAACCCATTCCGACGGCCACGGTGGCCACATTCGTCAGCAGAATCGGCCGCCGGGCGAGCATGACGGTGGAGACCAGTGGCTGGGCGCATCGACGTTCCCACCACCACCACGAACCCAGGGCGGCGGCACCGCCGAGGCCGGCGGCCACCGCGCGAGCCGACGTCCAACCCCAGCTGGTCCCCTTGGTGACGACGAGCAGCAGCAGAGACAGACCGATACCCAGACCGGCCGCGCCGGCCCAGTCCACTGTGCCGGTGGCCGAGCGCGGGCGGCTCGGAACGACGGTCACCGCGGCGACGATCACCAGCACCACGAACGCCGTGGTGAACCAGAACACCCGGTGATAACTGGCATCCCCGCGCATCAGCAGGCCGGTGATCACCAGCCCGACGCCGCCGCCGAACCCCAGCACGCCGGAGAGCACCGCCATGGTGCTCATCAGCCGGTCGGGCGGCAACTCCTCGCGCAGGATCGACACCCCGATCGGGTAGAGCGCGAACGACGCCCCCTGCAGTACCCGCGCGAGGATCAGCAGCGGTAGCGACGTGGTGGCGGCTCCGAGCAGCGAGCCCGCAAGCACCAGCGCCAACACCATCAGCAGAACGTGCTTCTTGACGTGCAGATCGGCCAGCCGGCCCAGCAGCGGAGTGCTGGCGGCGGCGGCCAGCAGGTTCGCCGTCACCGCCCAGCTGACGTCGACTGCCGAAACATCGAGTTGGCGTGCCATCACTCCCAGCACCGGCACCACACCGGTCTGCAGAATGGCGACGGTCAGCGCCACCACACTCATCGTGGCTACCAGCAGACGCGGGCGTGCTGCCGGCGCGGCGGTCGCTCGGGCACCCGACAACGTGCGTCCCTTCACTGCGCAGGCCCCCGACCGTCGCGTCCGCGACGGGTCTTGATTATGTCGTTGTGCGAGGATGCCGGGGTGTTCAGGGCCACCAGCCACTTCTTCACCCATGCCGACGGTGTCTTTCATCCCACCGAGTCCGCCCTGAGCGGCTGGGGTAACGGCTCGCTCAACGGTCCGGCGTTGGTCGGACTTGCCGCCCGCAACCTCGAGCTGCAGCACGGCGCCGACGGTTTCCTGCCGGCCCGGCTCACCGCCGATCTGTTCAAGGCCGCCCACCGCGCGCCCACCGAGGTTCGGACGCGGCTTCTCCGGGACGG
This sequence comes from Mycolicibacterium sp., assembly GCA_032117575.1. Taxonomy (GTDB): domain Bacteria; phylum Actinomycetota; class Actinomycetes; order Mycobacteriales; family Mycobacteriaceae; genus Mycobacterium. Next base: position 77,268 of record JAULZA010000054.1, read on the forward strand.
CCGGCGCATCCGCAATTCCGAGTGCGAAATTCGGCAGGACGGTGTCCTCGTCGCCCGGGCGACGATGGTCCAGTACTGGCGCTCCGAACCGCCCCCGGGTCAGGGGTGGGTCGACGAGGACTCGTTTCCGGCGCCCGGCAGGTTCGTCGGCTCGGTCTACATGGTGGGCAGCAACGACGCGGGCTGGAGCGACTCCCGGGCCGATCACCAGAACACCTCGCGCAAGCGGGCCTACCACAACACCCCCGACGTGGTGGAGGGCGAGCCGCCGAGTGCGTTCGTTCGGGCCGTCGTCGCATCGGAGGCGACCAGCCTGGTGACCAATCTGGGCACCCGCGGCATCGGGTACATCAACGGCGACCTTACCGTCGGGCTGTCCCGGCTTCCGCAGTCGGATTGCATTGGTGTTCAAGCTGATTCACACTGGTGCTCCGACGGCATCGCGGTCGGTGCCGCCACCCTGTTCGACGACGCCGGGCCGTTCGGCACCGCGATGGTGACCGCGATCGCCAACCCGGCAGCCCAGATCGACTTCGGCCGCCCGGACACCGCGCCTACACTGCGGGAGTAGCCACCACGAGGGGGAGAGCGACGTGGCCGACAATCTGCGCGATGACGAGGTCCTGGTCGACGCGGGCGGCGTCACCGTCGCCGGTCGGCTGACCGTTCCCCGTGAGCCGCGCGGCATCGTGGTGTTCGCCCACGGCAGCGGCAGCAGCCGGCACAGCCCACGCAACCGCTACGTCGCCGAGGTTCTGCAGTCGTCAGGATTGGCGACCCTGCTGTTCGATCTGCTCACCGGCGAGGAAGAACGCAACCGCGCCAACGTGTTCGATATCGCTTTGCTGGCCGACCGGCTGGTCGCGGTGACCGAGTGGCTGCGATCGGCCCAGGGCGCGGCCGGTCTTGCGGTGGGCTATTTCGGAGCCAGCACAGGAGCCGGTGCGGCGCTGCGTGCCGCCGCCGACCGGCGGGTGGAGGTCTTCGCGGTGGTTTCCCGCGGCGGCCGCCCGGACCTGGCCGGCGCTTTCCTCGGGCAGGTGCGCTCACCGACGCTGCTGATCGTGGGTGGGCGGGATGAACAGGTGCTGGAGCTGAACCGCTCAGCAGCGGCCGCCATACCCGCCGAGTGCGACGTTGTGGTCGTCGACGGCGCCACCCACCTCTTCGAGGAGCCGGGTGCGCTGGAACAGGTGGCGTTGCTGGCCCGGCAGTGGTTTCTGGACCACCTGACGCCAATTACGCTGTCCCCGTGAATAACCGGGACGCTGTTCTGACCACCGCCGCTGAACTGCGCCGCCAGATCGGCGAGGATGCCCCACCCGCCATTCTGGACGTCCGCTGGCGGCTGGACCGGCCCGACGGGCGGCCGGACTACGAAGCCGGTCATATTCCGGGCGCGGTGTACGTGTCCCTGGAGGACGACCTCAGCGACCACTCCCGCACCGGCCTCGGGCGTCATCCGCTGCCGACCGGTGCCGCGGTGCAGGCCGCGGCCCGGCGCTGGGGCCTGCGGCAAGGCAGCCCCGTCGTCGTCTACGACGACTGGAACCGGGCCGGATCCAGCCGGGCCTGGTGGGTGATCACCGCCGCCGGAATTCCTGGTGTGCGCATCCTCGACGGCGGGCTGGCGGCGTGGACGGCGGCCGGGGGAGAGCTGCAGACCGGCCCGGTGACGCCTGCGCCCGGTGATATCACCGTTGCGCACGACGACCTGTATGCCGGCGGCCGGCCGACGCTCACCGCCGATCAGGTGGGCGCGGCTTCGGTGGCGACGCTGCTCGACGCCCGCGCCCCGGAGCGTTTTCGTGGAGAGGTTGAACCGGTCGACGCGGTAGCCGGCCACATTCCCGGCGCCCGCAATCTGCCGAGCATGACGGTGCTCGACGCCGGCGGCAGCTTCCTGCCGCAGGACGCTCTGGCGTCCTTGCTGCACGGCGTCGACTCCGAGGACGGTGTCGGGGTGTACTGCGGGTCCGGTGTCACCGCGTCGGTGGTGCTGGCCGCGCTGCGCTCAGCCGGCGTCGAGGCCGCACTCTTCCCCGGTTCCTGGTCGCAGTGGAGCGCCGCCGGCCGCCCGGCGGCGCAGGGCTCCTAGGCCGGCTGGGCGGTCAGTCGCGCACCCAGACCGAGATGTAGCCCAGCGGGATGCCCGTCAGCGCGGCGATGCACTCCCGTGCGGTGGCTTCCACCGCCGAACGGCAGGATGCCTCGGCGGCGCCGCGGATCTCCGGAATGCGAATCATCCAACGGCCGCCGTCATGGTCGATCTGGTGGTCGATCTGAATCTCGAAGCACTGGCCGACCGGCCGCAGCACCCGCTGCGCACGGGCGGTGCGGTGCGCAGCCGCAGCCCGGGTGCGGGTCCGTTGAAGAGTGTGCATAGCGGCATGAAATTACCGCCCGCGCCGGGACACCACCAAATCGCGCCCCGTGGCTATGCTGCCAGCAGCGGGGGCCGCAGGAAGAGATGACATGACTACGGCTGAACTGGTGGGACGTGCCGGCGGTCTGGTTGCCGCACTCGGTGTTGGCGCGGTGATCGGCTTCGCGGCCGCAGCACCGGCAGCAGCCGACGAGGGTTACCTCAAGGTGAAGTGACCGCCGTGAAGAGATCCGTTCTCGTGGGGCTGCTGATCGCGGCGGCAGCCGCCGTCGTGGCCCTGGTGCTGAGCATGCGTTCGGCCCTGCCCGAGGGAGGCGGCGGGGCCGCTCCGGCAGTGGCCGGGCCGAAGAATCTGTCCGTGACGATCGGCACGGAGACCTTCGACCTGCGCGACGGCGTCGCCGGGAAACCCGCCGCCCCCGGCTCGGCCACGGTGAACACGGTCCGCATCGTCGGTGAGCCGGTTACCGGCGACGCCGACGGCGACGGCGCACCCGACGCCGCGCTGCTGCTTCAGAACGATCCCGGCGGCAGCGGCACCTTCTACTACGCCGTGCTGGCCGTCAATCATGACGGCACCTACCGCGCGACGAACGCGCTGCCATTGGGTGATCGCATCTCCCCGGAAGGCATCGATTTCACCGACGGCAGCTTCGTCTACCGCGTTCTGGAGCGCAAGGCCGATGAACCGATGATGGCGGCGCCCAGCGTCGAGAAGCGCGTGCCGATCAACCTCGATCCGGCGTCCGACCGGATCAGTATCGGTTCCTAGCGCATCTGGGCGGCGAAGAACTGCGCGGTGGCGCCGGAGGCGTCGACGGCGAAGCTGTTGGGCCCCACCACATCCGCGGGCAGGGCGAACCGCCCGGCCGGCCAGGTGTGTCCGCCGCCGTTGATCCGGACGAGCACCACCTCGGTGTTGTCGGCGCATCCGGTGGCCGACATCTCCTGAATCTCGCCGGTGGCGGCCGGATCGTTGACCAGCGGTCCGGGGCAGCGGTTGATCTCGCGCCACCGCTCCACCAGTGCCGGCGCCGAGACGATGGTGCTCGGACCGCCGCGGCCCACCATGGGACCGCCGTCGAACGGGACCACCGGATCAGCGGTGCCGTGCACCGCCATCACCGACACCGGGCGAGACGGGGCACAGGGGAGTCCGGCGCCGAGTGTCCCCGCCACCGGGGCGATCGCGGACACCAGGTCGGCGCGTTCACACACCAGGCGGTTGGCCATGAACGCCCCGGCCGACATGCCGGTGACGAAGACGTTCCCGGGCGGAATCCGGTACTGCTGCGACAACCGCTCGATCAGCGCCGACAGAAAACCGACGTCGTCGACGCGCTGCCGGTCGGGCAACGACGCGCCCCGCCCGTCGGCCCAGGCCGTGTCGATTCCGTCGGGGTAGGCGACGACAAATCCAAACCTGTCGGCGACGGCGTTGTAGCCGGTCACAGCGGACTGCTGGCCCCCGTTCATCCCGGCGCCGTGCAGGTTGATCACCAAACCGACCGGCTGTGGGCTTCCCGGATGCACCAGGTAGGTGCGCGGTAGACCTCCGAAAGTCAGGACGCCAGGCGGATCCGCGGGGTTGGCCGCTGCGGGGCCGGCTGTCATTCCGCCGAGGACGAGGGCGGCGAGCAGGGCCGTCGTTCGCGTCATCACGCTAGGTAGTTTGCCAGTTCGGCCGTCACGACGCCCTACCGGTCACTGAGCGCCGGCGCTCCCATCGTCGGATCCGGCCGCCGCCGCGCGTTCGTCCTGGTCGACGAATTCGATGAGCACCCGGGTCACATCAGGGGAGTAGAGCAGCGACAGGTGCCCCAGGCCGTCGACCGCGACGTCGATGCCGCCGCGAGCCGACAGGGCACTGGTGGCCGGCGGGTGCACGATGTTGTCGTGGGTCGAGTAGACGCTCAGCGTCGGCGTGATCACTGGACGCTCGCGTCGCTCGACGTGGAACTCACCGCCCTCCCGTAGTTCTTTGGCCACCTTGCCCAGGATCGGCCCGCGCCACTTCACACCGTTGTGCGGCGTGCCGATGGTGATGCAATGTGCCACTCGCTGTTGGCCTTTGGGGGTGTGCGCGTATTCCAGCGACACCAAACCGCCCAGGGAGTGGGACACCAGGGTCACCCGGTCAGCGGAGGTTTCAGCGCAGACACGTTCGACGAATCGCTCCAGCCGCGGCACGTTGCGGTCCACGGCGTCGAACCAGGGGTAGTTGAACCCGTACAGCGGACCCTTGGTTGCAATGCGGAACTGCCTGGCCATCCAGACGAAGTCGGCGCGGTTCTGGAAATAGCCGTGCACGAACACCACCGGGATGCCGTCTCCGCGGGCGAATCGGCGTCCGATGACGAAGTACAGGGGGATCAGCGGTTGGGTGAGCAGCACGTAGTACAGCTCGCGAGCCATCGCCCGGGCCTGATGCGGCCCCGGGCGGCGCTCCACGTGCGCGGCGCTGAGCATGAAGGAGCCGAGCAGATAGATCAGCGCCCCGGCGACCAGGATGGCGACGACGCCCAGACCGATGACTTCCACCGCCGTGATCGACACGGCCGAAATTCTAACGCCAGCGGTAAAACGCAACGGGCAGCGGTAAAACGCAGATCAGCCGGTTTTTGCCCGCGTTGAGCAGCGCTGTCACGTTCGGCTGGGACGGGTGTGGGCGGGGGGAAACATCGGCCCTGGTCACGCCGCGCCGCCCGTTTCACCGTGACGGCGGCCAGGTATTGGCTAACGTTAGCCTCGACCTTCACCGCACCATGATTGGAGCAGCACATGCCTCGGAAGGCGGAAAAAGAGGAAGCGCCGGAGAAGTCGACCAAGGCTTCATCGACAGAGGCGACGGAGTCCGAGTCCGAGTCAGCTGCCCGGCGGGAGGCCGCGGTGGCCGCGGTGTCCGCGCCGCGCCCGGACTTCAACGAGTATCCGATGTGGAGTGCGAATAATCAGAGCCGTGCCGGAACCAGGATCGACCTGTGGCTCATCCACACCCAGGAGGGCAACGGCAACGCCGACAGTCTCGCCCGCTATCTACAGGGCGACGTCGGTGTCTCCTACCACTACACGATCAGCCAGGACTACATCGACCGCGGCGTCACCGTGTGCGACGTCGTCGACACCGACCTGGCGTCGTGGAGTGTGCTCAACGCCAACAACCGCTCGATCAATCTCTGCTTCGCGGGTAGCCGCGCCGCCTGGACCCGCACCCAGTGGATGCAACAGTCGCGGGCGATCGACGTCGCGGCGTATCTCTGTGTGCAGGACTGCCGGAAATACGGCATTCCGATCAAAGTCATGCCGCGCGGAAACTACAGCGCGCCCGGCGGAATCTCCGACCACTACTACGTGACGCGGTATCTGGGCATCGGCTCGCACACCGATGTTGGCGCGAACTTCCCGTGGGATTACTTCACCCAGCGCGTCAACGCCTATGCCACTGCGGTGACGCCACCCCCACCACCACCGCCGCCGCCACCACCACCGCCCCCGCCGCCGCCCCCGCCGCCGCCTCCACCGCCACCGCCCCCGCCGCCACCGCCGCCGCCAGGACCGGTTGGCCCGGCGGAGGATCAGCTGACCCTGCGGTGGAACATGCTCGGCGGACAGACCCTGGTCGAAGCCGTCGCAGAAATCCGCGACAAAGTGCTGGGCACCAACGACCGGCCGAAGCCGGGCTCGCTCTAGGAAGGGCCGCAGCCTGCGCAGCAGACGGCACCGGCGCCTGCGCCGAGAAGGATCACCAGGTTCTTCGATTGGCGGAGCCGCGCCGGTTGACTGCCAAAAGTAGGCCGTTGCTCCTGGACCGCTGAGTCAGCAGGACCAGGATCATCTTGATGAGCGGGATCGGGCTCATGCCGCAACCGATTCGCACCGCAAGCACTTTTGCCGCAAACGATTCGCACGTGACGGAGTGCGCCGAAAAAACTTTGCCCAATGACGAATAACTAACGCTGACGCAGTGGCAGCATCTCCCCCGATCAAGCGCCGACGACATTGCTTGACACTCAAACTAGTTGGGAGGCTCACATGTCCGCATACGATTCCTTGTCAAAGCCGATCAGCGACTCGGCCGAGCGTCCGTCGTCGCAGCGGCAGCCGACCGCAGTGGTGTACTGCGAGGGCAACTTCGGCAGGATCGACGGCAAAACCGCCAACGGCCTGGTGCGCCACTCGGAGCGTTTTCGCATCGTGGCCGT
>JAULZA010000055.1:0-1947 GCA_032117575.1 Mycolicibacterium sp.
TGGTCCAGCCGACGGCGTAATAGGTGGCGTAGTCCAGAGAGACGGTGGGGATGGCCCCGAGGTTGCCGAGCACCCATCTGTTGTCTCCGGTTGCGGACACCTCGACGCCGTTGGCCGGCTCGCCGTCGATGGTGGGCGCCTCAGTGAACTCCGACTCACATCCCACGGTGTCGGCCGAGATCTGGCAGCGGGTCGCACCGGAGCGGGTCTCGATGAACACCAGGCCGGTGGCATCGGGTTCCAGCGTGCCGTCCCCGGGTGATGCGGTGGGAATCGACGGTGTGCCGGTCGGCCGGGGGGTGGGGAAATCCGGTTCAGAGTTGGTTCCGCACCCCGGGCAGGTGGCCATACCGTCGACGGTGCTGCTGCAGCCGGCCAGTGCCGCGCCCACCACAAGCAGACCCGCGGCCGCGACTGCGGCCCGCACGCGGTAGGGGGTACGCACCTGACCAGGGTACGCAGCAAGTGGCGAGAGTGACGGTTGTGACTCGCGGGGCTAGCGGACCGTCACCTCAGCGGTGAACGTCCAGCTGTCCTTCTCGCCGCCCTCCCAGGGCCGCCCGTACCGGGTGATCACCGTCGCGGTGCCCGCGGATACGGCCTGCAGCACCCACACCTCGCGGCCCGCGGCGCCGGGGCCGCTGCCCTGAGCCGGCCCCACGGCCTCGTGGCCGGTCTGGGCGAGCACCCCGGGGTCGGAGATCTCCATGTCGGGGGCCCAACCGAAGCCCGTCGAGGCGTTGGACCCGAGGCTCACCTGCAGGAAATCGCCGACCCGTAGCGTCACGGCGCGCGCCACCTGCTTCTGGTTCAACAGGTCGTCGTAGGACACCTCGATGGTCGTGGTCTGCGGGCCCGAGGTGGCCGGTCCGGCCGGCCCCGGCCCGGCGCAGCCGAGGCTCGCCACGGCGAGAAGAATCACGGCGCCCAGTGCACCTGCGGGGCGGATCATGGCTGTTTCCCTCCTGCGAATTGGCGGGTACGCCACAGGTATGACAGCGTGCGCCAGGCCGGCACGGCCCGCGGCCAGTCATCGGCCCGGAAGTAGGCGTCCGAGCCACCGTCGACGAACACGACGCTGCCGCAGAGAAAATCCGCGGCGTCGGACAGCATGAAGACGACCCAGTCGGCGAGTTGTCCGGCGTCGCCGAACCCGCCGATGGGGACCGGGAAGCGGTGCACGTGCTTGGCCTCATCGGGAGTCGCCAACTGCCGTTCCAGCATGGGTGTCATGATCGCTCCTGGCGCCAGCGCGTTGAGCCGGATTCCGGCCCCCGCCCACTCGCGCGTCACCGCCTGCCGGCGCACCCATCGGCTGATCGCGATCTTGGATGCCGCATACGCCATCGCGGGGGCATTGCGTCCGAACAGCCGGTATGAACGCAACGCCCGGTCGGCATCACCGGCCAGTAGCGCCCGGATCGCACGGCGGGGAACCGCCGGAACCGTGGTGGTCGAGTTGCTCGAGAAGACAACGACTTTCGCGCGATCCGCAGACGCCAGCGCGGGCCGCCAGGCTTCCAGCAGATCGACCACGCCGAAGTAGTTCACCGCGGTGATCATGCGCTCGGCACCCGGAGTCGGCCCCAGACCGGCGGCGAGTACCGCGCCGTCCAGACGCCCGGAACACGCGGCCAGCACATCCGCCGCGGCGCCGCGCCGCCCCGCCGGGGTGGAGAGATCGGCGATGACCTCAGCGTTGGTGATGTCCACGGTGACGACGGTGTGGCCGCTTGCGCGCAGTTTCGCGACGACGGAGTTGCCCATCCCGGACCCGGCGCCGGTGACCGCGAAGATGCCCACCGCGAAAGTATGGCCTACCCGGTGCGGACAACCACTAACCTGCGGCCATGACATTCGACGCCTTCGCCGACTTCCGGATGAACTCTCACGTGGCCATCGTCACCGGCGGCGGGCAGAACATCGGAGAGGCCACCGCGCGGATCT
>JAULZA010000056.1:0-4783 GCA_032117575.1 Mycolicibacterium sp.
GGAACGCGGCCATCACCGCATCCTTTTCCTCGGCGGACAACCGGCCGTGCATCAGACCCAGCCGCAGCCCCGCCAGCGGACCCTTTCGCAACTGCTCATACACAGTGACGACGGGAATGGGCGGCGGGAGGTTCCCACCGGCCGACTCGGCTTTGGCTGTCTGGTCGTCCTCGTCGATACGGGAGGCCACCACATAGGCCTGCCGCCCGGCGGCGACCTCTTCGCCGATCCGCTGCCAGGCCCGGGCCAGCCACTGCGGCTTCTCTGTGACGAAGATCGTGGTGGTGGTGATGGGCTGGCGACCGCTGGGCAGTTCGCGCAGCGTCGAGGTCTCCAGGTCGCCGTAGACGGTCAGCGCGACGGTGCGCGGAATCGGGGTGGCGGTCATCACCAGCAGATGCGGCGTCAGGCCTGCGGGGGCCTTGGCGCGCAACCGGTCTCGCTGCTCCACACCGAACCGGTGCTGCTCGTCGACGACCACCATGCCCAACCGGTGGAACTCGACGGCGTCCTGCAGCAGTGCGTGGGTGCCGATCACGATGCCGGCCGCGCCGGAGGCGACCTCGTCGCGCACCTGACGTTTCTGGGCGGGCGACATCGATCCGGTCAGCAGCGCCACCCGGGTGGCCTGCTCCTCCCCGCCCAACTGACCGCCCATCGCCAGCGGACCCAGCACGTCGCGGATGGAGCGGGCGTGTTGAGCGGCAAGGACTTCGGTGGGGGCCAGCAGCGCGCACTGGTATCCGGCATCGGCCATCTGCAGCATCGCCAGCACCGAGACGATCGTCTTGCCGGAGCCGACCTCGCCTTGCAGCAGCCGGTGCATCGGCTTGGTGGCGGCCAGTTCGGCACTGATGACCTCCAGGACCTCGCGCTGGCCGGCGGTCGGTTCGAACGGCAGCCGAGCGTGAAGTGCGCCGCGAAGGCCGTCGCCGCGGAGCGGGGCCGGCGGGCCAGAGCCGGCCAGGTCACCGTTGCGCCGTTGCACCAGCGCCCATTGCAGGCCGACGGCCTCGTCGACGGTGAGGCGTTGGCGTGCACGTTCCCGGTCCGCCTCCTTCTCGGCGGTGTGAATATCGCGCAGCGCGGCGTCCTCACTGACCAGATCCCATTGCCGCACAAACTTTTCCGGCAGGGGTTCGGGTATGGGGTCCAGCACATCGAGCACCTGACGCACGCAGGCATAGATGTCCCAGCTCTGCAGCTTCGCGCTCGCCGCATAGATCGGGAAGAAGTCCCGCTCGAAGACCGACATGTCGAACTCGCCGGCACCGTCACGGCCGGTCTCGGCGATCGTCTTGAGCGACTTGGTGCCGCCCAGGCGGCCCGACGGCGAGTTCAGCACCAGATGATCCGGGTGGGTGAGCTGCATGGTGCCCTTGTAGTAGCGCACCTCTCCGGAGAGCATCAGCCTGGTGCCCTCGACCAACTGCTTCTTCAGATACTTCGCGTTGAAGAACGTGGCGGTGACCTTCGGCCGGCGGTTGCGCAGCGTAATGACGAGATACTCGCGGCGGGGCTGACGGTTGGTCCAGCGCACGTCGGCCTTCTCGATCTCACCGACGAAAGTGATGTGCTCACCCTCTTCAGGCGGGTCGTCGTCCTCCCCGCGCACCGTCATACCTTGGCTGTACTTGCGCGGATAGTGCCGCAGCAGATCGTCGACGGTCTGCATGTCGAACACCTCAGCAAGGCGCCCGGCGGCCTTGGTGCCCAGCACGGCATCGAGGCGGTCACCCAGCGCTACCACTACTCGACCCCGATGAGCAGGACGTCGCCGCGGTGGCCGGTGCGGTAGCTACTGAATTCGGTGCCGGGGTGGCGACGGCGCACGTGCGCGGCGAGCCTGTCGGTGACGGCGTCACCACCGGGATCGGCGTCGGCGCCGAGCAGCACGGTGACCAGTTCCCCGCCCGAGCCCAGCAGCAGGTCGATCAGACGGGCGCCCGCCGCGACCGGGTCGGGGTCGACCACCACCACCTCCTCACCGGAGATGCCCAGACCGTCGCCGGGCAGGCAGGCCCCGGCCCAGGTGAGCGCTTGTTCGGTGGCGATCCGCACCGAGCCGTGCCGGCAGCCGGCCGCCGCCCGGGCCATGGTGTAGCCGTCGTCGACGGCTTGGCGGCCCGGGTCGTGGACGGCCAGCGCGGCCAGGCCCTGCACCATCGAGCCGCACGGCAGCGGCACCACGTCGATCCCCCAGCCGATCGCGGCGGTGCAGCCCGCCACCAGGTCCTCGGCGGCGACGTAGCCGTTGGGCAGCACCATGACCTGGGCGGCACCGGTGTCGACGAGCGCGCGCAGCAATTCGTCGGCGCTCAGCCCGTTGGCCGGGTCGAGAAGTTCGGCGTCCGGGCGCGCCACACACGCCCCTTCCCCGCCGAACAGGCCCTCGGCGCCGTCGCCGTCGACAACGGCCAGCACCGCCCGCTGCCGGGTCCAGCCGCCGGGCGCGAGCCGCCCGGTGTCCAGCGCGGAGATGCGGATGCGGCTTAGCGCTCCGACAGCCATGCCCGCTTCGATGGCCGCTCCGGCATCGTCGGTGTGGACGTGCACCGACTGCCGGCCGTCGGCAGCCGGCGCCAGGGCCACCGAGTCACCCAGATCCTGCAGAGCGGCCCGCAGTCCGCCCAGCGCATCGGCGGCACAGCCGCCCAGCAGGTACATCACCTCGAACTGCGGGGTCGGCGCCTCGGTGACGTCGGTGCGGGCCGGCGGAAGGGCCGGCAGATAGTTGCGGCGGGCAGGGGCATGCCCGGACACGGTGTGGGTGAACGCGTCCAGCAGCACCAGCAGGCCCCGCCCTCCGGCATCCACCACCCCGGCGTCGGCCAGCACAGGCAGCTGGCCGGGGGTGCGCTCAAGAGCCTCGGCCGCCACCTCGGCGGCGGCGGCCAGGGTATCGGCCAGGCCGGCGCCCGCATCGGCGCTGCATTCGACGTCGCCGGCCGCGGCCTGCAGCACCGAGACCACGGTGCCGTCCACCACCTTCCCGCCCATGGCGGCGACCACCAGGGCCACCGCGTGCCGCAACGCCGCGCCCAGCAGGGCCACGTCGACATCGGCGATATCGCGGTCGGCCGCGGCGGCGGCGGTCACCTCGTCCAGAGCACACAGGATCTGCGACAGGATCACCCCCGAGTTGCCCCGCGCCCCGGTCAGCGCCCCCCGCGCCAGCGCTCCGGTCACCGCGACGACATCACCGGTGTGGGCCGCGGGTTCGGCCTCGACCAGCGCGGCACGCATGGTGAACAGCATGTTTGTCCCGGTGTCGGCGTCGGCGACCGGGAACACGTTGAGTCCGTTGATCTCGTCGGAGTGCCGGATCAGGGCGTCGACGCAGGTGTGCGCCCACTCCCGCAGGGCGGTCGCATCCAGCCGCCGCTCGGCCATCCGCACCTCCGATCCTCGGCCCGTCGCGTCAGCCTATCCAGCACCGGTGACGGATCCGGCCCTGCGCACACCCCCGTGCGCACCCCCGTGCGCACCCCCGGGCGAACCGGCCCCATTTTGGCGTTCGGTTCACCACGCCGGTATCCTCAAGGGCCGGGTCACCGTGGTGGCGCCTCCGCGACACCGCCGAGCCGCCCCGGCCCACCGACCAAGACTTGAGGAGTTCTGACATGGCTGCCGTCTGCGACATCTGCGGGAAAGGCCCCGGGTTCGGCAAGTCGGTGTCGCACTCGCACCGCCGGACCAACCGCCGGTGGAATCCGAACATTCAGACCGTTCACGCCGTCACCCGCCCCGGTGGCAACAAACAGCGCGTCAACGCCTGCACTTCCTGCCTGAAGGCCGGCAAGGTCGTTCGCGGCTGAGACTGCCGCTCAGGCCAGTCGCCAGTCCACCGGTTCGGCGCCCATCCCGGTTAACAGTTCGTTGGCCCGGCTGAACGGCCGCGATCCGAAAAAACCCCGGCTCGCCGACAGCGGCGACGGGTGCGCGGACTCGATGACCACACAGTGTTCGCCGCCGAGCATCGGCTTGAGCGTGGCCGCGTCGCGGCCCCACAGGATCGCCACCATCGGATGCCCACGGGCCACCAGCGCCCGGATAGCGCATTCGGTGACCGCTTCCCAGCCCTTGCCCCGATGCGATGCCGGGGTGCCCGGCCGGACGGTGAGGACCCTGTTGAGCAGCATGACCCCGCGCTGCGCCCACGGGGACAGATCGCCATTAGCCGGCTGCGGAAAACCCAGGTCGGCCCGGTACTCGGTGAAGATGTTGGCCAGGCTGCGTGGCAGCGGCCGCACGTCGGGGGACACCGAGAAACTCAGGCCCACCGCGTGCCCCGGCGTCGGGTAGGGATCCTGACCGACGATCAGCACCCGGACCGTCTCGAACGGGAAACTGAAGGCCCGCAACACATTCGGCCCGGCTGGCAGATAGCGGTGGCCCGCCGCAAGTTCCGCCCGCAGGAACTCACCCATCCGGCCGATGTCGTCGGCCACCGGGGTCAACGCCTGCGCCCAGCCGTCATCGACGAGTTCGTTCAGTGGCCGGGCCGTCACGGAGGGCAACTTAACAAGGCCTCCGATGAACCCTTATCGAGGGACGGCGACGTCGGTGGCGACAGTGGTTTGGTGTCGGGTAGCGGAGGCGACGGCGGCACCGGCGGAAAGGGCGGACCGGCAACCGGCCGGTAGGGCCGTTCAACGGCTCAGTCGTAGGACTGCCACCCCGGCCGGCCGGCCCACGGTTGCCCGTCGAGCAGGACACCGGGCGGACCGGACAGGACCGACCCGATCACCCGCCAGCCGTGCGGCGGGTAGGCCGGGAAGCA
>JAULZA010000057.1:0-45778 GCA_032117575.1 Mycolicibacterium sp.
CCAGCTACGCGCTGCTCACCCACATGATGGCCGCCCAGGCCGGCCTGGGTGTGGGCGACTTCGTCTGGACCGGCGGCGACTGCCACATTTACGACAACCACATCGCGCAGGTCACCGAGCAACTCAGACGAGAGCCGCGTCCGTACCCGGAACTTGTTCTCGCCCAAAGGGATTCCATCTTCGACTACACCTACGACGACATCGAGATCCGCAACTACCACCCGCACCCGGCGATCAAGGCGCCGGTGGCGGTCTAGCGGCGGTCGAAGCGGCGATGTCGGTCTCACTGATCTGGGCGCAGTCGACCTCCGGCGTCATCGGCCGTCACGGCGGCATTCCCTGGCAGCTGCCCGAGGACCTGGCCCGGTTCAAAGCCCTGACCATCGGCCACACCGTGTTGATGGGCCGGCGCACCTGGGATTCCCTGCCCGCCCGCTTCCGTCCGCTGCCCGGGCGGCGCAATGTGGTGCTGAGCCGCAACGCCGACTACCGCGCCGACGGGGCCGAGGCCATCACCTCTGTGGACGAGGTCCTTGCCGAGCCCAACATCTGGGTGATCGGCGGATCGGAGATCTATCACCTGACCCTGCCTGCGGCCACTCGCTGCGAGGTGACCGAGGTGCAGATCGACCTGCGCCCCGACGATGACGACGCGCTGGCGCCCATGCTCGACGAGTCCTGGCTGGGCACCGCCGGGCAGTGGCAGGACAGCAGCTCCGGGCTGCGTTACCGATTCCTGAGCTACGTGCGGGTATGACCCGGCTGACCGCCGCCCAGGCCCGTCGGGTCGCGGTCGCCGCCCAGGGTTTCGCCGCGCCCCGGCCCAAGGGCGCCGTCACCCGCGCTCACCTGCGCCGGCTGATCGAGCGCATCCAGGTGCTGCAACTGGACTCGGTGTCGGTGGCCGTGCGGGCGCATTACGCGCCGGTGTTCAGCCGCCTGGGTCCGTATGACCGCGGGCTGCTCGACGCGGCCGCCTGGAGTCACACGCCGCGCTCGCCGCGGCTGCTGGTGGAGTACTGGGCGCACGAGGCGGCGCTGATGTCGGTGCAGGACTGGCCGTTGCTGCGCTGGCGGATGCGCGAGTACACCCACGGCCGCTGGGGCGTGCAAATCGTCAGGAACAACCCCGCGCTGGTCGACGCCGTGGTGGCTGCGGTCGCCGAACTCGGACCCAGCACCGCCGGGCAGATCGAGGCGCACCTGCAGACCGTGACGCGCCGGGGCAGAGGAGCCTGGTGGAATCGCAGCGAAACCAAGTGGGTGGCCGAGGCGCTGTTCGCCTCCGGTGTGTTCACCACCGCCCACCGGGTCGGCTTCGCCCGGCACTACGACCTGACCGAGCGGGTGCTGCCGGCGGATGTGCTGGCCCGCGCGGTCGATGACGCCGAGGCGGTCCGGGAACTGACCCTGCGCGCGGCCACCGCGCTCGGCGTGGCCACCGCCGCGGACATCCGCGACTACTTCCGGCTGCGGGCGCAGCAGGTTAAACCCGCCTTGGACCAGTTGGTGGCCGCCGGCGAACTGGAGCCTGTCGAGGTCGACGGCTGGGGGCCGGCCTACCTGCGGGCCGGGCTTGCGGTGCCGCGTGCCGGCCGGGGCACCGCTCTGCTGTGCCCGTTCGACCCGCTGATCTTCTTCCGGCCCCGGGTCGCGCGGCTTTTCGGGTTCGACTACCGCATCGAGATCTACACCCCCGCGGCCAAGCGCCGGTACGGCTACTACGTCTGGCCGTTCCTGCTCGACGGGGAACTGGTGGCCCGGGTGGACCTCAAGGCCGACCGGGCGGCCGGAGAGTTGCTGGTTGTCGGGGCCTTCGCCGAGCCGGGGCGCAGCAGCACCCGGGTGGCGCATGCCCTGGCCGCTGAACTGCGCGCCATGGCCGGCTGGCTGGGGCTGACCGACGTTCGCATCGGTGAGCGCGGTGATCTGGCGGCGCACCTTCGCAACCCGGCCCATGCCGGCCGCTAGGGTTCCGGCACGCTGATTAGCTGCCCACCCCCTACTATCGGTCGGTATGCGGGTGAGTCTTGTTGCTCTGATCGCGGTGGTGGTGTCGCTGTTCGGCTGTGCCAGTGCCAGTGCCGACGAAGGAGGAGCATTGCCCGACATGCTGACCCTGACCGGCTCGGTGGTCTACCGCGAACGCATGGCGCTACCACCTGACGCGGTCGTGACCGTGACGTTGGAGGACATCTCCCGCGCCGACGCGCCGGCGATCACCCTTGGCCAGACCTCGTTTCCCGCGAACGGGCGGCAGGTGCCCATCCCATTCACCGTGGTCTACCCCGGTTCGGCGGTGCAGCCCCAAGCCGTGTACGCCGCCCGCGCCCGGGTGACCGTCGGTGATCGGCTGTGGTTCACCACAACGTCCAACAACCCGGTGGACGCCCGGAACCCGGCGCCGATCGAACTGATGATGAACCGCGTCCAGACCGACCCGCCGCCGGTTCCGGACGTCTCGCTGACCGAGACCTACTGGAAACTCATCGAGGTACGGGGCCAACCGGTCCAGGTGGCCGAGGGAATGCGCGAGCCCAGCATCGTGCTGCACACTCAGGACAGCCGCGTCGCCGGTTCGGGCGGGGTGAACCGGCTGATGGGCGGCTACACCCTCGACGGCGGTTCACTCACCTTCTCCCAGATGGCTTCGACGATGATGGCCGGTCCGCCC
This sequence comes from Mycolicibacterium sp., assembly GCA_032117575.1. Lineage (GTDB taxonomy): Bacteria > Actinomycetota > Actinomycetes > Mycobacteriales > Mycobacteriaceae > Mycobacterium. The sequence continues at coordinate 2,675 of JAULZA010000057.1, forward strand.
GAAGCCATGCAGCAGGAGCAGGCGATCCTCGCAGCACTGGGCGCTGTCCGGGGCTTCGGCATCTCCGGCGACCAGCTGACGCTGACCGACGAGACCGGCGCGCCGGTGCTCAAGGCGGTCGCAGTAGCCCTGCAGTAGAGCGCATTAGGGTGATCGGGTGGCCGAGACCGCGCCGTTGCGAGTGCAACTGATCGCCAGGACGGAGTTCCTGGCGCCCCCTGACGTGCCGTGGGACACCGATGCCGACGGGGGAGAGGCGCTGGTCGAGTTCGCCGGCCGGGCCTGCTACCAGAGCTGGTCCAAGCCCAATCCGCGAACCGCCACCAACGCCACCTACCTCAAGCACATCATCGACGTCGGCCACTTCGCGGTGCTTGAACACGCTGGTGTCAGCTTCTACATCACCGGCATCTCGCGGTCCTGTACGCACGAGCTGATCCGGCACCGGCACTTCTCCTATTCGCAGCTCTCGCAGCGCTACGTGCCCGAGGACGTTGCGCAGGTGGTTATGCCGCCCGGTTTGGACGACGACCCCGATCTGCAGCAGCTCGTCCTCGACGCCGCCGACGCCAGCCGCGCGGTCTACCTGGAACTGCTCGCCAAGCTCGAAGCCCGGTTCGCCGACCAGCCCGCAGGATCCGATCGACCGGCTGCGCCGGGGGTGTTGCGCCGCAAACAGGCGCGGCAGGCCGCCCGCGCCGTGCTGCCCAATGACACCGAAACCCGCATCGTGGTGACGGGCAACTACCGGGCCTGGCGGCACTTCATCGCGATGCGGGCCAGCGAGCAAGCCGACACCGAGATTCGCCGGCTGGCGATCGCCTGCCTGCGTGAACTGAGTGCCGTGGCGCCCGCGGTATTCGCCGACTTCGAGATCGCCGTGCTGGCCGACGGCACCGAGGTCGCGACGAGCCCGCTGGCGACGGACCAATAGGGCCGACCCGGTAATCTAACTGCCCGTGAGCACCAGCGGATTCGACGCGAGCGCCCGGTTAGGCACGGTCCTGACCGCGATGGTGACCCCGTTCAAGGACGGCGCGTTGGACACCGCGACCGCGGTTCGGCTGGCTACCCACCTGGTTGATGCCGGCTGCGACGGCCTGGTGCTGTCCGGCACCACCGGCGAGTCGCCCACCACCACCGACGACGAGAAACTCGCCCTGCTGGGCGCGGTGCTGGCGGCGGTCGGGGACCGGGCCCGGATCATCGCCGGCGCCGGCAGCTACGACACCGCGCACAGCGTCCACCTGGCCAAGGCCTGCGCAGCCGAAGGCGCCCACGGCCTGCTGGTGGTCACCCCGTACTACTCCCGCCCGCCGCAGAGCGGCCTGGTGGCGCACTTCAGCGCCGTCGCGGACGCCACGGACCTGCCCGTCGTTCTCTATGACATCCCGCCCCGATCGGCGGTGCCGATCGAGTGGGACACCCTCCGCACCCTGGCGGCCCACCCCAACATCGTCGCGGTCAAGGACGCCAAGGGCGATCTGCACGGGGCGGCCCAGGTGATTGCGGATACCGGTCTGGCCTACTACTCCGGTGACGACGCGTTGAACCTGCCCTGGCTGGCCGTCGGCGCAGTCGGCCTTGTCAGTGTCTGGGGCCACCTGGCGGCCGGCCAGTTGCGCGACATGCTCAGCGCGTTCAACTCTGGTGATCTTGCGACCGCCCGCAAGGTCAGCGTGACACTGGCACCGTTGAACGCCGCGCAGGGCCGTCTCGGCGGAGTCACCATGTCCAAGGCCGGTCTGCGGCTGTTGGGCATCGATGCCGGCGATCCCCGCCTGCCGCAGATGCCCGCGACGCCCGCGCAACTTGAGGAACTGGCGGCGGATATGCGGGCGGCGGCCGTGCTCGGAGTGAGGTCTCCGGCCGAGCGGCTCAGTCGGTGACCATCGACGACCTGCGGCCGCCCGGTCCGCTGGCTCCCGGAGCGCTGCGCGTCACCGCGTTGGGCGGTATCGGTGAAATCGGCCGCAATATGACGGTTTTCGAGTATCTCGGTCGACTCCTCATCGTCGACTGCGGGGTGCTGTTTCCCAATCACGACGAACCCGGCGTGGACCTGATCCTGCCCGATCTGCGCCATATCGAGGATCGCCTGCAGGACATCGAGGCGCTGGTGCTCACCCACGCGCACGAGGATCACATCGGTGCGATCCCGTTCCTGCTCAAGATGCGCAGCGATATCCCGGTGGTCGGTTCCAGGTTCACCTGCGCGTTGGTGGCGGCCAAGTGCCGCGAGCACCGGATCAACCCGACGTTCATCGAAGTCGCTGAGGGGCAACGCAGTTCGCACGGCGTGTTCGAGTGTCAGTACTTCGCGGTCAACCACTCCATCCCGGATGCGCTGGCCATCGCCATCCACACCGGGGCGGGGACGGTCCTTCATACCGGCGACATCAAACTCGACCAGTTGCCGCTGGACGGCCGCCCCACCGACCTGCCGGGGATGTCCCGGCTCGGCGACGCCGGGGTGGACCTGTTCCTCTGCGACTCCACCAACGCTGAAGTCCCCGGTGTCGGACCGTCGGAGAGTGAGATCGGGCCGACACTGCACCGGCTGATCCGCAACGCCGACGGCAAGCGGGTACTGGTGGCGTGTTTCGCCTCCAATGTCGACCGTGTGCAGCAGATCGTCGACGTCGCGGTGGCGTTGGGACGGCGGGTGTCGTTCGTCGGCCGCTCGATGGTCCGCAACATGGCTATCGCCCGCGATCTGGGGTTCCTCAAGGTCGATGACCGCGATGTCGTCGACATCTCCGCTGCGGAGATGATGGCCCCGGGCAGCCTGGTGCTCATCACCACCGGCACGCAGGGCGAGCCGCTGTCGGCGCTGTCCCGGATGTCGCGAGGGGAGCATCGCAGCATCTCGGTCACCTCTGACGACCTGATCATCCTGTCGTCGTCGCTGATCCCGGGAAACGAGGAGGCGGTCTACGGCGTTATCGACGCACTGTCTCGCGTGGGCGCCCGGGTTGTCACCAACCAGCAAGCGCGGGTGCACGTCTCGGGCCATGCCTACGCCGGAGAATTGCTGTTCCTCTACAACGCGGTGCGTCCGCGCAACGTCATGCCGGTGCACGGGCACTGGCGCCACCTGCGGGCCAACGCCAAACTCGCCGCCCGCACCGGGGTGCCGTCGGACCGGATCATGCTTGCTGAGAACGGCGTGAGCGTCGATCTGGTCGCCGGACAGGCCCGCATCGCCGGTGCGGTGCCGGTGGGCAAGATGTTCGTCGACGGCCTGATCTCCGGCGACGTCGACGATGTCACCTTGGGGGAGCGGCTCATCCTCAGCTCGGGTTTCGTGGCCGTCACGGTGGTGATGCATCGCGGCAGCGGGCGGGTGGCGGCGCCGCCGCATCTGTTCTCGCGCGGATTCTCCGAGGATCCGAAAGCCCTGGAACCGGTGGCTCGCAAGGTGCAACAGGAACTTGAGTCTCTTGCGGCCGAACGGGTAACCGACCCGGTCCGCATCGCCCAAGCGGTACGTCGCACGGTGGGCAAGTGGGTGGGCGAGACCTACCGTCGTCAGCCGATGATCGTGCCGACCGTCCTGGAAATCTAGGAACCCGCGAACAGTTCCCACCCCCGCGGCGATGAAACATCCGCTGCGGTTACGAATCGTTGCCGTCTCCGGCGATCCGACAATGGGTTTGCTTATTTCGGGTTGAGCGAATAATTCCGCTGCCCTTTATCGAAATAGTAATTAGCTGCGCTTCAAGTCCCGACTAATGGGCGATTATTGCGTTGCGATTAAGCAAATAAAGCCCTTTTATTCCTATTGCCGAATTAGACTCCAAGTTTGCTAATTTCACTTTAAGCGAACACGCCAAATGGGGCTATTAATTACCCATAGCCGTCATTAGTGTTCCCGGCTGTCGCCTTTTCAAACCCATTATTTCGAGGAGAAAACCGCCGAATGGAACGCATGCAACCCGGCTTTTTGCCGGGCGCTATATTTCCTTCCCATCATTTGCTGAATAGAAGTAGAGAACAAATATCTGCACAACCGAAACGGCATCGTGCCGCCACCGGGGCGCACCGTAAATCAACAAAGGCGGTGAGCGTATTCGCTATCGCAGGTGCCGCCATCTCGTTGTCTGCTTACAGCCCGGATTCGGCATTGCCGAGCACCGGAGTGGGGGTCACCAGCGCGTACACCCTGGCCGCGCTGACCCAATCGTTGCCCGCCACGGTCCTGACGCTGGAGGGCGGCATTGTCGGTGTGCAGACCGTCCTGCACTTCACGCCGTTGCAGTTGCAGGGGTCTTTCTGCCGCTCTCCCAACACCTGCCAGCCGGTCGACTATCTGGCCCTACCGGGGGACCAGTTCATCGAACGGGGGGCCGACGAGGTCCTGCAGGCGTTGAAAGCCCTGCCTGGGAGCGGTCCGGTGATCCTTGTTGGGCACAGTGAGGGCGGTCAGGTGATCGACTCGGTATTGCGTCGGTGGAAGGCTAATCCGGCTATCGCGCCGGACCCCGCCCGGTTGTCGTGGGTGTCGCTGGGCAATCCGGACAACGCTTACGGCGGTCAGCAACTCCAGTTCGGCGCACCGCGAAAGCGTCCCGCTGATACGCCGTACACCGGAATTGAGGTGATCCGGCAGTACGACGGGTGGGCGGACTGGCCGTCCAACCCGTTCAATGCCCTTGCGGTGGCCAACGCCATCGCCGGATCGCAGACGGTGCACCCGAACTACTTCAACGTGGACGTCAACAGCCCGAAGAATGTTCGGTACACCCCCAAGCTGGCGGATGGGACACCGGGGAAGATCACGTATGTGTGGGTGCCCAACCCGGTGCTTCCGCTGGTTGCCGGCCTGGGACCGCTGGCCCCGGTATTCGACCGGATGCTGCGGCCCCTCGTCGAGGCGGGCTACAACCGTCCGGTGCGGCTGCCGACGCCGGGGGCGGCTGTCCAGCCCGCCGGCCAGCAACCGCTTGCAGCTGCGACCCGGACCACGGTCCAGCCGACTCCGGCCGCGATTGAGCCTGGGCGGCAGACGGTTCGGCCCAGCGCGTCGATCGCGGTACCGGTTGAGCCCGCGGCGTCGACCATCGGGACAGTGACTCCGGGAGATGTCCCGGCGTCAAGTGGCGATTCGGACGCATCCTCCACGGCATCGTCGGACACGCCCGTCCGTCCCCGTGCCCCGCGCAGGTCGACTCCCCGGTCGTCCAGTGCGGTGCTCGGTGCGAACAGCGAGCAGGGCAGTGCCGCGGCGACGCCGGGGGACGCAATCACGACGGCGGTGGACGACGGGGCGACCCTCACGTCGGTGCCCAAGTCGACGCCCACGTCGGTGCCCAAGTCGACGCCCACGTCGGTGCCCAAGTCGGCAGCCACGTCGGTGCCCAAGTCGACGCTCGATTCGGCGCCCAAGTCGGCGCCCAAGTCGACGGCTGGCGCCGATGGCGGCACCGATAGTGACGCCGATGGCGGCTCTGACGGCAGCAACAGCGGGGAAGCGGGCTAGCGGTTGCCCAACTGGATCCCGGTCAGGGGCGCAATTGGCCCCTGGCCGGGTCTCCGGCCGGAATGGGCTGCAGCATCTTCAGATCGGGCGCCCCGGCGAGGTGCTCACCGATTGCGGCGAACAACCCGGCGACGGCCGGAGCGGTGCTGTGCGCCGTGAGTGCGTCCGCATCGGCCCACTGCTCGATGAACACGAAGGTGTCGCCGGTCTGGTGCAGGGAGTACAAATCGCATCCGGGCTCGTCATGGACCGCTTCGATAGCGTTGATGCAGGCCGCGCGGACCGCCTCGACGGACTCGGGTTTGGCGGTGAACGACGCGACGACGACGACGGGCATCTGGCGGGCTCCTTGGCTCGGGGGTGTCGCTGTCCACCGTAGGTTCTGCCCGCCTCGCTGCCGCACCACATCAGTGGCTTGCGGCGCTTAGGTTTCGTTCTGGCAACGGACTCTCCTGTGGCGCCTGTGTCGGATGGTGCCAAAGGGGCCGCTGCGATTAATGTTGCGCGCATGGCGAATAAGACGGCCGCTCGCTCTGGCGCGCGAACGACCAGGTCACAGCCCCCTGCCCGGACTGCTCGGACTTCCCGCAACTCCCAGCCGAGCAGGCCGGCGCCGCCGCGCCGTAAGCCGCCTGTCAAGAAGGGGCCGTCCCCGCTCGCCGTTGCGGGCGCGGCTGGTGGGCGTGCCGCCCGCGCTGCCTGGCTGGTGGTCGCCCGTGGAGCCGGATCGACCGCCAGGTCGGTGGGCCGGGCCCGCGACATCGAGCCCGGCCACCGGCGCGACGGCCTGGCGCTTTGCCTGCTGGCGCTGGCGGTCGTGATCGCGGCGGCGTCCTGGTTCGACGCCGCCCGCCCGGTAGGTGCCTGGATCGACTCCGTGCTGCGGACGCTCGTCGGCGGAGCCGTCGTCCTGCTGCCACTGCTCATTGCCGCCGTCGCCGTCGTCCTGATGCGCACTGAGCCGCACCCGGAGATTCGCCCGAGACTGGTGCTGGGCACGGCGATGATCTGCCTTCCGGTGCTGGGTCTGTGGCACTTGTGGTCCGGCGGGCCCACCGATCCGGCCGCGCGGCAGCGGGCCGGCGGATTCATCGGTTTCGCCATCGGCGGTCCGCTGTCCGACGGGTTGAGCGCATGGATCGCCACTCCGCTGCTGATCGCCGCGGTGCTGTTCGGTGTCCTGCTGCTTACCGGGACCACCATCCGCGAGGTGCCCGGATCGCTGCACCGCATGTTCGCCACCCGCTGGCGTGATTTCCGCAACTCCGACTACGACGACTACGACTCTGACGACTACGGCTCTGACGGCTACGACGGCTACGAAGGCCACGACTACGACGACTACTACGATGCGGACGACGACGTTGATGACCTCGGCGCCGGCGGCGGCAGACACGCGAAGGCCTACGACGAATCAGCCAGTTCCCGAACCGATTTCGGCCAGCGCAACCGCGCCCGTCACGCTGCCGAGCCCGAGGACTTCTCCGACGGCTACTACGACGACCCCCGCGCCTACAGCGCCGACGAGCCGCCGGCCTGGCCCGGCGCCTCCGGTCCGATCGGCACGCCGTACGAGAACTACCCGCTCGACGAACCGGCCACCACCGCCGCCGTCAACGTGACCGAGCCGATCAAGCCCCGGCGCAAGAAGGCCGGCGCGGCTGTCGCGTCCGGCAAGCCCGACAAGCCGGCCGCGCCCGCCGCGCCGATCGATCGCGTCGTGGAGGGCTCCTACATGCTGCCTTCCCTGGACTTGCTCGTCGCCGGTGACCCGCCCAAGCGGCACAGTTCGGCCAACGACCAGATGATGGAATCGATCACCTCGGTGCTCGATCAGTTCAAAGTCGACGCCGCAGTCACCGGTTTCACCCGCGGACCGACCGTCACCCGCTATGAGGTGGAACTCGGTCCCGGAGTCAAGGTCGAGAAAATCACTGCGCTGCAACGCAATATCGCCTACGCGGTAGCCACCGAGAGCGTCCGCATGCTGGCACCTATCCCAGGCAAGTCCGCCGTCGGTATCGAGGTGCCCAACACCGACCGCGAGATGGTGCGTCTGGCGGACGTTCTGACCGCGCCGTCGACACGCCGGGACCACCACCCGCTGGTGATCGGTCTTGGTAAAGACATCGAGGGCGACTTCATCTCGGCCAATCTGGCCAAGATGCCGCATCTGCTGGTGGCCGGCTCGACCGGGTCGGGCAAGTCCAGCTTCGTCAACTCCATGCTGGTGTCGTTGCTCGCCCGCGCCACCCCGGAGGAGGTGCGAATGATCCTCATCGACCCCAAGATGGTGGAACTGACGCCCTACGAAGGCATTCCGCACCTGATCACGCCGATCATCACCCAGCCGAAGAAGGCCGCCGCGGCGCTGGCCTGGCTGGTCGAGGAGATGGAGCAGCGCTACCAGGACATGCAGGCATCCCGGGTGCGCCACATCGACGACTTCAACGCCAAGGTGCGGTCGGGCGAGATCAGCACACCGCTGGGCAGCAAGCGCGAATACCGCCCTTACCCCTACATCGTGGCGATCGTCGACGAGTTGGCCGACCTGATGATGACCGCCCCGCGCGACGTCGAGGAAGCCATCGTGCGGATCACGCAGAAGGCTCGCGCCGCCGGCATTCACCTCGTGCTTGCCACCCAGCGTCCATCGGTGGATGTGGTGACCGGTCTGATCAAGACCAACGTGCCGTCGCGGCTGGCATTTGCGACGTCATCGCTGACCGACAGCCGGGTCATCCTCGATCAGCCGGGCGCCGAGAAGCTGATCGGCATGGGCGACGGACTGTTCCTGCCGATGGGTGCCAGCAAGGCGATCCGACTGCAGGGCGCCTACATCAGCGACGAGGAGATCCAGGCCGTCGTCCAGTCCTGCAAGGACCAGGCCGAGCCGGAATACACCGAGGGCGTCACCAATGCCAAACCGTCCGGCGACCGCGGCGAGGTTGATGCCGATATCGGCGACGACATGGATGTGCTGCTACAGGCCATCGAGTTGGTGGTGTCCAGCCAGTTCGGCTCCACCTCGATGTTGCAGCGCAAGCTGCGGGTCGGTTTCGCCAAGGCCGGCCGGCTGATGGACCTGATGGAGACGCGTGGGATAGTCGGGCCTTCCGAGGGCTCCAAGGCCCGTGAGGTGCTCGTCAAGCCAGACGAACTGGCCGGCACCCTGGCCCTCGTCCGGGGCGGCGCCGGCGCGGACGGCCTCGACGACGACGGCGACGACGACGACAACGACGACGACGCCCCGGGTGTCCCCGAGGACTTCGACTAGAGAAGAAACATGGTCGCGCTGCTCAACGCGGCCGGGGGCCGCTTGATCGTCGCGCGATTAGAGAACCAGCAGCATCCGGGTGTTGCCGAGGATGTTCGGTTTGACGTAGCTGAGGTCGAGAAACTCGGCCACGCCCACGTCGTAGGAGCGGCGCATCTCCTCGTACACCTCAGCCGTCACCGGGGTGCCTTCGATTTCGGTGAAGCCGTGCCTGCCGAAGAACGCCGTCTCGAAGGTCAGCACGAAAAGGCGCTTCAACTCCAGCTCCCGTGCCACCTGCAAAAGCCGTCGGACGATCGCGTGCCCGATTCCGCGGCCCTTGACGGCGGGGTCCACGGCGACGGTCCGGACTTCGCCCAGGTCGGACCACAGCACGTGCAACGCTCCACAACCGACCACTGCACCCTCAAGTTCGGCAACCCAGAATTCCTGCACCGACTCGTAGAGGGTCACCAGGTTCTTCTCCAGCAGGATGCGGCCGGCGTAGGTATCCACCAGGCGCTTGATCTCTGGAACGTCAGAGGTCCGGGCACGCCGGACCATCACGTCGCGGCCGCGGCTGTCCACCGGCGCTGATTCCGGGGAGAAGTCGGTCACGGGCGCAACCTTATCGGTCAGCCTTGTTCCAGCGGAGTTCAAGTAATAGCGTCAAGAACGGGCCGGGCGCGAAACTCTTGGGGAGGCCCGACTATGAAACGACACGTCGCCTTGGGCTACGGCGCTGCCTGCTACCTGGTATTTCTGGCCGTCTTTGTGTACTCCATCGGCTTCGTGGGCGACCTTCTCGTCCCGCGCAGCGTGGATCGCGGTACCACTGCGTCGCTGACCGAGGCGATCATCGTGAACCTCGCGCTTCTCGGTCTGTTCGCCGTGCAGCACAGTCTGATGGCACGACCGGTATTCAAACGATGGTGGACCCGATTCGTTCCCCCGGCGATTGAGCGCAGCACCTACGTGCTGCTGGCCAGCCTGGTGTTGGCGCTGCTGTTCTGGCAGTGGCGGACGATGCCGACGGTCATCTGGGACGTCTCATGGCAGCCGGGGCGGGTGCTGCTGTGGTCGTTGTTCGGGTTGGGCTGGTTGACGGTCTTGGTGTCGACTTTCCTGATCAACCATTTTGATCTGTTCGGGCTGCGTCAGGTGTATCTGAGATGGCGAGGCGCTCCCTACACGAACTTGGGCTTCCGTACATCCCTGCTCTATCGATTCGTGCGCCATCCGATCATGCTGGGTTTCCTCGTGGCGTTCTGGGCGATCCCGACGATGTCAGCGGGCCATCTGCTGTTCGCCGTGGCGACATCCGCCTACGTGCTCGTGGCAGTTCGACTTGAGGAGCGAGACCTCATGGCCGCCCTCGGTGACCAGTATCGGGACTACCGGAGCCGCGTTCCGATGCTGATTCCCGGACTCCGTCGGCAGCAAAACCGGAGATTGCCAGCAGTGATTCCCCGGCCGGTATAGCCCGGGCGGGTCAACGCTCACCGGATGTGACCGGTGAACCGATATTCTGTTGCTGTGACAGGCCCATCCCAGACTCCGCCGGTCCTTCGGCGCGAGTGGATGGTCCATGTCCCCAATCTTCTGACCGGTCTGCGACTGGTGCTGGTCCCGATCTTCCTGTTCTTCCTGTTCGCCGGTGACGGACATGAAACAGCCAGTCGGATCACCGCATTCGTCATTTTCGCCATCGCTGTCATCACCGATCGGCTCGACGGTTCACTGGCCCGCAGCTATGGAGTGACCAGCGAATTCGGCAAGCTCGCCGACCCCATCGCCGACAAGATGCTGGTCGGCTCGGCGCTGATCGGTTTGTCGATGCTGGGGGATCTGCCCTGGTGGGTGACCGTGTTGATCCTGGTCCGGGAGATCGGTGTGACGCTGCTGCGGTTCGCGGTGATCAGCCGTGGAGTCATCCCGGCCAGCCGGGGAGGCAAGCTCAAAACGCTCGTCCAGGCCATCGCCATCGGCCTGTTCATCCTGCCGCTGCACAACTGGCCGCACGTCTGGCAGACCGTTGCGTGGTCGGTGATGTGGGTCGCCATCGTGTTGACCATTGTCACGGGGATCGATTACGTGGTGTCGGCCCTGCGGGGAAACCGCGCGGCCGCCTGATTCGCGCGCCGGGAACCAACTGGTCCTCCGCTGCGTTGCACAAGATGCTGCAACGACTCTAGGAGGACACCGCGATGGCGGTTTTGCTGCGTGAAGTGATCGGTGACGTGCTGCGTCGTGCGCGAACGTCCCAAGGCCGCACCTTGCGTGAGGTCTCCGATTCGGCGCGGGTCAGCCTCGGCTACCTCTCCGAAGTCGAGCGGGGTCGAAAAGAAGCCTCCAGCGAGTTGTTGAGCGCCATCTGCACTGCGCTGGATGTCCCCCTTTCACGGGTGCTGTCCGACGCCGGCGCCGAACTTGCCTGCCAGGAAGCGCGCCTGGGGCTGAGCCGACGCGCTGATGCGCCGACCGTGGTCATCCCGCATCCGGCGGCCATGGCAGTCGCCTGACCTTTGGTTTTGTCGCAAATGCTGGGCAGCCGTCGCAAGGTGGTGTGGTCGGCGCGGCGGAACCGATAAATTGGGCTGGAAACTTAGGCTCGGACATCCGATCCCTTGCGGCACTCGACTCGAAGGTGGGCAACACCCAAATGGCCAATCCGTTTGTCAAGGCGTGGAAGTACCTCATGGCGCTGTTCGGCTCCAAGGTCGACGAATACGCCGATCCGAAGGTTCAGATCCAGCAGGCGATTGAGGACGCCCAGCGTCAGCACCAGTCCCTCAGCCAGCAGGCCGCTCAGGTCATCGGCAATCAGCGTCAGCTGGAGATGCGGCTCAACCGCCAGCTCGCTGACATTGAGAAGCTTCAGGCCAACGTGCGCCAGGCGCTGACCTTGGCCGACCAGGCCACCGCGGCCGGGGATGTTGCCAAGGCCACTGAGTACACCAACGCCGCCGAGGCATTCGCCGCCCAGTTGGTGACCGCCGAGCAGAGCGTGGAGGATCTGAAGGTCCTGCACGACCAGGCGCTGGGTGCCGCGCAGCAGGCTAAGAAGGCCGTCGAGCAGAACGCCATGATGCTTCAGCAGAAACTCGGTGAGCGCACAAAGCTGCTCAGCCAGCTGGAGCAGGCCAAGATGCAGGAGAAGGTCAGCGAGTCACTGCGGTCGATGAGTGAGATCTCCGCTCCCGGCACAACGCCGAACCTCGACGAGGTGCGCGACAAGATCGAGCGCCGCTACGCCGACGCCATGGGATCGGCTGAGCTGGCGCAGAACTCCGTCCAGGGCCGGATGATGGAAGTTCAGCAAGCCGGCGTGCAAATGGCCGGCCACTCCCGTCTGGAGCAGATCCGCGCCTCGATGCGCGGCGAAGCCCTGCCGTCCGGCGGCACCGCCGCCCCGGCCACCCCCTCCACATCGGCCATCACCCCGGAGCCCGAGCAGCCGCTCGGCCAGTAGGGGTCTGCTCAGAGAGGCGTATTCGATGACGGTGAAAGCCCAGCACGATGCAGGCTTTGGGTCCCGGCCGGGGTCGCGTCACTGGCGTTCCACGCTGCAACGCGGCATCGATACCGTCAGCGAGTACGCCGATGTGGCCGCGCAGAAACTCAGTGCGGCCGCCGACCCGCGCGCCCGGTTGCTGCGCAAGCGGCGCTGGGCGTTGCGGTTCGGGCTCTTCTTCGCCTTCGCCTCGGTCTTCTGGGTGGGTGTGACGGGGCTGCTCGCGGTGTGGAGCACCCCGGTGTGGGCGCTGATCATCACCGGTGCGATCGCTGTTGGGGCCGCCATTCCGGCGACTCTGTGGCTGTTGCGCTACCGGTGGCTGCGCGGGGAGACGCTGCCCCCGCAGCGCGAGGTGAGCGGCCGCCGGCTCCCGCCGCCAGGCTCGGTCGCCCGCCCGGCGATCTCAGCGCTGGGCGCCTCAGAGCGGGGACTGCATTCGCTGTTGGGGGTGATCGACCGCGGCAAGCTGCTGCCGCCCGAGGAAATTCGTGAGCTGACGGCTGCGGCCGGCCGATCTGCGGCGACCATGACCGCCACCGCATCGGAAGTTGCCGCAATGGAACGCGCAGCCGGCGACAATCCCGACTCCCGGTACTACCTCGCACCTACCATCAACGCCCTGACCGCCCAGCTGAACAGCGGCGTGCGTCAGTACAACGAGATGGTCACCGCGGCGGCGCAGCTGGTGTCTTCCGCCGGACCGGGGATGGCACCGCAGCGATACCGCGACGAACTGGTCGACGCCACCGACCGGCTGATCGGGTGGGCGCAGGCGTTCGAGGAACTGGGACCAGCTCAGAGGTTCTGACGGCTCCTCATAGATCAGCGTCGCAGACGCTGGGTATCTCAGAGCGAGGGGCGCAGCGCCGGGATGGCTGCACCGGCCACGCCGCGCACCAGCGCCTTGGTGATATCCCACACGTCGAAGTAATCGCGCCACAAGGTGATTCGTCCGCCTGACACCTCGAAGACTCCACACACCCAGAACTGCAACCGAACCGGGCCGAAGATCAGCGCGTCGGTCCGTTCGGTCAGCACCGACGACCCATTGACCGCGATGCGGTGGATCTTCACTTCGAAGCCGGCCCGGCCGTCCATCGCCCGGAAGAGCTTCATGGCGCGAGCCCGCCCGCGGATGGTCGGCAGGCCGACGTTCTGATAGACCAGGTTGTCGTCGAGCACAGCACCCGCTCCCTCGACGTCCATCGCCTGCAGGCTGCTGAGCAGCACTTCGACGGTATGTGCGTTGTCGATGTCATTGCTCAAACCCGTGATCTGATCGGTCATGGTTCCAGCCTATGCGGTACGCAGCGGCTCTCCTTGAGCGCGCGCAGGTTTTCGGTGACCTGGACTCGGTCGTAGACGAGGGCCGCACGTTCGAGTTCCAGCAATAGGCGCTCCGGCTCGCAATCACCCGGAGTTGCCGGTGTCGCCGTGTGGTGATCACCAGATCGGCACGTTCGAGGAGACCGAGGTAAGGCTCGATGTCATTGCGTAACGCCGATGTCGATGCCCATCGTGAATCGCAGTTATTGGAGAACTGCAAGATCGGCCTCCGCAGGCGGCGTCCCAACGCATCGCAGACATCCTTCGGTACGTCAACGGCGACGATCGACCCGTCTGATTCCAGACCCTTGGGGCGAAGGGTCGGCGTGGGGCAGCTGAATGAGGTCAAGGACCGGCACCAGGGTCAGTGTGAGGTCGTGCATCTAGGCTGCAACTTCGGCGTCGGCCAGATGAGCGTTGGCAAGTCCGGCCGGGAAGACCAGATTTACACCGTCCGCCCGGCGGCCGTAGCGCGCAATCTGAGCGATATTCGAGGGAACGTAGGGTAGGTGGTGTTCGTCGGCCGCCAGAACAATCGAGGTCACAGGTGTTTCCGGTTCGGTCCGAATCGTCATTCGTGCGGGAACGGGCGCCGTATGCGCTTGTTTTCGGACACATCGTACTCGAAATGGCGCCCAGCCGGCCAACTAATGCAGGTGGGCCGTGATGCGCGTCGCTGTGGTTGCCGGTCCAGAAGCCGGGCACGCCTTCCCGGCAATAGCCTTGTGCCTGCGTTTTTCGGACGCCGGTGACAGCCCTACTCTGTTGACCGGCCGCGCGTGGCTGGACACCGCGCGATCTGCCGGTATCGACGCGATCGAATTGCTTGGGCTCGACCCGGATGCCGGTGACGACGACTCCGATGCTGGAGCAAAGCTCCATGAACGAGCCGCCCGCATGGCACTGATCAATGTCCCTGCGCTGCGCGGGCTGAAACCGGACCTGGTGGTTTCCGATGTGATCACGGCCTGCGGCGGCATGGCGGCTGAATTGTTAAGGGTGCCATGGGTCGAACTGAGCCCACACCCGTTGTATCTGCCCTCACGGGGTCTCCCGCCGATCGGGAGTGGTCTCGCTCCCGGCATCGGCGTCCGCGGCGGGCTGCGGGATGCGGTGATGCGGGCGTTCACCGCGCGGTCGATCCGGGCCGGTGAGCGTCAGCGTGCAGCGGCCCGGACCAGTATCGGGTTACCGGTGGACACCGGCCCTGCGCGCCGACTCATCGCCACCCTGCCCGCCCTGGAGATGCCGCGCCCGGACTGGCCCGCCGAGGCGGTTGTCGTCGGCCCGTTGCACTTCGAGCCGACCGACACCGTCTTTCCACTGCCGCCCGGTGACGGACCGCTCATCGTGGTCGCTCCATCGACGGCTGTCATCGGCACTGTGGGCTTGGCCGAACTTGCCCTGCAGCAGCTGATTCCCGGAAGAACGCTGCCGGCCGGCTCACGACTCGTGGTGTCCCGCCTCGCCGGCGAGGGCGTTGTCGTGCCGCCGTGGGCGACGGTGGGCCTGGGCCGCCAAGACGAACTCCTGCGCAAGGCCGATGCTGTCGTGTGCGGGGGTGGGCACGGGATGTTGTCCAAGGCGTTGCTCGCCGGCGTGCCGGCCGTGGTCGCCCCCGGCGGCGGTGATCAGTGGGAACTAGCGAATCGCGTTGTGCGACAGGGGAGTGCGCTACTAGTGCGACCGCTGACCGCCGAGAACCTGATCGCTGCGATCGGTGAGGTGCTGGCGGACGCTCGCTACCGCGAAGCCGCGCGACGTGCGGGGGACAGCGTTGTGGGGGTGGCCGATCCCGTTGAGGTGTGCCACCGGGCGATACGTTAGGTATTCCGCACCCTTGACGAAATCGTTCAAGTGGTGCCACGCGCGAGGTGCTCAGCGGCTGGCGCGCGAAGCCCGTCACGCCACCTGATCTCTGAGCCTGTGCGGATGCGGCGCGCCGGCTGGGTAACTTGGTGGCGTGCGGCTGACCGAATTCCGTGAACTGGTCGAGGTGCAGTTCGGTGCGGTGCGCGGCAGTTCGTTGCTGGTCGACCATGTGTTGACCCGCCTGGGTGGGCGCACCGCGGTGCAGGCCATCGAGGCCGGCGTCGATCCCAGAGAGGTCTGGCGGGCACTGTGCGCCGACTTCGACGTGCCCCGCGATCAGTGGTGATATCCCGCTGATGACACGCTGGGCGTGTCGCTTGCCATCGAACACATGTTCGTTACTGTGGAGAGTGTTCGCGACTTGTCAGAGGCCATCTCTAACGTCTCGGCTAACCGACCGAACAGCGGTCACCCGAACACCACATGAACGGAGTCATCATGGCGCAGCAGGCCCCCGACCGCGAGAAGGCGCTCGAACTCGCGATCGCACAGATCGAGAAGAACCACGGTAAAGGCGCGGTGATGCGCCTCGGTGACGAGGTGCGCCAGCCCATCGCGGTCATCCCGACTGGTTCCATCGCACTGGACGTGGCGCTGGGCATCGGCGGCCTGCCGCGCGGCCGCGTCGTCGAGATCTACGGCCCGGAATCCTCGGGCAAGACCACCGTCGCCCTGCACGCGGTGGCCAACGCCCAAGCCGCCGGCGGTCTCGCGGCGTTCATCGACGCCGAGCATGCTCTGGACCCCGAGTACGCCAAGAGCCTCGGTGTGGACACCGACTCCCTGCTGGTCAGCCAGCCTGACACCGGTGAGCAGGCGTTGGAGATCGCCGACATGCTGGTCCGCTCGGGAGCGATCGACATCCTGGTCATCGACTCGGTGGCCGCGCTGGTGCCGCGCGCCGAGATCGAAGGCGAGATGGGCGACAGCCACGTCGGCCTGCAAGCCCGGCTGATGAGCCAGGCGCTGCGCAAGATGACCGGCGCATTGAGCAACTCGGGCACCACGGCGATTTTCATCAACCAGCTGCGCGAGAAGATCGGCGTGATGTTCGGCTCGCCCGAAACCACCACCGGCGGTAAGGCATTGAAGTTCTACGCCTCGGTGCGCCTGGACGTTCGTCGTATCGAGACCCTTAAGGACGGCACCGACGCAGTGGGCAACCGCACCCGTGTCAAGGTGGTCAAGAACAAGGTGTCGCCCCCGTTCAAGCAGGCTGAGTTCGACATCCTCTACGGCAAGGGCATCAGCCGTGAGGGCTCGCTCATCGACATGGGCGTCGATCAGGGCTTCATCCGCAAGTCCGGGTCGTGGTTCACCTATGAGGGCGAGCAGTTGGGCCAGGGCAAGGAGAACGCCCGTAACTTCCTGCTGCAGAACCCGGACGTGGGCAACGAGATCGAGAAGAAGATCAAGGAGAAGCTCGGCATCGGAGCCGTGGTGACCGACGAGCTCGTCGATGACGTCCTGCCCGCCCCGGTCGACTTCTGAGACCCGCGAGGAGCAGGCGCATGCCGTGTGTTTGCGCCTGCTCACCGTGCGGGCCCGCACCCGTGCCGAACTTGCCGGCCACCTCGCCAAACGCGGCTATTCCGACGATGTCGCCGAGACGGTGTTGGCCCGGCTGACTGCCGTCGGCTTGGTCGACGACGAGGACTTCGCCGACCAGTGGGTGCGCTCCCGGCAGGTCTACGCGGGAAAAGGCAAGCGCGCCTTGGCTGCCGAGCTGCGGACCAAGGGCGTCGCCGACGAGGTGATCGCCACGGCACTCAGCGGGATTGACGCTGGAGCGGAACGCCTGCGGGCCGAGCAGCTCGTGGAGCGCCGGCTGCGGCGCGAAGTGCTCGATGAGGGTGACGACGTGAAGGTCACGCGCCGTCTCGTCGGAATGCTCGCGCGTCGTGGCTACAACCAGAGCATGGCGGTCGCGGTGGTCA
Source organism: Mycolicibacterium sp. (assembly GCA_032117575.1). Classification (GTDB taxonomy): domain Bacteria; phylum Actinomycetota; class Actinomycetes; order Mycobacteriales; family Mycobacteriaceae; genus Mycobacterium. Next base: position 20,065 of record JAULZA010000057.1, read on the forward strand.
CCGATGCGCTGGCCGCCGAACGGGAGCGCCGACGGGTCTAGCCGCGGTCCGAGGTGGAGCGGGGAATCGGGTCCAGCCCCGGTTAGGCTCGGCGTCATGCGGATTTCGGTCAAGCTTGCCCCGACATTCGCCTACCCCGAGCTCGAACAATTCTGGCGCAGCGCCGATCAACTGGGCTTCGAGGCGATCTGGAACTACGACCACTTCTACGGACTGGTCGACAACGCCACGCCCACCTTGGAGGGCTGGACCACGCTGGCGGCCATGGGGGCTGTGATCCGCCGAGCCCGAGTTGGCTGCATGGTCACCGGGGTGACCTACCGGAACCCCGCGATCCTGGCCAAGATGGCCGTCACCGTCGACCACATCACAGGGGGCCGGCTCGATTTCGGCATCGGTGCGGGCTGGCATGAGGACGAGCACCGTGCCTTCGGTATCGAGTTCCCGAGCCCAGGCACCAGGGTGGCGATGCTCGACGAGGCGCTGACTGTGATCAGAAGGCTGTGGACTGAGGAGTCGGTCAGCTTCGCCGGCCGGTTCTACACCCTCAGCGACGCGCTGTGCGAACCCAAGCCGGTGCAGCGTCCACATCCACCGATCGTCGTCGGGGGATCACAACCCAAGATGCTGCGGGTAATCGCCCGCCATGCCGACGAGTGGAACATGCCCAGCCACGAGGGTCCCGCCGAGTGGGGTCACGTCAACGTCCGGCTCAACGAGGCCTGCGCGGAGGTCGGCCGGCCCCCGTCCGAGGTGAGGCGCGGAGCGCAGTTGTTTCTGCATCCCCGCAAGCCGGGGCAGGTCGACGAACAGCTTGAACTGCTCCCGCACTACGCAGAACTCGGCTGCGAGCACGCGGTCCTGTCGTTCTACCAACCGCCGACGTCGGCGTTGCTGGAGCGCTGCGTCGCATTATGACTCGGCGAGGCCGGACGGCTAGTCGCCCGGTTCGATGTTGATCGGCGCCGCCGCCATGGGCTCAGGTGTGCGTTTGGACCGGCGCAGCCGTTTCTCCAGCCGGGTGGCCGCCGCGGACAAGGTGAAGTTCAAGCTGATCATCAGCACGGCGATCACGATGAGGGCCGGCACGTAGTTCCCGTAGGTCGACCCGACCACCGTGCCCTGGCGAACCATCTCCAGGAAGGTGATCTGGTAGCCGATCGCGGTGTCCTTGAGCACCACCACCAACTGCGAGACCAGCACGGGCAGCATCGATGTGATGGCCTGCGGCAGCAGGACCGACCGCATGGTCTGGCCCCAACTCAGGCCCAGCGCCGACGCGGCTTCGCCCTGCCCGCGTGGCAGCGAACCCACCCCAGAGCGCACGATCTCCGCGATCACCGCGCCGTTGTACAAGGTCAGGCCAGTCACCACGCCGGCCAGCGCCAATTGTTTGGACGGGAAGACGTCATAGAGGGCAAACAGGAAGTACGCGAAGATCATCATGATCAGCACCGGGACGGCCCGGAAGAACTCCACGATCACCGCACAGATCCACCGCACCGGCCGCACCGGCGATAGCCTGCCCACGCCCAGGCCGAAGCCGAGGATCCCGGCCAGCACGATCGACAGCGCCGCGGCAGTCAGTGTGCCCACGATGCCCGGCAGCACATAGGTCTGCCACAGGTCGCCGGTCAGGAACGGCCGCCACTTCGCCGCCGTCAGCTGGCCCTTGCCGGCCAGTCTGGCGATCACCGCCCACACCAGCAGCACGGCCACGGCGATGGTGACCCCGGAGATCACCCGGTTGCGTACCCGCCCGCGCGGGCCGGGAGCATCGAAGAGAACCGAGGCCGCCATCAGTTCCGTCCGTTCTTCGCGTAAGCGCTCATCTGCCTACCTCACCACCGCATAGCGTTTGCCCAGCCAGCCGAACAGCAAGCCCAGCGGCAAGGTCAACAGCAGGAACCCGAAAGCGAAGATGCCGCCCACGACCAACAGCGCAGCGGTGTTCTCGATCATCTCCTTCATCAGCAGCGCGGCCTCCGCCACGCCGATCGCCGAGGCGATCGTGGTGTTCTTGGTCAATGCGATCAGCACCGACCCCAGTGGGATGAGCACCGCTCGAAATGCCTGCGGCAACAAAATCATTCGCAGATTCTGGCTGAATGTCAGGCCCAGCGACCGGGCCGCCTCCGCCTGCCCCAGCGGCACCGTGTTCACCCCGGACCGCACCGTTTCGCAGACGAATGCCGCGGTGTAGACCGACAGACCCAGCACCGCCAGCCGAAAGTTGCTGTCGGCGATGGACGTCGGTGACTTCGAGTCGGCCAACGTGATGCCCAGGGTCTGCGCCAGGCCGAACGAGCAGAACAAAATGATCAGCGTAAGGGGGGTATTGCGGAGCACGTTGACGTAGGCGGCGCCCAGCCAGTTGAGCATCGGAACCGGGGACATCCGCATGGCCGCCAGCACCGTGCCGAGAATCAGTGCGCCGATCGCCGAGAGCACGGTGAGCTTCACGGTGGTCCAGAACGCCTTGACGATCAGCCCGCCGTACTTGCCGAGGATGTCGACCTTCTCCACCGATCCGCTGTCCTCGCCGGTGTCCAACGGCGGAGGAACGGGTGCGCTGATCCCGGCAGCACCGAGGTTGCGTTCGAACGCGGCGGTCCAGCTACCGTCCTCCTGCATGTCGACGATCGCCGCGTTGATCTTGTCGCGCAGCTCGGAATCGCCCAGGCGCAGACCGATTCCGTAGTTCTCCTCCGAGAACGGCTTGCCGATAATCTTGAACGCGCCGGGGAACTGCGCGCCGAAGCCGGCGAGGATCACCTCATCGGTGCTGACGGCGTCGATCGCACGGTTGCGCAGTGCCTCCACGCAGGCCGAGTAGGTGTCGTACTGCTGCAACTGCACGCCCGGGTACTTGTCCTTGATGCGCTGGGCGGGAGTCGATCCCGACACCGAACACAGCCGCTTGCCTCCGGCCAGCGACTCCGGGCCGGTGATGTCGGTGTCGTCAGCGCGCACCATCAGGCTCTGCCCCGTCCGCAGATACGGACCGGCGAACGCCACTTTCTGCTTGCGGCTGTCGGTGATCGAATACGTCGCCACGATGTAGTCGACCTGGCCGTTCTGAATCAGCGTCTCGCGCTGCGCCGACGGCGATTCCTTCCACTCGATCTTGTCCGGGGAGTACCCCAGCTTCCCGGCGACGTAGGTGGCGACGTCGACGTCGAAGCCGGCCATCGAGCCGTCCGGCTTCTTGACCGCCAGGCCCGGCTGATCGAACTTGGTGCCGATGGTGATCTGCTTCTCCGCACCGCCGCACCCGGCCAGGGTCAGCAGTCCCAAGCCCAGCAGTGCGATGACGAGAACGCGCCGCAGAAGTGACCGCATCGCCACTAGTGGCTCAGAATCTTGCCGAGGAAGTCTCGCGCCCGAGACGAGCGCGGATTGGAGAAGAATTCATCGGGGGATGCGTCTTCGACGATGCTGCCGTCGGCCATGAACACCACCCGGTTGGCGGCGCGGCGGGCGAACCCCATCTCGTGGGTCACCACGACCATCGTCATTCCCTCGCCGGCCAGGGAGGTCATCACGGCGAGCACCTCATTGACCATCTCCGGATCCAGCGCACTGGTCGGCTCGTCGAAGAGCATCACCTTGGGCTGCATCGCCAGCGATCGGGCGATCGCCACCCGCTGCTGCTGACCACCGGACAGCTGAGCCGGGTACTTATCGGCTTGGCTGGCCACCCCAACCCGCTCCAGCAGCGACATCGCGCGCTCGCGGGCCTGCGCTGCGGGGACTTTGCGCACCTTGAGCGGAGCCAGCATCACGTTGTCCAGGATGGTTTTGTGCGCGAACAGATTGAACGACTGGAACACCATCCCCACGTCTGAGCGCAACTGCGCCAGCTTGCGTCCCTCCGATGGCAGCACCTCGCCGTCGATGGCGATCGTGCCGGAGTCGATGGTCTCCAGCCGGTTGATGGTGCGGCACAGCGTGGACTTGCCCGAGCCGGAGGGGCCGAGCACCACCACCACCTGGCCGCGGTCGACGTCGAGGTTGATGTCCCTGAGCACGTGTAGGGCCCCGAAGTGCTTATTGACGCCCTTGATCGCGATCATCGGGACCGCCCCACCGTCAGCCATGTGTGGACCATACCCAGGTTTCGCTGCTCTGGCGCGGGGAAGACGGTCCGCCGCCCGACCCGGTGGCAGCACCTCCGTACCATGTGGGACGTGACATCGGTGCTGCACCAGGACTGCGACGAGAACGACACGGGCCGTACGTCGTCCGGTCGCACGTATCAGGTGCGCACCTACGGCTGTCAGATGAACGTGCACGACTCCGAGCGGCTGGCCGGGTTACTGGAGACGGCCGGATACCGCCGGGCGCCCGACGGCAGCGACGCCGACGTGGTGGTGTTCAACACCTGCGCGGTGCGGGAGAACGCCGACAACAAGCTGTACGGCAACCTCAGCCACCTGGCCCCGCGCAAGCAGGCCGACCCCGACATGCAGATCGCCGTAGGCGGGTGTCTGGCGCAGAAGGACCGCGACGCCGTGCTGTCCCGGGCGCCGTGGGTCGACGTGGTGTTCGGTACCCACAACATCGGCTCGTTGCCGGTCCTGCTGGAGCGGGCGCGGCATAACCGCACCGCCCAGGTCGAGATCACCGAGGCGCTGCGGGAGTTTCCGTCGGCGCTGCCTGCCGCACGCGACTCTGCCTATGCGGCATGGGTTTCCATCTCGGTGGGCTGCAATAACACCTGCACTTTCTGCATCGTTCCGTCGCTGCGCGGCAAGGAACTCGACCGGCCCGCGGCCGACATCCTGGCTGAGGTGCGATCCCTGGTGGACCAGGGGGTTCTGGAAGTGACTCTGCTGGGCCAGAACGTCAACGCCTACGGGGTGTCCTTCGCTGCCGACGAGCGCTCGCGCGAGTCGCCGATAACCCGGTCGGATGCCCCGCGCGATCGGGGCGCCTTCGCGGCACTGCTGCGTGCCTGCGGCGACATCGAGGGGCTGGAGCGGGTCCGGTTCACGTCCCCGCACCCCGCCGAATTCACCGACGACGTCATCGACGCCATGGCACACACACCCAATGTCTGCCCGACCCTGCACATGCCGCTGCAGTCGGGCTCCGACCGGGTGCTGCGGGCCATGCGCCGCTCGTACCGGGCCGAGAAGTACCTCGGCATTCTGGATCGGGTCCGCGCGGCCATGCCGCACGCGGCGATCACCACCGACATCATCGTCGGCTTTCCCGGTGAGACCGAAGACGACTTCGCCGAGACCTTGGAGGTCGTCCGCCGGGCGCGGTTCTCGGCCGCTTTCACCTTCCAGTACTCCCGGCGGCCCGGAACCCCGGCCGCCGAACTGGCCGGCCAGCTTCCCAAAAGCGTTGTGCAGGAACGCTATCAGCGCCTGATCGACCTCCAGGAGAGCATCTCTCTGGAAGAGAACGCGGCGTTGGTCGGCAGCACTGTCGAGGTTCTGGTCGCCGCGGGGGAGGGCCGCAAGGACGCTGTCACCGCCCGGATGAGCGGGCGCGCCCGCGACGGCCGGTTGGTGCACTTCGCCGCCAGGGGTGCCGACGTGCGCCCGGGTGACATCGTCACGACCGTCATCACCGGCGCGGCACCGCACCACCTGATCGCCGATTCCGGCGTGAATTCACACCGTCGCACCCGCGCCGGCGATGCGCATGCCGCCGGCCGCCGCCCGCGCACTGTCGGGCTCGGCGTGCCTTCCATCGGCGTGCCGCCGACTCCACCCACCACGACAGGATGTTCACGCTGATGGCCGACGAATTCGAGGCCTACAAGGCTGACTTGGAGGCGGCCGAGCGAAGAGTAGCCGGGGAGATCGACCCGGGCGCTCGGGCTTTGGTGGTCGCGATCCTGGTGTTCGTGCTGATCCTGTCATTCATCCTGCCGCACACCGGAGGAGCCCGGGGTCTCGACGTGCTGGCAGGAGACGACAAGGCGATCAGCGTGGGCATCGCGCTGCCGTCGCGGTTGTTCAGCTGGTTCGCACTGGTTTTCGGGGTCGGCTTCTCGATGCTGGCGCTGACCACCCGGCGGTGGACGCTGGCCTGGATCGCGCTGGCCGGTACCGCGGTGTCCATCCCGTTGGGAATGCTGTCGGTGTGGTCGCGCCAGACGGCGTTGGAAGGTCAGCCCGGCCCGGGCATCGGGCTCATCCTCGGCTGGATCACCGTGATACTGCTGACGTTCCACTGGGCTCGGGTGGTGTGGACCCGGACCTCGATCCAGTTGGCCGCCGAGGCGCAGCGTCGGCAGGAGGCCGCTGAACGCGAATCCACCTCGCTGCACGACGGGCTCGATCCGCCCAATCCGCCCAAAGAGCGCGGACCCCACCCCGACGAGCGGTAACCGCCGCTACCGCTTTTTCGCGACGGCCTGCGCCGCTACCGCTTTTTCGCGACGGCCTGCGCCGCTACCGCTTTTTCGCGACGGCCTGCGCCGCGGCGGTCGCCCACTCCCGCCACTGGGCGGCACTGGCGCGGGCTTCGGCGGCCTCTTTGTCACGGCCGGCGGCCGCCGCCTTCTCGGCTTGCCGCTCGAATTGCTCGGCGCGGGTGCGGAACTGCTCGGCACGCGCCAGTGCCTCCGGGTCCACCCGTCCTGCGTCGGCGGCGTCACGGATCTTCTTCTCCACCGCCCGAAGTCGCCGCTCCAGTTCCGGCGCGGTGTCGCGGGGAGCCTTGCCGATCGCGTCCCACTTGTCGGCGATCGCACGAAACGCCGCCTGGGCCGCTTTGGCATTGGACGTGTCGATCTTCTCGGCCTCAGCGAGCAGTTTCTCCTTGGCCTCGCAGTTGGCCTGGAACTCGGCGTCGCGTTCGGCATTATTCGCGTTACGGGCGGCGAAGAACGTGTCCTGGGCCGCTTTGAAGCGGTTCCACAGCGCGTCGTCGATGTCCTTGGACGCCCGTCCGGTTGATTTCCAGTCGGTCAGCAGATCGCGGAACGCCGCGGCCGTCGCCGCCCAGTCCGTCGAGCCGGACAGCTCCTCGGCCCGCGCGCACAACCGCTCCTTGGCTTCCCGGGCGCCCGCCCGCTCCTTGTCCAGTTCGGAGAAATGGGCTCCTCGGCGCCGGTTGAACGCATCCCGGGCGGCGGAGTACCGCTTCCACAGCGCGTCGTCGGTCTTGCGGTCCAGACCGGTGATCGCGCGCCACTCATCGAGGATGGCGCGCATCCGATCACCAGCGGTCTTCCACTGCGTGGAGTTGGCCGCCAGGTCCTCGGCCTCGACCGCCAGCGCCTCTTTGCGGGCGGTCTGCTCGGCGCGGTGCTCCTCGCGGCGGGCGCGCTCGGCCTGGGCGGTCTCGTCGGCATGGTCGGCGATCACCGCCAGCCTGGCCGCCAGGGCGTCGACATCGCCCAGAACGTGGGCGCTCGACAGGGATTCGGCTAATGCGGCAGCCGCCTGCTTGACCTTGCGGGCATCGGCGGTCCCGGAGGCGAGCCGGGTTTCCATCAGGGTCACTTCGGTGGCGAGGTCATCGAATCGCCGGCCGAAGTGCTCGAAGGCGGAGTCCGGTTCGCCGGCCTGCCAGGAGCCGATGACCCGTTCACCCGACGAGGTGATCAGGTAGACGGTGCCGTCCTCGGCGACCCGGCCGAACCGACGGGGATCGTTGCGGGCCACCATCGGCCGCAGGGCCGCCGCCTGGGTCGGCGGATGTGGCCGCGGAACCGGCCCGGGCCTTGGAATCGGCCCCGGAATCGGCCCCGGAATCGGCCCCGGAATCGGCCCCGGAACCGGCCCTGGGGTCGGCTGGGGCGACTCCCCGGTATGCGAATCATCGATCGTCATGGACTCACCTGCCCTCTGCGCGGTATTCCCGCGCCCCTGCCGCGCGAAGCGGCGCCGTTGCCTGTGGCCGTTCGCTCGCGGGCGGCCACTTCGGTATTGAACCAGGTCGGCAAGAGGCGTGGGCGCGGGATCGATGGCAGGCTGTCGGCGACACCGGAGAGGAGTGGTCGATGGCCAAGGCCGATATCGCAGCCCTGCTGGCATTGGGTGCCGCGTTCTTCATCGCGATCGGCGACGTGATCCATCAGCGCTCTGCCCAGGGGGTGACCGACGAACCGGTCGGTCACCTGGAGTTGTTCACCCGGTTGCTCCGCGACCGGCAGTGGTGGCTGGGCAGCCTGGTGGCGGCGGTGGGATTCGGGTTACAGGCCGCCGCGCTGGGGCTGGGTTCGGTGCTGCTCGTGCAGGCGTTGCTGGTGACCTCCCTGCTGTTCGCCCTGCCGATCAATGCCCGCAGCACCGGCCGGCCGGTCACCTCCGCTCAATGGGTGTGGGCTGCGGTGCTGGCGGCGGCGGTGGCGCTGGTCGTGATTGTCGGCAACCCGACTCCGGGGCATTCCCGCGGCGCGTTCGAGGTCTGGACGGTGGTAATCGCCGTTCTGGGGCCGGTGCTGGTGCTCTGTGTGCTCGGTGCCCGCAAACTGGCCGGTCGTCCAGCGGCCGCCGTGCTGCTGGCCATGGTGTCCGGAGCGCTGTGGGGGGTGTTCGCGGTGCTCACCAAAGGAGTCGTCGACCGCTTCGGGCACGGCGTCTGGGCGGTGCTGAGCGCCCCGGAGCTGTATGTCTGGATCGCCGTCGCCGTCGCCGCCACCGCTTGGCAGCAGTCGGCCTTCCGGGCCGGATCGCTGGCCGCCTCGCTGCCCACCATGACGATCGCCGAGCCGGTGGTCGCCTCGGTGCTCGGTGTCATGGTGCTCGGCGAGACGCTCCGACCGGGCGAGCGCGGCTGGGTGCTGCTGATCGCCGCCGTCGTAGCCATGGTCGTCGCCACCGTCGCCCTAGCCCGCAGCGAGGCCACGGCCGCCGCACCGACCGGGGTCGCCGCGGCGGCTCCCGGCGGCGGCTAGCGTTGGCGGGTGTGTTGTCCGCGATCGCCCTGAGTCCCCAAGCGCCGGTTCTGGTTCCCGCCCTCGCCGGCTTGGCGGCCGCTGAAGTCGCCGGGATCCGCGACGCCGCCGTGGCGGCAGCCGCCGTCCTGCCCGAACGGTGGATCGCCGTCGGCGTCGGGCCGGCCGAACAGTTCATCGGGCCGGGCAACCGCGGCACCTTCGCCGGCTATGGGGCTGACGTGGCCGTCGCGCTGTCCCCGGACACCGCCGCTGACACAGTCGCACTGCCCCTGTGCGCATTGTTCGCCGGCTGGTTGCGCGGTGCGGCCAATCCGGCGGCGCGAGTGGAGGTTCGGGTGTATTCCGCCGATCTCGACGCCGCCGGGGCGCAGGCCCGGGGACGGGCTCTGCGCGCGGAGGTCGAGGCCGCCGATGAGCCGATCGGCGTCCTGGTGCTCGCCGACGGCGCCAACACCCTGAACCCCTCCGCCCCCGGCGGATACGACCCCGCGGCTCAGGACATCCAGAACGAACTGGACGCGGCGCTGGCCGCCGGTAACGCCGAGGCACTGACCCGCCTGCCCGACGGGGTCGTCGGAAGGGTCGCCTACCAGGTGCTCGCCGGCCTTGCACCCAATCCCGCCGCGGCCACTGCCCTGGCCGGCGACGCGCCCTACGGCGTCGGCTACTTCGTGGGCGTCTGGATGCCCTGATGGCCCGTCCGCTCGCGATCATCGGGCCCACCGGGACCGGCAAATCCGAGTTGGCGCTGCAGGTCGCCGAGAAACTGAGCGGCGCGGCCGGCGTCGAGATCGTCAACGCCGACGCCATGCAGCAGTACCGCGGCATGGACATCGGCACCGCCAAGCTCGCGCCGGCGGACCGGCGCGGCGTCCCGCATCACCAGCTCGACGTCCTCGACGTTGCTGAGATCGCCACCGTCGCGCGCTACCAGCAGGCCGCCGCCGCCGACGTGCAGGCCATCGCCGGTCGCGGCGCCGTCCCCATCATCGTCGGTGGGTCGATGATGTACATCCAGGCGCTGCTGGACGACTGGGCCTTCCCGGCCACCGATCCGGCCGTGCGGGCCCGTTGGGAAAGCCGCCTCGCCGAAGTGGGGACGGCCGCCCTGCATCGCGAGCTGGCCGGCCGCGATCCTGAAGCGGCCGGCGCGATCCTGGCCACCGACGGCCGTCGCATCGTGCGCGCCCTGGAGGTCGTCGAACTGACCGGACGCCCGTTCGCCGCGTCCGCGCCCACCATCGGTGCACCCCGCTGGGACACCGCTATCGTCGGATTAGATTGGGACACAGAGACTCTCGATCGTCGGCTCGCTGACCGCACCGATCAGATGTTCGACGCCGGCCTGGTCGACGAGGTTCGCAACCTGCTGGCGCGCGGCCTGCGTGACGGCGTCACCGCGGCCCGCGCGCTCGGTTACGCCCAAGTGATCGACGCACTCGACTCTGGTGGGGGAGCCGCTGCGATCGCCGGGGCGCGGGAAGCGACGTTCGTCGGGACCCGCCGCTATGTGCGCCGGCAGCGCTCGTGGTTCCGGCGCGATCACCGGATCCGCTGGCTCGACGGTGCTTCGCTGGGCCTCGCTGACGCCGTGCTGGCGCACTGGCGGCACGTATCCTCAAGCCCGTGATGTTCGCCAAGGGGCACGGCACCGAGAACGACTTCGTGGTGCTGCCCGACCTCGGCGGGCAGCTGGACCTGAACCCCGCCGTGATCAGCGCGCTGTGCGACCGGCAACGCGGACTGGGAGCCGACGGCGTGCTGCGGGTGATCACCGCCGCGGCAGCGGTGGACGCCGGCATCCTGGTCTGCCTGCCCGACTGCGTCGACGGTGACGACTGGTTCATGGACTACCGCAACGCCGACGGCTCGGTGGCGCAGATGTGCGGCAACGGCGTCCGGGTGTTCACGCACTACCTGCGTTCTGCCGGGCTGGAGCACCGCGCCGAGTTCGTCGTGGGTTCGCTGGCCGGGCCGCGGCCGGTCGTCGTCCATGAGGTCGACGACTACCTCGCCGATGTCACCGTCGAGATGGGCAAGGTCAGCCGGCTCGGCGTCGGGACCGCCACCGTCGGTGGGCGGCGACTGACCGGCCTGGGCGTCGACGTCGGCAATCCACACCTGGCCTGCCTGGTCGCCGATCTGACCGACGGGTCGCTGTCCGCCCTGGACGTCGGCGCACCGGTGGAGTTCGATCGCGCCCAGTTTCCCGACGGAGTCAACATCGAAGTGCTCACCCCGGTGCGGGATGGGGCCGTGCGGATGCGGGTACATGAACGGGGTGTCGGAGAGACTCGGTCGTGCGGAACCGGAACGGTGGCCGCCGCCGTCGCCGCGTTGGATCATGGCGGTGCGAGTACGGGGACGGTACTGGTCAGGGTGCCCGGTGGCGAGGTCACCGTCGAGATCACCGAGACCACCAGTTACCTGCGCGGACCGTCGATTCTGGTGGCCCGCGGTGAACTCTCCGACGACTGGTGGGCGGCGCAGGCCCGTTAATCGGATGCGCGTCGTTGTCCCGGCGTGACACCATCGGGTATCCGCCTATGACAGACACCGACCGCACCCCGCCCGGCGCCGAGCCAAGCCTTGGCGAACTGGCCCTCGAAGATCGCGCCGCGCTGCGCCGGGTGGCTGGCCTGTCCACCGAACTCGCCGATGTCTCCGAGGTCGAATACCGGCAACTGCGGTTGGAGCGAGTCGTCCTGGTCGGAGTGTGGACCGACGGCAGCGCCGCCGACGCCGATGCCAGCCTCGCTGAACTCGCCGCGCTGGCTGAGACCGCGGGTTCGGAGGTCCTCGAAGGCATCATCCAGCGGCGCGACAAACCAGATCCGGCCACCTATATCGGTTCCGGCAAGGCCGTCGAGTTGCGTCAGATCGTCGTCGCCACCGCTGCTGACACCGTGATCTGCGACGGCGAACTGAGCCCCGCCCAACTCAACGCACTGGAGAAAGTGGTCAAGGTCAAGGTCATCGACCGGACCGCGCTGATCCTGGACATCTTCGCCCAGCACGCCAGCAGCCGGGAGGGCAAGGCGCAGGTGGAACTGGCACAGATGCAGTACATGCTGCCGCGACTGCGTGGCTGGGGTGAGTCGATGTCCCGGCAGGCCGGTGGCCGGGCCGGCGGCAGCGGCGGCGGTGTGGGCACTCGCGGCCCCGGTGAGACCAAGATCGAGACCGACCGCCGCCGTATCCGCGAGCGGATGTCCAAGCTGCGCCGCGAGATCAAAGAAATGAAGCAGGTTCGCGACACCCAGCGCAGCCGCCGGCGCAGCAGTGATGTGCCCTCCGTAGCCATCGTCGGCTACACCAATGCGGGCAAATCGAGCTTGCTGAATGCGTTGACCGGGGCCGGCGTGCTGGTGGAGAACGCCTTGTTCGCCACCCTTGAGCCGACCACCCGGCGCGGCGAGTTCGAAGACGGACGCCCACTGGTGTTCACCGACACCGTCGGCTTCGTCCGCCACCTGCCGACCCAGTTGGTGGAGGCCTTCCGCTCGACCCTCGAAGAGGTTCTCGACGCCGATCTGCTGATGCACGTGGTCGACGGTTCCGATGTCAATCCGCTGGCTCAGATCGAGGCGGTCCGCCAGGTGATCGGTGAGGTGCAGGCTGACCATCACGCCCCGCCTGCGCCGGAATTGTTGGTGGTCAACAAGGTTGATGCCGCATCGGAGGTGATGCTCGCGCAGTTGCGGCGAGCGCTTCCCGGTGCGGTGTTCGTGTCGGCCCGAAGCGGCGAGGGTCTGGACCGGTTGCGCAGCCGGTTGGGTGAGTTGGTCGAGCCCCGCGAAGTCGCGGTCGATGTGACGATCCCGTACTCGCGCGGCGATCTGGTTGCGCGGGTGCACGACGAGGGCCGGGTGGACGCGACTGAGCACACCCCGGACGGCACCCGGGTCAAGGCGCGGGTCCCGGCGGCGCTGGCCGCGGCGATGGTGCCCTACGTCACGAGCTAAGGGGATTAGGCACCAACCATCCGGTTGGTTATCCTCGGTGACAGTTCTTGCACCACGTCCCCGGAAGGTCACGCCATGGGCAAAGCCGTGAAGTACACCCGCACTCTTTTCGAGCCGGAACATGAGATGTTCCGCGAGTCCTACCGGGCGTTTCTGAACAAGCACGTGGCGCCCTACCACGACCAGTGGGAGAAGGACAAGATCGTCGACCGCGGGGTGTGGTTGGAGGCCGGCAAGCAGGGCTTCCTGGGCATGGCCGTGCCGGAGGAATACGGCGGCGGCGGTGACAGCGACTTCCGGTACAACACCATCGTGACGGAAGAAACCGTCGCCGGGCGCTACAGCGGACTGGGTTTCTCGCTGCACAACGACGTCATTGCCCCCTATCTGCTGCATCAGACCAACGACGAGCAGAAGGCGCGGTGGCTGCCGCAGTTCTGCACCGGCGAGATGATCACGGCTGTCGCCATGACCGAGCCTGGAACCGGCAGTGACCTGCAGGGCATCAAGACCCGGGCGGTCAAGGAAGGCGACCACTACATTCTCAACGGATCCAAGACTTTCATCACTAACGGCATCAACGCCGACTTGGTGATCGTGGTGGCCCAGACCAACCCGGAGAAGGGTGCTCAGGGCTTCTCGCTGCTCGGTGTCGAGCGCGGCATGCCGGGCTTCGAGCGCGGCCGTCACCTCGACAAGATTGGTCTCGACGCGCAGGACACCGCTGAACTGTCCTTCGTCGACGTCAAGGTTCCGGTCGAGAACCTCATCGGCGAGGAGGGCATGGGCTTCATCTACCTCATGCAGAACCTGCCGCAGGAACGCCTCTCTATCGCCATCATGGCCGCCGCGGCGATGGAAGCCGTTCTGGACGAGACTATCGAATACGTCACGCAGCGAAAGGCTTTCGGCAAACCAATCGGTTCGTTCCAGAACAGCCGGTTCCTGCTCGCCGAATTGGCAACCGAGACCACCGCGGTGCGGATCATGGTCGACGAATTCATCCGTCTGCTGATGGAGGACAAACTCACCGCCGATCAGGCCGCGATGGCCAAGTGGTGGACCACCGAGGCTCAGGTGAAGCTCGTCGATCGTTGCGTGCAACTGCACGGGGGGTACGGCTACATGCGTGAATATAACGTCGCGCGGGCCTTCCTGGATGCCCGGGTGCAGACCATTTACGGCGGAACCACCGAGATCATGAAAGAGATTATCGGCCGCAGCCTCGGGGTCTAATGCGACACCGACTTTTGATCGAATCTCAATTGCATCCGGTTTTTATCTCGATTCGTGATGCGATTGGGCAAATCTCAGCGTGTCGTGACATCCTTCTTTTTCGAACGTATGCGACCGTGAGATCTCACATTTTTTGCAGTGAAACGGGCATTTGGTCCGAACCGGAAGGACAAGCCATGGCGCGGGTTGGAAGTCGGCTGAGCCGAACGGTGCGGCGGCTCACGCTGGGGGTGGCCGCCACGGCCGCCGCAGCAGCGCTGGTGGTGCCATCTGCCGTAGCAAGCCCGGACAGCGATGCCACTGACGCGATCAATCAGGCGTGGGAAGCGGCCGGTGGATCCGGTTCGGTGCTGGGCGCCAAAGACGGCGACGTTTTCGAGGTCGGCGACGGCTATGGCCAGAAGTTCAGCGCCGGCAAGATCTTCTTCACCCCGACTACCGGCGCCCACCTGATCTACGGCGCCGTCCTGGACAAGTACGAATCCCTCGGCGGCCCTGCCGACAGTGACCTCGGCTTCCCGAATATCGACACGGTTCCCGGGCTGGTGGGCCCCAAGAGCCGGGTGAACACCTTCAGCGCCAGCGACAAACCGGCAATCTTCTGGACGCCCGACACCGGCGCGTGGTCCGTCCGCGGGGCGCTCAACGCCGCGTGGGACAGGCTGGGCGGTTCGGCCGGAACGCTCGGCGTGCCGGTCGAGGACGAGCGGTACGACGGCGACGTGGTCAGCCAAAAGTTCAGCGGTGGTCAGCTGTCGTGGAACCGCGCCACCAACACCTTCACGTCCGACCCGCCGGGTCTGGCTGACAGCCTCGCAGGTCTGGAGGTCCCGCTGGACCCGACCACCATGATCAACCTGGCATGGCGAGCCAGCGGCGGTCTCAGTGGTCCGCTTGGCGGCCGGCAGGGAGATCAGACCACGATCGGTGACAATGCGGCGGCACAGGGCTACGCCAGCGGCAAGATCTTCTACTCTCCGCAAGCCGGCGCCCATGCCGTTACCGGTGCGATCCTGTCGAAGTACGAGTCGCTTGGCGGCCCCACCGGCGATCTGGGCTATCCCGTGGGACCCGAGGCTGACGGCGGCGTGCCCAACAGCCGGGTCAGCACCTTCAGCGCTCCCGACAAGCCTTCGATTTTCTGGACACCGGATACCGGGGCGATCGTGGTTCGCGGTCCGATCAACGCGGCCTGGGCCAAGTTGGGTGCAGCTACCGGCGCTCTCGGTGTGCCCACCGGCGAGCAGACCGCCAAGGGTGACACCATCACCCAGACGTTTACCGGCGGTGAGTTGTCCTGGAACAAGGCAACCAAGGAATTCAGTTCCGACCCGTCCGAACTTGCCTCGCAGCTGTCCGGTCTGGAAATGCCTGACGCGGTAGCCCAGACACCGGCTGCTCCGGCCTCCGGTAGTACCTCGGACGAGGGCGGCTGGCACTGGTGGTGGCTGGCGATCCTGCTTCCGCTGCTTGGTCTGCTCGGCGCGCTGGCCGTAGTGGCCCAGCGCAAGAGCCGCACCAACGACGTCCTGATCGACCGCCGGGATTACCTGGCGACGGATTCCAGGGATGACGTGTGGCCGGGCGTGCGCAACACCCCGGTGAGCGAGCCTCGCTACGACGACGCCGACCGGGACTTGGCCTATTGGTCGACGCTTCGATCCTATGACGACGAGTCGGCTTCGGAGATCGGATTCGACTCCGACGAAGACGCGATCGACACTGCGCCGACCCGCATTCCCACCGAAGCTGAGGTTTACGAATCCGAGGCCTATGAACCCGCTGCGGCCTATGAACCCGCTGAGTTCTACGAGCCCGATCCGGTTTCCAACGATGTCGGCGAGTTGTTCGGCGGCCCGAGTGCCGGGTCTGCTGCAGGCCGGCATTCGGCGAGCGCGCTGGGCGAATCGCCGGCCGCGTGGCGGTTGGAACTGGACGAGATGGTCGGCCGGTCCCGCCATCGGCACGCGGTGGACGAGCCCTGGACTGAGGAACTGCAGGCGGTGGTGGAGGACACCGAACAGGGTGAGCACATCGACTACAGCCCCGGTTACACCGCTGAACCGGCCGCGCACGACGACGATTCGTGGCGTCCCGCCATCCACCTGCCGTTGGCTGATCCGTTCCAGCCGCCGGAGGGGTACTGGATCAAGGGCAGCACGCATTCGGGCCTGTACTACACGCCGGACTCGGTGCTCTACGAGAACACCCTGCCTGAGGTCTGGTTCGCCAGTGAGGAATTGGCGCAGGCCAACGGATTCGTCAAGGCGCCCGAGTAAGACCCGCGCGGTCCGCCCGTCGTCAGATCTTCCTGATCACGGTGACGACCTTGCCGAGAATCACCGCATCATTGCCCGGGATCGGGTCGAAGGCAGGATTATGCGGCATCAGCCACACCTGACCCGCTGACCGCTTGAAAGTCTTGACGGTGGCCTCACCGTCGATCATCGCCGCGACGATGTCGCCGTTGTCGGCGACGTTCTGCTGACGGATCACCACCCAGTCGCCGTCGCAGATTGCGGCGTCCACCATCGATTCACCCACGACCTTGAGCAGGAACAGCGACCCTTCGCCGACCAGTTCACGGGGGAGTGGGAAGACGTCCTCGACTGCCTGCTCGGCGAGAATCGGTCCACCGGCGGCGATGCGGCCGAGAACCGGCACGAACGTAGGTTCGGGAAGTGCGTCGGACCCGGCCACCTCCGTGGCCACCGGCGCGGCGCCGTCGGCGACACCGCGGACGTCGACCGCGCGGGGCCGATTCGGATCGCGGCGGAGATAGCCCTTCTTCTCCAGCGTTCGCAACTGGTGAGCAACTGACGACGTCGACGTCAGGCCCACGGCATCTCCGATTTCGCGGATGCTGGGCGGGTAGCCGCGGCTGGTGACCGAGGCCCTGATGACCTCCAGAATCGTCCGCTGCCGCTCAGTCAGTCCGGACGCCCCCTGTCCGGACCCGCCCTGACGACCTGGTGTCTGCGTGCTTTCGCTCATGGGTGCGAATGTAACCGGCTGCGCCGACAAGATCAAACATGTGTTCGACCGTGTCGCGGTTGCGGATCGGGAATGTCAGTGCCCTGTCCTATCGTCAGACACGCCCGCTCAGGTGTTCGAAAATCGAACAGATGAGCGAGTAATCTTTCGAACGCTAGAGCGAATGGCCAGGGAAGGAACGGACATGACAGTCCTCGACGATCGACCGCAGCTGATGTGGGACGAACCGGGCGTACCGGGCAGAGGCCCGGCTGAGCTTCGTGGCCGCCACCCGCTTGTCGCCCGGTCGAACCGGCCGGCGCCGGCTCGTCCAGCGGTGGCGCCGCTGAGCTATCGGGCGCACGGCGTACCGATCTCGCGGGCGGCGCACACGCGCCGGCCGGTCAGCACAGTGGTCAGTATTGCCCTGGCGAGTCTGACGGCTCTCATCACGCTGTGGCTCGGCGCGCTCGCGCAGTTCAGCGGTGACCGGGTGGCCGCGCCGCCGGGAACGGCCGATCAACTGGCCGTGGTTCAGGTGCAAGCTGGCGAGACCCTTCAGCAGATCGCCCGTCGGGTGGCTCCGGACAGCCCGGTAAGCCAGGTCGTTGAGCGGATTCGCGATCTCAACAAGCTCGACTCGGCGTCGGTCGACGTCGGTCAGACGCTGATCGCTCCCATCGGTTGACGGTCGGTGCGGCGATGGCACTCGCGGCCGGCGCACGGGTAGGCTTTGTGCAGTCCTGTGCAGCTCAGGGTGGGAGAGAGGGCGTGGTCATGCACTGTCCATTCTGCCGCCACGCCGATTCGCGAGTGGTTGATTCCCGCGAGACCGACGAAGGCCAGGCCATCCGTCGGCGCCGGTCGTGTCCGGAGTGCGGTCGGCGTTTCACCACGGTGGAAACCGCAGTGCTCGCCGTGGTCAAACGCAGCGGCGTCACCGAACCGTTCAGCCGGGAGAAGGTCGTCAGCGGTGTCCGGCGGGCATGCCAGGGCCGACAGGTCGACGACGACGCGCTGAGCCTCCTCGCCCAGCAAGTAGAGGACAGTATTCGCGCTGCCGGGTCTGCGGAGATCCCCAGCAACGAAGTGGGTTTGGCCATCCTGGGGCCACTGCGCGAACTGGACGAGGTGGCCTACCTCAGGTTCGCCTCGGTATACCGGTCGTTTTCCTCGGCGGAGGATTTCGAGAGGGAGATCGAGGCCCTGCGCGCTTATCGCGGAGTCGAATCGTCGCTGTGAAGCGCCCTCTTACAGGCTGCGCTGACCGTCACTGACTACGCGCCCCGACACCGCGACCCACCCGTCGGCACTCCAGGTCGTGAATATCTGCGAACCCCGGCCCTGGGTGATGGACAGGTCACGGCTTAAGTAGTCGGTGATGCGTACCGCCGCCGAACCCGTCGCCTCGTCCTCCGGAACGCCGAGGTTTACTGCGAACATCCGCGAACGGATATGTCCCTCCTCGCGATCCACCCACGTCCACAGGTAGTGCTCGATGTCGTCGGGGTAGTCCCACGGCTGGGCGGTCGTCAGTTCGGCAACCGACTCCACCTCGTGAATGGCGAACTCCGGACCCCAATCCGAGCGGGCGACGACCGTGGTCAGGTCGGCGGCGTATCGCACCTGGACGATGCCTGCCGGCACCTGCAGTGTGCAGATCGGGGTCCCACGCTCGCGCAGCCACCAACCGGCGCCGACCGTCGGGTGTCCGGCGAACGCCAACTCTGTCGCCGGGGTGAAGATGTGCGCGTGCGCGGTGCTGCAACCGCGTTCGGGCAGGTCGACGAATACCGTTTCGCTGTAACCCAATTCGGTGGCGACGGCCTGGCGCCGGGCCGGCGGGACCGCGGCGGCGTCCACCACCCCCAGCGGGTTGCCGAACTGTCCGGCGGCGTCGGTGAACACCCGCAGGACAGCGACATCAATCCCCATGCGCTGACGCGCCCGGCTCGGGCTCGCCGTCGTCGGGCAGCCCGTCCTTGAACTCGTCGGCATGCTGGGCGAGGAACCGCTCGAACTCCGCACCCAACTCTTCCCCGCTGGGAAGGTCCTCGTCGCGGGCGAGCAGTGACCTGTTCTCCTGTGCGGCGAGAAAGGCGTCGTACTGGCGCTCCAGAGCGTCGACCACCTGGGCGATCTCAGGAGAGGCTTCGACCTGCTCGTCGATCTTCGATCGCACCGTTTCTGCGGCGTCGGTGAGCGCGCGCAGCGGCAATTGAAGAGCCGCTGATTTGGCGGCCTGCTCAAGCAGCGCCTCGGCGGCGGCCGGATATCCCGTCTGTGCGAGGTAGTGCGGCACGTGCACGGTGTAGCCGACGGCCTCGTGGCCATGCTGAGCCAGCCGGAATTCCAGCAGGTTTGACGCACTGCTGGGAACCTGGACCTCGCCCACCCACGGCTGGTGGTCGGCGATGAGGCTTCGGTCGCTGGAATGCGCGGTCAGGGTCACCGGCCGGGTATGCGGCACCGCCATCGGAATGGAGCCCAGACCGATGGTGCGTCGGACCCCGAGCCGCTCAGCCAGCAGTCGCACCGCCGTGACGAACCGCTCCCATTGCAGATCAGGCTCCAATCCGGCCAGCAGCAGGAAGGGGGTGCCGACGCTGTCACGCAGGGCGTAGAGGTTGAGTTCCGGTTCCTCGTAGTGGGTGAAGTGATCGGTCTTGAACGTCATCATCGGCCGCCGGGACCGATAATCCAGCAGGTCGTCGATGGCGAAGGATGCCACCAATTCCGATTCCAGAGACTCTTTGAGATGCTCAGCCGCCAGCCGGATCGCGTGGCCTGCGTCGGAGAAGCCTTCGAGGGCGTGAATCAGCACGGGTCCGCGCCCGTCCGACGACGACAGCGTCGGTGCGGGGAACTCCAGTTCATACATCCGGTCAGGTTTGTGGCCCTGCTCATCAGCCATGGCTGCGCCTCCTCGCTCGATGCAACACGTCGAACAACGCGCCTGGGCGGTATCTCTGTTCCCCGCCTCCTGCCCATTCTCCACAGTCCCGGGTTTGTGCACAGTGCGTGGGACCGGGACGGTCGGCCGTGGAAGTCCCGACGGGGCTCGCTGAGAGCCTTCGGGCATGACTCCACAACACCCCGAGTTCCGTCTGACCCGTCCCGGTTCGTTGATTGCTGCGCTGCCGGCCGTTCTTGGCTTCATCCCCGAGAAATCCCTGGTCGTGGTGTCTTTGGAGGAGGACGGCCGGATCGGCGCGGTGATGCGGGCCGATCTGTCCGCGGACCTGGAGTCCAACCTGGGGCGACTCGCCGAGATCGCCGCCTCATCGGGTGCGCAGACGGTGGTGGCGGTGATCGTCGATGCCGATGGGGCGCTCTGCCCGATGTGTAACGACAGTCACCGGCAGTTGTGCGAGACGCTGGCCGCCGAACTGGCTGAACACCACGTCGGGCTGTACGCGGGTCATGTGGTCGACCGCGTCGAAGCGGGCGGACATTGGCAATGCGTCGACGGCTGCGGGTCGGCGGGCACAATCGAAGACCCAACCGCCTCGCCGCTGGCCGCTGCGGCAGTCCTCGACGGCAGGCGACTCTATGCGCGGCGGGCTGATCTGCACGCGGTCATCGAGTCAGTCGACCCTGCGAGCACCGCACCGCTGGTGAAGGCAATTCAGGAACGCGCCGTGACCCGCGATGCCGACTGGCAGACCGACCCGGACGACCGTGGACGACGGGATGTTCAGCACGCCATCGCTGTCGCCGCCCGGGTGCTCGATGGTGCCCGGCCGGCCGACACCGACATCGCCGAATTGGCCTGCAGTCTGACCGATGTCGCGGTGCGCGACACGTTGTACGCACTGGCCGTCGGCTCGGAGGCTGCGGCGGCCGAGGCATTGTGGGCACTGCTGGCGCGGACGCTGCCGGAGCCGTGGCGAGTGGAAGCCCTGGTGCTGTTGGCCTTTTCGGCCTATGCCCGCGGTGACGGTCCGCTGGCCGGCATCTCCCTGGAGGCCGCCCTGCGCAGTGACCCCGAGCACCGGATGGCAGGCATGCTTGATACCGCTCTGCAGTCGGGCATGCGCCCCGAGCAAATAAGAGAATTGGCGGGTACCGGCTATCGGCTCGCGAAGCGGCTCGGTGTGCGGCTGCCGCCGAGACGCGCGTTCGGGCGGGCGGGTTAGACCTTTTCCACCTTCACCGCGTGCGCCATTTCATGGGGCAACTCGACGTTCTGGTGGCCGATCACGACGATCGTGACGTCACCGTGCGAGCTGGTCTGGACCAGCACTCGGGCGTTGGGTACCACCCCGGCCTCCTTGAGCCTGCTGATCAGCTCGAAGTCGCCCTGCACATGCTCGGTCAGCTGCCGTACGACGACTGCGACCGAGTCGCCGGCGGGCAGTTCGGTCAGCCGCACCAGGTTGGCGTTGGCTGGCTCGACCTCGGTCCCGTCCACGCCGAGCAGGCCCAGGCCAGGGATCGGGTTGCCGAAGGGCGAGACGGTGGGGTGATCGAGCACCTGCAGAAGGCGGCGCTCCACCTGCTCGCTCATCACGTGCTCCCAGCGGCAGGCCTCGGCGTGCACTTCTTCCCAGGGCAGGCCGATCACGTCGAGCAGCAAGCGCTCAGCCAGGCGGTGCTTGCGCATCACCGAAATCGCCAGCCGACGGCCCTTTTCGGTCAACTCCAGATGCCGGTCGCCAGCCACCTTCAGCAGGCCGTCGCGCTCCATCCGGGACACCGTCTGGCTCACGGTTGGTCCGCTCTGTTCCAGCCGCTCGGCGATCCGTGCGCGCAGCGGCACCACGCCCTCTTCCTCGAGGTCGTAGATAGTGCGCAGGTACATCTCGGTAGTGTCGACCAGATCGTTCATGAGGGCACCCTTCGTCGCACCGCGAGTCTATATGCCCAGCTGCGGCGACGACCGTTACCAGCGAACACCCCACATGCGAGTGCGCCCACTCGGCTCAGCTGGCGTAGGACCGCAGTTTCTCGGCACGGTCACCGTTGCGCAGCTTGGTCATCACTTCGCGTTCGATCTGGCGCACCCGCTCCCGGGACAGCCCAAACAGCTTGCCGATCTGGTCCAGGGTGCGAGGCTGGCCGTCATCGAGGCCGAACCGCAGCCGGATGACCTGTTGCTCGCGCTCATCGAGTGTGGCCAGCACATGGCGGATGTCGGTGTGGAGGAGTTCGGCGATTACCGCGTTCTCGGCCGACATCGCCTCGGCATCCTCGATGAAGTCGCCCAGCGGGGCTTCCTCGTCGCTGCCCACCGGCATGTCCAGGCTGACCGGATCCCGGCTGTGCTCCAGCAGATCGTTGATCTTGTCCACCGGGATTCCGGACTCCTCGGCCAGCTCCTCGTCGGTCGCTTCACGGCCGAGGGTCTGGTGGAGTTCCCGCTTGATGCGCGCGAGCTTGTTGACCTGTTCGACCAGGTGCACAGGTAGGCGGATGGTGCGGCTCTGATCGGCCATCCCGCGAGTGATCGCTTGCCGGATCCACCACGTGGCGTAGGTGGAGAACTTGAATCCCTTGGTGTAGTCGAACTTCTCCATCGCCCGGATCAGTCCGAGGTTGCCTTCCTGGATCAAGTCGAGCAATGGCATTCCGCGGCCGGTGTACCGCTTGGCAAGCGACACCACAAGCCGGAGGTTGGCCTCGAGCAGGTGCCGGCGGGCCGCTTGCCCGTCCCGCACAACAACGGCGAGTTCGCGTTTGCGGCTCTCGCTCAAGCGCTTCCGCGTCTCCAGCAGGTGTTGCGCGTAGAGCCCGGCCTCGATGCGCTTAGCCAACTCCACTTCGTCCGCAGCGGTGAGCAGGGCTGTCTTGCCAATGCCGTTCAGATATACGCGCACAAGGTCCGCGGCTGGACTCTGGGCGTCCAGATCGCTGTCAACCCGGGTGGTGCTGGCGTTTGCCATTGGTGCCTCCTGATCGGCTCCTGCTGTCGAAGGGTCCAACGCCCGACTGCGCACAAGAGTTCCCCGGGGTCGGCCATCTCACACCCTCTGAACAGGGTGGATGCCGCGCCGCTCTAAGAATGTGCTGAGAATGCCCCGATGAACGGGTCAGCGGATGTGTTCTTCGCCCGGCTGGGCCGACCGCGATTGTGCGTTGGCCTGCGCGGTGGAACTGAAGCCTGCATCCAGCGCGCGGTGCTCTGCCCGGGGGAACAGCGCGGTGTGCTGAGGAGCGTCGGGGAAGCGCCGGGGTTCCTCCGCGCGGCGCGGCGGGCGATCGTTGGCGATCAACACGGCCATCCACGGCAAGGGGATGGAGGCCGCCAGAATCGCAAGGGAGAGAAGGCCGTTGTGCCAAATGCCGTAAGCGATGGCGGCGGCGAGGAAGGCGGGGATCCGCCAGAACATCAACTTGAGGTATTTACGCACTCGGGCACGGTGCTGCTCCTCGTAGGAGTATTCGGCCCGAGTGATGAGTACGGGCCGGCCTTCGTCGTCGAAACCCAGATCCCGCTCCATGCCGTAACTGTTCCACACCAGGCCCTGACCAAACGAGGTTGTTTTCTTACAGCAGTCTTACCGATCGGCTTCTTAGCGGGCACAATGACTGTCATGCAGACCGATACGATCGAACGCACCGACAGCGACGAACGCGTCGACGACGGGTCGGACGCCGACAGGCCCAAACACTTTCACTACGTGAAGAAGGACCGCATCGCGGAAAGCGCGGTCATGGGCACTCACGTCGTCGCCCTCTGCGGTGAGGTTTTCCCGGTGACCCGGGCGGCCAAGCCCGGCTCGCCGGTGTGCCCGGACTGCAAACGGATTTACGAGTCGCTCAAGAAGGGCTGACGACGGCCGATTGGTCGGCATCCGACGGGGACTGGACGCCGGGCGTCGGCGCTTCTGCGGTGGTCCGTCGGGCTCGCCACTGCGCCCGCCACCGCGCGAGATGCGGCTGAGGAGCCGGCCATTCCTCCTGGATGGCCGCATTGAGTTCGGCGCCCATCATGATTGCGAAACCGAGGAAGAACGCGAACAACAGGAACGCGATCGGGGTGGCCAGCGCCCCGTAGGTGTAGCCGGTGCGGGTGATGTACTGCAGGTAGATGCGTAGTCCAGCGGTGGCGACCGCGAACACGGTGGTGGCCAGGATCGCCCCCCACACCAAGCGGTGGGTGGGCAGTGGTTCCGGCAGCGCGACGCGGTAGAGCGTCGTCACAGTGACCACGAAACCCAGCGCGAGCATCGGGTAGTAGCCGAATTGAAGCACGTTGTCCCAGCTCGCCGGGATGTACTCGCCGATTTTGCGGGGCCCCAGCGCCAGGAAAGGTGCCGACGCCGTGACGATCATCAACATGACCACATAGATGCCCAGCGCGAAGAACCGTTGTCTGACCGGATGCCGCAGCGGGGTCTGGCCGTGGGCCTCCACCACCGAGTCGACGAACGCCGAGATCGCCGAGGATCCTGCCCACAAGCTGATCACGAAACCCAGCGACACCACCTCTCCGCGGGCGCCCTGGACGATGTCGCGAATCGTCGGCTCGATGATCTCGGTGACGATGTTCTTGGAGAAGAAACTGTTCGAGGTGCTGATGAGCTGGCTCTGAATGGCGGACAGAGTCTCCGGGCCGAACAGCGGTGCCACGTAGGCCAGGCTGCCCAGGATTCCAAGCAGCAATGGCGGAAGCGACAGCACTGACCAGAAGCCGGCTTGCGCGGACTCCGAGAAAATCGAGTCGTCCCAGCTTTTCGACAGGGTGCGCTTACCGATGCGCAAAATGTGATGGCGCGTCGGGGGCAGCGGCGAGGGGGCCGTCATGACGTGGTGAGAATCCGGGACCGCCGTGCGCCGGCGCGGCGATGCCGGATGGTCAGGCGTCGACCTGACTGACCTCGAGCACGGCCTCCAGTTCGCGCAGTTTGGCCTGGTGCTCGTTGGCGTGATGCTGGCAGAACAGCAGTTCGGCACCCGAGGGTAGTTTCGCCCGTACGCGGGCGGCCGCTCCGCAGCGGTCGCAGCGATCAGCCCTGGTCAGTTCGGGACTGGTCAGCATTGCGTTCATGGGCTCCTCCAAAGGTGCTCAGCGCCCCCGCGGCGAACCGGGGTACATCTACTGTCTCAGACGTTCCGGGCGGCGGGCTTGTTCCCCGCCAACAATGATGTGTCGTGTCTCACGCCGATGAGGCATCCTGACGTGATGGCCGACGGGTA
This sequence comes from Mycolicibacterium sp., assembly GCA_032117575.1. Taxonomy (GTDB): domain Bacteria; phylum Actinomycetota; class Actinomycetes; order Mycobacteriales; family Mycobacteriaceae; genus Mycobacterium. Next base: position 45,250 of record JAULZA010000057.1, read on the forward strand.
CCCGCGGAACGGACTGTTAGTCCACCTCTGCACACCCGCCGAGTGGGACGCCGCCCGGGTGGCAGGGGAGATGCGGCCAGCATCGCTGACAGAGGCGGGTTTTGTGCATCTGTCGGCGCCGCAACAAGTGCATCACCCAGCCAACCGGATCTTCTCCGGCCGCACCGATCTGATCCTTCTCCATGTCGATCCGACCGTCGTGAAAGCTCCGCTGCGCTGGGAACCGGGCGTTCCGGGCGATCCCGAGGCGATGCTGTTTCCCCATCTCTACGGCGCATTGCCCGCGGCTGCGGTCGTCCGTGTCGAGCCGTACCGGCCCGGACCGAGCGGGGCGTTCGAGCCGCTCGTCTGAGGTCCGGTGCTGCCGACCCGTCCATATCGGCGTTCTGCTCGGCGTCCTCTGCCTAGCCTCGATTTTTCGTGCCGGTGGGGTTCGGGGGTGCTGAGCCGCGGAAGGCGCTGAGCTACAGCGATTTTGGGCTTGGGGTTTGTTCGCCCTGCCCGTGTCGCCGGGGTGGGCGGGCGTTCC
>JAULZA010000058.1:0-15143 GCA_032117575.1 Mycolicibacterium sp.
CCGAAATTCCGGGCGTTGTGCATGGCTGAGAACGCCACCCACAACCTGCACAACCTGCTGACATTGCGGGGCGCCCTGGTGCGTGACCCGCGAGCATGGGCCGGATATCTCACGGAGGCCATCGATACTTTCACCGAGCGGACCGACGTGGTGTTCGCCTCCCACCACTGGCCCACCTGGGGGCGTGAGCAGATCGTGGAATACCTTTCCCTGCAACGGGATTTGTACGCCTACCTGCACGACCAGACGTTGCGTCAGCTCAACCAGGGCTATACCGGCATCGAGATCGCCGAGAACTTCGCCATGCCGCCCGCGCTGGAGAAGGCCTGGCACACCCACGGCTACTACGGATCGGTGAACCACAACGTCAAGGCGGTCTATCAGCGCTACATGGGCTGGTTCGACGGCAACCCCGCCCGGCTGTGGGCGCACCCGCCGGAGGAGGCCGGTCCCCGCCACGTCGCCGCTATGGGCGGCATCGACAAAGTGGTCGAGCTTGCTCGGCAAGCCTTCGATACTGGCGATTTCCGCTGGGCGGCAACTCTTCTCGACTACGCCATCTTCACCGATGAAAACCACGCCGGGGCGCGTGAACTCTACGCCGACACCCTTGAGCAGCTTGGTTACGGCGCTGAGTGCGCGACATGGCGCAACTTCTTCCTCTCGGGGTGCACCGAGTTGCGCACCGGCAACTTCGGCACGCCGGTGGCAGCCACGGCACCGACCATGCTCGGCCAGCTCACCCCCGAGCAGATGTTCGACATCCTGGCGATCTCGGTGAACGGTCCGCGCGCTTGGGATCTCGACATCGCCCTGGACGTGTCGTTCGCCGATCTGGGCACCAATTACCGGCTCAACCTGCGTAACGGCGTCCTGGTCTACCGCAAACGCCACGCCGAGCCGGCGACGGCGTCGGCGACGGTCAACCTGGCCGGCAAGATGCGGCTGCTGGCGGCCGCCGCCGGCGATCTTGCGTCACCGGGAATCGAGGTGACCGGCGATGCGGGTGCGCTGGCGGCGCTGATGGGAGTGCTGGACAAGCCCGACCCGAACTTCCACATCATCACGCCGTGAGCTATGAACATCGGATGAGCAACCACAACGTGAACCTGACCGACGAGGAGTCCTCGCTGGTCGATCAGACCGCCCCCGAGGCGCTGGCCCGGATGGACGAGGACGCGTTGAAGGGACTGCAGAGCCGGCTGCGCAAGGCCCGCGAAAAGAACTTCAGCCTGTTGCGGCGCGAGGGCGCGGCCCGGGTCGAAGCCGAAGGCGCCCGTGGTTCGGCTGAGCCGGCCAATCAGAGACGCCACGACAAGGTGGACGTGATCGACGACGCGCTGGCCCGGGTGGGTGAGCGGCTGGAGGCGCTGCGCGGCGGGCAATAACCGCCGACTGTGCGGCCTATGCAGCCCAAACGGGCGGCATGAAACCGCCGGCATCAGACATGCATAGGCCACACAGTCAGCGAGGGTTAGGGGCTGGCGATCACCACGCCGGCGCCGCAGCGGCGTAACCCTTGGCACCCACGGTCCTATGGTTGCACCCATGCAGCTGCTGCTGGTCCGGCATGCCCTGCCGCTACGCACCGGTGACGGTGAGGGCTCCGATCCGGAGTTGGCTCCCGACGGTGTGGAGCAGGCCCGGCGGCTTCCTGCCGCGCTCGCCCGCTTTCCGCTGAGCCGGCTGGTCAGCAGCCCGCAGCGCCGGGCCGTGCAGACCGCCGAACCGGTGGCCGCCGTCACCGGTTTGGCCGTCGACGTCGATGAGCGGCTGGCCGAGTACGACCGCGGCATGTCGCACTACATCCCGCTGGAACAGGTGCGGGCCGAACGGCCGGGGGATTGGGCGCGGATGGCCGACGGCCGGCTACCGGAGGGGGTCGACGCCGAGGGGTTCCGCGAGCGGGTATGGGCGGCGTTACGCGACGTCGTTGCCGACGCCGGACATACCGACACCGTGGCGGTGTTCAGCCACGGCGGGGTGATCAACGTGGTCCTGCACGAGGTGCTCGGGACGGCCAAGCCGCTGTCGTTCCCGATCGACTACGCCTCGGTGACTGTGCTGCGCTACTCGCGCAAGGGGGCGTTCACCGTCGGCGGGGTCAACGCCATCGAACACGTCTGGGATCTGCTGCCGCACCGGCTGCGGTGACTACTTGCCCAGCGCGAACTGCAGGTTCTTCTTCGCCGTGCGCCGCAGCTGGAACATCCGTGCCGCGCTGACCAGAGCGGTGATCAGGCCACCGGCCACCGCGGCGAGCAGGATCGCGACGCCCAGTGGCAGATCCCAATGCCAGCCCAGGAACGTGAATGCCGTCGAGGCGGTGTTCTGCGTGATGAAGATCAGCAAGACGATGAGGATCAAGAAGCCGAGAATCAGCGACGACCACAATGCCGATGCCCGGGTGAACTTCACATCCTCGACGGGCGGGGCCGGCGCGTGGGTAACGTTGGGCGGGCCGGTGTTCACCGGCGGCTTGGGGGCCTTTGCTGGCTCGCCTGGGGAGACGTTCGATTCCCTGCTCATGACGACATCTTTGCCTGTCGGGGCCGGGAAGGAAACCATAAATGCGGCAACGGGACGATAACGGAATGCGCTTAGCCGTTAGGGTCGAGCCAACCGAGGTGTGAAAGGCGGCCGATGAAAACGTCGCTACGCAGGCTGTTCGCCGCAACGCTGATCGCGCTGGCGCCCGTTCTGACATCGGGCTGCGGCAGTTCCAATCCCCTGGGCGGCGGTGCGGTGTCCGGTGACCTGAAGTCGGTGGTGGTGGGCTCAGCGGACTTCCCCGAATCCAAGATCGTTGCCGAGATCTACGCCCAGGCGCTGGAGGCAAACGACTTCACCGTCGTGCGGCAGTACGGTATCGGCAGCCGGGAGACCTACATCCCCGCGCTGCGTGATCACTCGATCGACCTGATCCCCGAGTACACCGGGAACCTGCTGCAGTATTTCGATCCGAAGAGCCGCGCGGCACAGCCGGCCGATGTCGAACTGGCTCTCTACCGCTCACTGCCCGGTGACCTGGCGATGCTCAAACCGGCGCCGGCCAACGACACCGACACCGTGACCGTCACCGCGGCCACCGCCGAGCGCTGGAACCTCAAGACCATCGCCGACCTGGTGCCCCACGCCTGGGAGATGAAGTTCGGCGCACCCTCGGAATTCCTCAACCGCGATCAGGGCCTGCCCGGCCTGAAGGCCAAATACGGGTTGGACATCAAACCGGACAATTTCGTCTCGATCAGCGACGGCGGCGGCCCCGCCACGGTCAAGGCGTTGGCGAACGGCACCGTTACCGCGGCCAACATCTTCAGCACTTCCCCGGCCATCGAGCAGAACGATTTCGTCATCCTCGAAGACCCCAAGAACAACTTCCTGCCCGGCAACGTGGCGCCGTTGGTGAACTCGCAGAAGATGTCCGAGGAGCTCAAAAAGGTGCTGAACGCGGTGTCGGCACGATTGACCACCAAGGGGCTGACCGAACTCAACGCCGCGGTGTCCGGCAACGCCGGGGTGGACCCTGAGGAGGCCGCACGGCAATGGGTGCGGGAGAACGCCTTTGACACCCCGATCGGGAAATAGATGATCACGTTCACCGGCGTCACCAAGCGTTACCCGGACGGCACCGTCGCGGTCGACGACCTCACCCTGGATGTGCCGGACGGCTATCTGACCGTGTTCGTGGGCCCCTCGGGCTGCGGCAAGACCACCTCCATGCGGATGATCAACCGGATGGTCGAGCCGACATCCGGGACGGTCACCGTAGACGGGCGCGACATCTCCACGGTCGACCCGGTCAAACTGCGGCTCGGCATCGGCTACGTCATCCAAAGCGGCGGCCTGATGCCGCATCAGCGGGTCATCGACAACGTGGCCTGTGTGCCGGTGCTGCAGGGGCAGTCCCGCCGGGAGGCCAGGAAAGCCGCCTACGAGGTGCTGGAGCGGGTGGGGCTGGATCCGAAACTGGGCGAGCGTTATCCGGCGCAGCTCTCCGGCGGCCAGCAGCAGCGGGTCGGGGTGGCCCGCGCGCTGGCCGCCGACCCGCCGATCTTGCTGATGGACGAGCCGTTCTCCGCCGTCGACCCGGTGGTGCGGGAGGAGTTGCAGAACGAGATTCTGCGGCTGCAGAGCGAATTGCAGAAGACCATCGTCTTTGTCACCCACGACATCGATGAGGCCGTCAAGCTCGGCGACGCCGTGGCGGTATTCGGTGTCGGCGGCACGCTACAGCAGTACGACGCCCCCGCCAGGCTGCTGTCCAACCCGGCCAACGACTTCGTCGCCGACTTCATCGGCAACGACCGCGGCTACCGGCTCATGCAGTTCTTCAGCGCGACGACCCTTGGACTGCAACCGGTTCGCACCGTCACCGAGGACGAGCTCGACGTGTTGTACCTGGCGCCCGACGAATGGCGGCTGGTCACCCGCGACGACGGCTCGCCGTTCGGCTGGATCGACGCCGACGGCACCGAGCGGTATCGCGACGGCCGCAGCCTCTACGAGAGCGTCACCGCGGGCGGTTCGCTGTTCCACCCGGACGGGACGCTGCGCGCGGCGCTGGACGCCGCGTTGTCCTCGCCGTCGGGCATCGGGGTGGCCGTGGACGACGACGGCATGGTGGTGGGCGGTGCGCCGGCCGAGGACGTTGTCGACGAAATGGAGGCGCAGCGCCGGGCCGAAGCGGCGGCTGCCGCCGAAGCCGCAGCAGCCGCCGCCGAGGCCGAAGCTCTGCAGGCAGCAGCCGACGCGCTGGAGGCGGAAGCGGCCGAGTCGGAGGAACCGGCGTCCGAGGTCGTTGACGCCGAGGACTCAGAGGAGGCCGAAGAAGCCGAAGAAGCCGAGGAGGCCGAAGAAGACGAGGCGTCCGAGGAGGCCGAGGAAGCCGAGGAGGCCGAGGAGGCCGAAGAGGCCGAGGAGGCCGAGGAGGCCGAAGAGGCCGAGGAAGCGGAGGCGCCCGAAGAAGCGGAGGAAGCGGAGGAGGCCGAGGAGGCGGAGGAAGCGGAGGAGGCTGAGGAGTCCGCAAAGTCCAAGTCCGCCGAGAAGTCCGCCGAGTCCAAGTCCGCCGGGCCCAAGTCCGTGGCGACGGACTGAGCTACCGATGCACTACCTGCTCACCCACCTCGACACCGCCTGGACGCTGGCGCTGATCCATCTGCGGCTGGCGCTCATTCCGCTGGTTCTGGGTCTGCTGATCGCAGTGCCGCTGGGGGCGTTCGTGTGGCGGCGGACCGTACTGCGCCGGCTGACCACCCTGACCGCCAGCATCATTTTCACCATCCCGTCGCTGGCGCTGTTCGTGGTGCTGCCGTTGATCATTCCCACCCGCATCCTCGACGAAGCCAACGTGATCGTCGCTCTGACGCTCTACACCACCGCGCTGCTGGTGCGGGCGGTGCCTGAGGCGCTGGACGCAGTGCCCTCGCAGGTGCGCGACGCCGCCACCGCGGTGGGTTACACCCGGCTGGGTCAACTAATCAAAGTCGAACTGCCACTGGCGCTTCCGGTGCTCACCGCCGGTTTGCGGGTGGTCGCGGTGACCAACATCTCGATGGTGGCTGTCGGCTCGGTGATCGGCATCGGCGGACTGGGAACCTGGTTCACCGAGGGGTACCAGTCCGACAAGAGCGATCAGATTATCGCCGGGATCATCGCGGTGTTCCTGTTGGCCGTGGTGATCGACATCCTGGTCCTGCTGGCCGGCCGGGCGCTGACGCCCTGGACGCGCGGTGCGCCGCGCGCCGCGAAGGCGGCCGCATGAACTTCCTGCAGCAGGCGCTGTCCTACATCTTCACCGCCGAGAACTGGGCCGGAAAGGCCGGCTTGGGCGCCCGCATCCTGGAACACCTGCAGTACACCGGTGTGGCCGTCGCTGTGTCGGCACTCATCGCCATCCCGCTGGGTCTGTTCATCGGCCACACCCGCCGCGGATCTTTCCTGGTCGTCACGGTGGTGAACTCGTTGCGGGCCCTGCCGACGCTGGGGGTACTGCTGCTCGGCGTGCTGTTCTGGGGGCTGGGCCTGCTGCCGCCCACCGTCGCGCTGACCCTGCTGGGCGTGCCGCCGCTGCTGGCCGGCACCTATTCGGGCATCGCCAACGTTGACCCCAAAGTCGTCGACGCCGCCAGGTCCATGGGCATGACGGAGCGCCGCGTGCTCACCGGAGTGGAGATTCCCAACGCCCTGCCGCTGATCCTCGGCGGGCTGCGCACCGCGACCCTGCAGATCGTGGCTACCGCCACGGTGGCCGCCTACGCCAGCCTCGGCGGGCTGGGACGATATCTCATCGACGGCATCAAGGTCCGTCAGTTCTACCTGGCCTTGGTCGGCGCGCTGATGGTGACGGTGCTGGCGCTGATTCTCGACGGACTGCTGGCCGCGGCGGTCTGGGCGTCGGTGCCGGGAACCGGGCGGTTACGCCGGCGGCTGCCCCAGCCGCTCATCGACGACGAGATGCTGCTCGACGTCGGATCGCGCCGTCGGGCACCGGAGTACAAGAGCGCGGACGCGTCCCTTACGGTAGAGGGATGGTGACAGCGGCCGACGGCGGCGCGAAGGACTGGCCCGCCATGCTCACATGGCGTTCCTACGACGTCACTCGTATCGAGTCGGCACGGGTTCAGTTGTCGGGCAACCGGATCAAGGCCATCGGGCGGATCGTGGCGGCCGCTTCCGCGGACCACCCGGCGTTCAGCGTCTCCTACGACCTAGTGACCGACGACACCGGCGCCACCAAGCGGTTGTCGGTGAACTCCAGCACCGCCGAGCGGGAACGTCAGCTCTCGATCGCCCGCGACGAAGAGAACATGTGGCTGATCTCCGGCCACGAGGGCGAGTCCCGGGAGGCCTTCAGCGGCGCCGTTGACGTCGACATGATGTTCAGCCCGTTGTTCACCGCGCTGGCGATTCGCCGGACCGGGGTGTACGTCAACGCCGAGGCGGCCAGTCTGCCGGTGGTCTACGTCAGCCTTCCCGACTTGTCCGTCGCGCCGGCGACGTTCTCCTACACCTCCGCGGGCGCCGCCGGTATCACGGTGCGGTCACCCATCGCCGAGACCACGGTGGTCGTCGACGACAACGGTTTCATCGTCGATTACCCGGGGCTGGCAGAGCGGATCTGACTACCGCGCCGGAGCGCCCGGCCGCGGCCAGTTCCTCACGCCAGTTCTCTCCGCCGATCGAGATGGTGACGATTTCGGGCCGGGAGAAATGGTCGTAGCGCACCCGTGCGGCATGACCCGTTTCCACTAACTCGGCCACCGACTCCTTCTCGGCCAGCGTCTGACGGGCCTGGTGGAGCAGGTCCAGTGCATGGTCCAGCATCGGCAGCAGCTGGTCTGCGTTGGCCTCGCACATCGCCCGAACCAGGTCTGGGGCCGTGGCGGCGACCCGGGTGCCGTCCCGGAACGATCCGGCGGCCAGCGCGAACGCCAACGGGACGTCGCCGGCGGTGGCGGCCAGCGCCTCGGCGAGTAGGTGCGGCAGATGCGAGATGGCGGCCGCGGCGGCGTCGTGTTCGTCGGACTTCGCCGGCACCACCACCGAGCCGCAATCCAGCGCCAGCTGCATCACCTGCGTCCAGATGGTCGCGTCGACGTGCTCGTCGACACTGATCACCCAGGGTGCACCGCGGAACAATCCGGCGTCGCCGGCCACCCAACCGGAGTACGCGGTGCCGGCCATCGGGTGACCGCCCACATAGCGGTCCAGCAGCCCGGCCGCGCGAACTTCCTCCAGCACGGCCTGCTTGACGCTGATGACGTCGGTGAGCGGGCAGTCGGTCGCCTGCTGCTTGATGTGGCCCAGCAGTTGCCCGACCGCCGGCATCGGGACGGCCAGCACGATCACTGCCTGGTGGTCAGCCGCCCAGGTGAGTGCGGTACCGAGTTCGGTAGTCGCCTCGAAACCGTCGGAGCGTGCCGCGTGCGCCCCCTCGTAGGAGCGGTTGTAGCCGAACGCCGGCCGGCCGGCGGCCACGGCGGCGCGTAACAGCGATCCGCCGATCAGCCCGAGCCCGAGCACACATACCGGTGTCTTCGCCACGTCTTCAAGGTTGGCACATCAGCGGCCGTGGGGACGTCTGGGCACGGCCGTGCGCTGGTCAAGCCGCCCGTTGTGCGACTAGCGTATGCGGCCATGGCGGCACAGCGAGCGAACCGGGGGCAAGGAGGGGCAGGTGCTGACTCGGGCGCTGCCGACACCCCCTACGGGTTTGCGGTGTCGGTGGTCCGAGAGGGCGCGACCTGGAATTGCGCTCCGCTGAGCGCAAAGGCGCTGACCAGCTTGGCGACAGCCGAGACCGAGCTGCGTGAACTGCGCAGTGCCGGTGCGGTGTTCGGTCTGCTCAATATCGACGACGAGTTCTTCCTGATTGTGCGCCCGGCGCCGTCGGGAACCCGGCTGCTGCTGTCGGACGCCACCGCGGCCCTCGACTACGACATCGCCGCCGAAGCGCTGGAGAAGCTCGACGCTGACATCGCCATGGAGGACCTGGAGGAGAGCGACCCGTTCGAGGAAGGCGACCTCGGTGTTCTCGCCGACGTCGGCCTGCCCGACGCGGTGCTCGGCGTGATCCTCTCCGAGACGGATTTGTACGCTGACGAGCAGATCGGCCGGATCGCCCGGGAGATGGGCTTCGCCGACGAACTCTCCGCGGTGCTCGACCGCCTGGACAGGTGAGCTACCTCCCTGACGTGACGGACGAGGCTGTGATCCGCGCCGCTATCGCCGCGGCCCGCGATGCCGGCCCGGACGACGTGCCCATCGGTGCGGTGGTGTTCGACGCCGACGGGGTCGAACTTGCCCGCGCGGCGAATGCCCGCGAGCGGCTCGGGGATCCGACCGCGCACGCCGAGATCCTGGCGTTGCGCGCCGCAGCCCGTGTGGTCGGGGACGGCTGGCGGCTGGAGCGAACCACCCTGGCGGTCACGGTGGAGCCGTGCACCATGTGCGCCGGCGCTCTGGTGATGGCCCGGGTGGCGCGCGTGGTGTTCGGCGCCTGGGAGCCCAAGACCGGCGCCGTCGGATCGCTGTGGGATGTGGTGCGCGACCGGCGGCTCACGCACCGGCCGGAGGTCCGCGGCGGCGTGCTGGCGGTGGAATGCGCCGGGCTGTTGGAGGAGTTTTTCGCCCACCACCGCGATTTGGGCTAGTCGCGCGGGGACCGTAAGCTTCTCGGCGGTGGCGTGTCCGAGCGGCCTAAGGAGCACGCCTCGAAAGCGTGTGACGGGTAACCCCCGTCCGAGGGTTCAAATCCCTCCGCCACCGCCATCAGGACCCGGCCAACGACCGGCTTGGGCCGGGTCAGTCGAAATTGACGGTGATCAGCGAGCAGTCGTCATCGAAGTTCCCGTCGACGCTATTGCTCCTCATCCGATCAACAACCGTGTCGGCGGAAAACTCGTCGGCATTAAGCAGGTCCAGAGCGGTCTGGGCGAGATCCTCGATAGTGGAGTTCCCGCCATCAGCCAGGGGGATCTCGAAGACGCCGTCGCTGAACACCATGAGGCGGCATCCGGCGGGGACGGTGTAGGTAGCGGTTTCGAACTTCGTGTCCGCGAACATCCCGACCGGCGTCGATGAGCTGTCGGCCAGTACGGTGCAGTCCCAACCGTCGTCGCCGGTGGTGGTGAAGGCTATCGCCGGCGGATGCCCGCCGCTGGCGTAGCGCAGCGTGCGGGTGAACGAATCGTAGATTCCGTACCACATGGTGAAGTAGATGTCGTCCTGGTCTTCCATCTGGAACAGGCTGTTGAGCTTGCCGAGGACCTGTTCCGGGTTGATCAGGGTTGATTCGGGTAACGAGCCTGACCGAACGATGTTGTGCACCGACATCGACAGCAGCGCCGGCCGGATTCCATGCCCCGAGACGTCGATCATGTAGATCTTGAGCATTCGATCGTCAAGCCATAAGTAGTGGAAGCAGTCTCCGCCGAGTTCTCCCGAGGGCAGGTATTTCGATGAGACCTCAACCTGACCGTGGAGGTCTTCGGGTAGCAGTGAGGCCACATAGTCTGCGGCACTTGCCAATTGGGACGATAGCTGTTGCTCACGCTGCTTGAGCTGCTCACGGCTTCGCATGGCGTCGGTGATGTCGATGATTTGACCGATAACCACTTCCACGCTGCCGTCGGGTCGGCGTACGCAGGAGACGTTCAGATGGCCCCAGATGCGTTCGCCTGTGCTCTTGATGTACTGCTTGTCCATTTCGTAGGAGTCGATACGGCCGTCGACAAGTGCCTCCATGTTTTCCAGGTCGGCATCTAGGTATTCCGGTGCGGTTAGTTCCATCCAGCTTTTTGTGGCCAGCGTTTGTTCGTCGTAGCCGAAGAACTCACAGATTGCCCTATTGGCCTGGGACGGCTTGCCGTCGTGACCCACCAGGCACATTCCCACTGCCGCGCCCTCGACGGAGCGGCGGTAGAGAGCATCGGTGGCGACCTTAATGCGTTGCGCTTCTTCGGCTTTCGCTTGAGCCTCGACTTGGACGGTGATGTCGACGATCTGGGCGATGATGGTTTCAACAGCGCCTTCGTCATTTCGGATAGGCGCCATCGACAGGTCAGCCGTGAGTCGATGACCGTCGGCGTGGATCAGTTGTTGCCGGCCGCGGTAGGACGAGCTGTCTCCGGCGATCAACCCCTGGGTGTTGCGGAACGCCTCGTCGAGATCTTCCGGGGCGACCAGATCCATCCAAGTCAGTGTCAACAGAGTGTCCGCGTCGTAGCCCAGGAAGTCGCACATCGCCTGATTGACCATCGCCAGGCTGCCATCTGGACGCGACAGGCTTGCCGGGACGATCGAATTGTCGGTGAGTTGGCGGTACCTCTCCGAGGCCAACATCTCCTGGCGACGAGACTGCTCCAGTTGCGCGTGCGTGCGCACTTCGTCAGTGACATCAGTGAATTGAGTGATGAGAGTCTCGACGCTGCCGTCCGCGTTGCGCAGGCAGCCGACCGACAGATCACCCCAGATGGTGCGGCCGTCGGCGTGGATGTACCGCTTGCGCATCCGAAAGGACTGGATCCGGCCGGCGAACAGATCATCGAGACGGGTCTTGGTCGCATCGCGGTCCGCCGGCGCGGTCAGCTCCATCCAACTCTTGGTCTTCAGGGTGTCGGCTTCGTAGCCGAGGAACTCGCACATCGCCTCGTTGACTTCGGTGAAGCTGCCGTCGGGCGATGTCAGCGCCATGCCAACTGTTGCGCACTCCAGGTACCGCCGATAGAGCGCGTCACTGCGATGTTGCTCGCGCCGCGCCTCCTCGGCTTCCTGGTGGGCAAGCACCTGTTCGGTCACGTCGACGACCTGGCTGATGATGTGCTTGGCCGAGCCATCGTCGTTCCGCGCACAGGTCAGCAGCAACTCGCCCCACGCCGTGCTGCCATCCGCGCACCGGTACTGCTTGGTCGTCCGCCACGAGTCGGACTGGCCTGCAAGCAGATCGGTGATCTTCTGCGATTGCTCGGCGACGTCACCGGGCAGGGTGAAGTCCTTCCAGTTTCTGGTCAGCAGTGTTTCGCGGTCGCAGCGGAGGAATTCGCACATCGCATCGTTGGCGAGAAGAAAATGCCCGTCCGGCGCAGCCATGGCGCTACCCACCAGGGAGTTCTCCATCAACAGCCGCAGTTGCTCATCGGCCTCGGCCTGTTTGCGCCGCAGTTCGATCTCCGCGCTCACATCGATGATCTGGGCGATGATGCTGTCGATACTGCCGTCCCGTTCACGGGTACAGCTGAGGGTGACGTCGCCCCACACCCGATGGCCGTCAGCGTGGATGTAGGACTTGATCCCCGTGTAGATGGTTCGCGCACCGGCGGCCATCTCGGATATCACCTGGTGGGCTTCGCCTATTTCCTCGGCGGGGATGACGTTCTCCCACGGCATGCCGATGAGTTCCTCGGCCCGATAGCCGAGGAATGCGCAGAAGGCCTTATTCGCCAGCGAAATCCCGCCGGCGGGATGGGTGGTGGCGGTGGCCAACGGCGAGTTCTCGATTAGGTCGCGGTAACGCGCGTCGGCTTCTTCGCGCTCAAGGCGCAGTCTCATGTCCTGGTCGATGTCGACGATCTGGGCGACGAACATCTCCAGTGCGCCGCCCGTATCCCGCAGGCATCCGATCGACAGATCACCCCAGACCAGTTGGCCGTCGGACCGGATGAATTGCTTTGTGGTCCGGTAGGAGTCGATGCGTCCCGCGGCGAGATCCGCGGTGTTGCGCAGATCCGCCTCCAGGTTGGCCGGGGCGGTCAATTCCTGCCACGTCTTGGTGCACAGCGCTTCGGCGTCGTAGCCGAGGAAGTCGCATAACGCGCTGTTGACCACCTCGAACTTTCCGTCCGGGTTGGTCAGGCAGGTGCCGACCGCGGAGGTCTCCATGATGCGGCGGAACCGAGCCTCGGCCTGAAATTGGCTGGCCTGCAGGTGCACGTACTCGGTGATGTCGGAGACCTGGCAGATGGTGTTCTTCACCTGGCCATGCTCATCGCGCAGGAAACTGAGCGACAGGTCTCCCCAGAGTCGATGTCCGTCGGCGTGGATGTACTGCTTGATAGCGCGAAACGACTCGGTGCGACCCTCGAACAGATCCTGGATTCCCCGGGCGCCCGGTTCGAGATCTTCCGGCGCGGTGACGTCAGCCGGCATCATGCGCAGCACCGCGGCTTCGTCGTAGCCGAGGAAGTCACACATGGCGCGGTTCACCAGCTCGAAGCGACCGTCCAGCCCGATCAGTGCTGCCGGAACACCGGAGTGGGTGATCAAATCCCGGTAACGCGCATCGGCATGAGCCTGACGCTGGCGAATTGTCTCCAGCTCTTCTTGTGCCGCTACCTCCGCGTCGATGATCCGCACCGATGCCGTCCGGCCGTCGGGATCACCGTTTGCATCGTAGAACGCCTTGGCATGAACCTGAGCCCAGTGCGGGGCACCGGCCGCATCCTTCACACGCAGGCGACGCAACGACGGGGCGCCTGTCTCGGTCTCGGCCACCATCTCAGCGAAGACAGCCACGTCCTCGTCGACGACAAAAGTCAGCGCCGGTCGCCCGATCCAATGTTCCGGCGGCGCGCCCAGCGCCGCCTCCACCGAGGGGGACACCCACGCAATGTCGAGGTCGTGCAACAGGACCACCACGTCGCTGGAGTTCTCGGCGATCAGGCGGAACTTCTCTGCCGTGGCGATGATCTGCTGCTTGCGCTCGTAGCGTTCGGTGACATCACGCCACACCAGGCTCAGGTGATCGCTGTCGGCGCGGGCACACCGCAGGTCATAGCGACGGACCGCTTGGTACCCCCGGCTGAAATACGGAAAGTCTTTCAGCGTGAGAGGCGCGCCGGTCTCCACGCACTGCTCGTACCTGGCCAGCAAGCCGGAATCCACCAGGCCCGGCAGCGTCGCTATGAGCTTGGCCCCGACGATCTCGTCGCTGGGCTTACCGAGATAGTCGCACGCCGCTGGATTCACTTCGCGGAAGATGAAGTCGACAATCCGTCCCTGATGATCACGCAGTGCCTGGATCAACATCTGGGGGTCCAGCATGGTGTCAGTCGCCGCGCGGAGTAACCGCTCGCTCTCCCCGTCGTCCTGGTTGATCACGACGGCTCCTCTAACAACGTGCGTTGCCACCCCTGGACTGGAGCGGTTCCATGCCACTGTCACGGCGACCCTCAGCAGTGATCCGCCCAGGCGGCAGGGTCATCGGCGCACAAACATCTCGCATGCGAACCTCTACCATCGCACACATCACCCGCCCGTGAATTGGCGCGGAATTGGGTCAGCTTTCCGCGGACAACGATGCTGGTCGACTCGGTGTTCAAGCGCAATGGACTACCGGGACTAATCGGGATCTGATTCCGGCGAGCCATATCGGCAGGTGGTGATGGCTGTGGGAACCTCAATGTCATTAATTTGCTGAATGCCACTAGAATTACCATAGTGCCCTATAAGGTCGCTAGGGTGGGGAAGATGGGTTTAGCCGGGGGCACTTGTACCAGCATCCGGTCGCAGCATCATTAGGCGCCACCCGCTGCGGGTTCTCGCGGTCCTGCTCGCCGTCGTCCTTGCCGGTGGGCTGATTGCGATGCTCCGCCGCGACGTCACACCGACACCGGCTTCGAGCGCCGCGGAGTTCGCTTCGCCGGCGGATTTCGGTGTCACCGATTACGCCTACAAGGTCTCTGAAACCGACTTCAACATCAAGCGCAGCCTGGCCGAGGCGGGTATCAACGAGTGGGCGCATCAGAGCGACGTCAGCAACGTCGAAACCCAGCAGGTGATCCGGGAGAACCAGGACGTCATCTACTCCAGTGCGGTGGTCGATGTCAGCAAAGGCGCGACGTTCGCGGTTCCGGCGAGCAAGACCTACCAGATCATCGAGATCATCGATCAGCAGAACTACATCGTGGACGTGGTGTACCCGGGCCAGCGCATCACCATCAGCACCGACAACCTGACCTACGGCAACTACGTGTACCTCAACATGCGAATCCGCCCACTTCCCGATTCCGAAGGCGGGCTGGCAGCGACCCGCGAACTTCAGCGCAGGGCCACCATCGAAGCGACATCAGCGGTGCCCTACGAAACTCCCGACGTCGTGGTCGATCAAAAGACCATGGAGGCCGTCCGGTCAGCGCTGATCAACGACGTCCAGGCTGGAAAATTGCCGGATACCAGCCGATCTCAGGGCGGCCCGTACGAAACCAACCCGCGAGACCATCTCTTCGCCACCGCGTACGGATGGGGCGGATTGTCTGTCGAACACGCGGCTTATGTTCCGATCAACAACCAAACGGAGGTCCGGGACGGCCGGGCCACGCCGTCAAGTGTCACCTTCACTCCGCCGGAGATCGATACCAGCCGCGGCGGCTTCTGGTCGATCACCACCTACGACAGCGAGGGCTGGCTGGCGCGGGACAAGGCGGCCATCTCGAATTCCGAGGCCACCCCGAACCCGGATGGAACCTTCACGATTCGTTTCAACTCTCCGGGCAGTCCCAACAATATCGAGACGCCTACGCCCTTCGCCGCGCTGCTTCGGATCTACGTCCCCAAGTCCAAAAGCGATGTGATCCAGTACGTTTCGAAAGCGAGTACCGAATGGGTCATTAAATAGTGAGCCGCTCATGCTGAGCCGCCGGACG
>JAULZA010000059.1:0-57250 GCA_032117575.1 Mycolicibacterium sp.
GGCGATCACTTTGGCCGTCGCCCCGCCCAGCTCCGCAGCGCCGCAGCGCTGCACCGACCCCACCACGTCCAAGGAACACGCCGCCGCCCGACGGCGCACCGCCTCCAACCGGTCTAACGACTCAAGCCGTTCCCGCATCCCCATGCCGTCCCACTCCAACGCGGCCACGCCCGCGACGGCGGCATCCAGCGCGGCGAACACCTCAGCCACCGGAGTCGAAAACATGTTCGAACACTACCGCGGGCCACCGACATCGCCGGCACTAGCGGATGACCGGTAGGGCGGGCAGACAAGACATTGACGAGGGAACTGCCAGGCTCCTGATTAAGTCATGTCCGCCCTACCGGGCTCTTCTTGAAGCGGCTCGCCTGCTGCCGGTGGGACAGATCAAATGGAAGACAACCCAGCAGGGCGTCAGTCAGTGGCCGAGTCACCACCGCCAGCAGACGAGCCAGTCCAATCATCAACCGATCCGGTTGAACACCATCAGGCCGGCAGAAGGGACATCACCATCGTGACAGCTTCGCGGGCCGTCGTCATCGGCGCCGACACTCATCTGGACACCGTTCACCTGGCTGCGCTCAGTCCCACCGGGGCCCAGCGAATCCTGTTCCTCGAAGACCAGGACCGCACACTGACCGCCGAACTCGACCGGCTGGTCACCGCGATCAACCCGGCACTGCGCGCGGCCTACGGCGTCGAACCCGACACCGCCGCCCAACTGATCATCACCGCCGGCACCAACCCCCACCGACTCCACAACGAGGCCGCCTTCGCCATGCTCTGCGGCACCGCCCCGATCCCAGCGTCCTCGGGCAAAACCCACCGGCACCGCCTCTCCCGCGGTGGAGACCGCGCGGCCAACAACGCTCTGCACCGCATCGCCCTGGTTCGCATGTCCAGCGACGAACGCACCCGCGCCTACGTCAAAGCTCAACTGGCTAAAGGCCGATCGAAACTCGACATCCTCCGACTGCTCAAACGCGCCATCGCCCGAGAGACATTCCGAATGCTCACCCAACCCTGCGCAGTCGACGACTACAGCGACCTACGCCCCAGCCCGACAAGCCAAAAACATCACCCTGGCCACCGTCGCCGACCACTTCGGCCTCTGGCCCAACGACATCTCACGCCTGGAACGCGGCCTCAAACGCAACGACACCCTCGCCGACACCTATCGCGCCTGGCTCACCGCTGCTTGACCGTTAGCGCCAATAGGAGCATCACCCAGCCACCAGAACCGTTGCGGCGGTGGATGAATCAGGAACTGGGGACAGCGACGGCCCAAGCGCCGCCTAACCCCACCAGAAGGCGGTCGCTATCGCGATGTAGAGCGCTATCAGCACCGCGCCTTCGAACCAGTTGGACTCGCCGTCGAAGGTGACGAGCACCGCCACCAGTGCTGACATCATCATCGCGGCCAGCAGCAGTGGCGAGAGCACCAGATCGAAGCCGGGCTGGCCCAGGAAACCCGCCGCCAGGCAGACGATCGGAGCGACGGTCAGCGCCACCTGTACCGGCGACTGCAGAATCACCTGGACGCCGTAGTCCATCTGATTCTTTGCTGCCAGTTGGATGCCCACGACGTTTTCCACGGCGTTGCCTGCAATGGCGACGATCACCAAACCGGCGAAGACCTCATTGATGCCGACGGCCTCCATCGCGGGCTCCAGGGCGGCGACGAACCATTCCGAGACGAAGGCCGCTCCGATGCCGGTCGCGGCCAGCATGCCGATCGCCATGGCCAGCGGCCACTCGCCGTGCTTAGCAGCAGCGCTCGCGGCCTTGGCCGAATCGGGGCTGGCCGCAATGGGCGACGAGCCCTCGATCGAATGTCCCTCATGTGGCGGGTGGCCGGACTTGCCACGCGAGAGCGTCGCGGGCAGGGACAGCAGGAACAGGGCGAGCATCACCACGGAGACCACGATGGATACCGCTCGCTCATGGGACTCAGCGGGTGTGTGCAGGGCGGCGGTCAGCGATGGCACGGCCAGGATGAACACCGCGAGGGTCAGCATGAGACCCAGGGTCCGACCGTCCTCGGCGGCGAACCGCTGCCGTCCATGTTTGAGCCCGCCGACCACGAACGCCGCGCCGAGGACCAGCAGTACGTTCGCCAGGATCGAACCGACGAGGGTGGCTTTGACCACCCCGAACAGCCCGGCTTTGAGAGCAAAGAGGATCACGAAGAGTTCGGGCAGATTTCCCAGGGCAGACTGCAGGATTCCGGTGGCACTGGGACCCAGCCGGTCGCCGAGCGCCTCGACGGACCTGCCCACCAACGACGCCAGCGTGGCCAGGGCAATCGCCGCCACGACGAAGGCCAGCACCTCGTTGGCGTGGGCGTGGTGCAGCGCCCCCGCCAGTACCGCAGCGATCACCGTGAGGGTGATCATGATGCGGTCCTTACCGCTCAACAGCGGCAGCCGTCCGGTTTGGGTCGTCACACGCGTCTCCTGCTCGGGTAGGGCGGAAGTTTGCCAGAACCAACGGTCTCGCGTCGCGAAATCGAACTGCTCGCTCAGGCGTAACTTGGCCAGCGTGCACGTCGACGCGATGGCCATGCCGCAACCACTGAACCGGACCGGAGACGTCGCGCGCCGCGTCCAGGGCGCCGGCTTCGCTGGACTCCTGTTCACCGAGACGGGCCGCACGGCGTATCTCAACGCTGCGGTGGCTTCGCAGGCAGCCCCCGGCCTGGAGCTGTCCACCGGGGTGGCGGTGGCCTTCCCCCGCAGCCCGTTCGTCACCGCCGCGACGGCCTGGGAACTGCAGGAAGCGACTGGCGGCCGGTTCCGGCTTGGACTGGGCACCCAGGTGCGAACTCATGTGGTGCGGCGCTACGGGTCGCACTTCGAGCGTCCGGGTCCGCGGCTGCGTGACTACGTGCTCGCAGTCAAAGCGTGCTTCACGGCGTTCCGCACCGGGAGCCTCGATCACCACGGCGAGTTCTACGACCTCGACTTCATTACTCCGCAATGGAGTCCCGGGCCGATCGACGCCGCCGACCCGAAAGTCGATATCGCAGCGGTCAATCCATGGATGCTGCGGATGGCCGGGGAGGTGGCCGATGGTGTGCACGTCCACCCCATCGGCGAACCTGGCTATCTGCACCGCCACGTGTTGCCGCGCCTCACCGAGGGTGCCGCGAAGGCGGGACGGCCCACCTCCGAGATCGCCGTCATTGTTCCGGTGACCACCATCGTCGGCGATACCGACGAAGAGCGCGCCGCCGAACGCGAACTGGTGCGCGCCAGTCTGAGCTTCTACGGCAGCACACCCAACTACGCGTTCATCTGGGACGAGGCCGGCTTCGAGGGAACCACCGCCCGAATCCGGGAGAAGCAGAAGGCCGGCGACTTCGCGGGGATGGCCGCGCAGATCACCGACGAGCACATCGCCGTTTTCGCCACCGAGTCGACGTGGGACGGCCTGGCCGACGCGCTACGGGCCAAGTATGGCGGAATCGCCACGCGCATAGTGCTGTACAACGCGTTGACGAGCCCGGAGAAGACCGAGCGCTATGGCGAGGTGGCGCGGCGCCTCACTGCGTGAAGCCGTCGAAGTCGATCACTTCCCCGCGGTTGATCGACACCCAATCCCGCGCCTGAAGATAGGGCCGGAACGTCTCGGTGATCGCCCTGGCGTCGGCCTCGGTCTTGGGCCGCTGCAGCTCGTAAAGGTGCGGGAACTCCGTCCACGCCACCACCGCGTCCCAGAGCCGGACGGCGGCGGTCCCGCTCGGCGGGTCGATGAGTACCGGGCCGAACAGGCACTGCCCGTCGGGGAAGAACAGTGTGGGTACCCCGTAGCCGCCGGCGTCCACCACCCTTCGGTGGTCGGCGAGCACTTCCTCGCCCGTGGTCGGGTCGCCGATCGCCTCATCGACCAGACCCGGGTCGAAGCCCAACTCGCCCAGCAGATGTCGTGCGACGGACTTCTCGTGCGGTTTGTGGCCCTCGACGTGTAACGCCCGGGCCGCACGCTCATACCAGGCATCCAGGTCGGCCATCGACCGGCGCCGCAGCAGCGCGCCGATGCGCATCATCGACCAGCCGTAGGACCACTCCCGCTCCCAGGGGTGCTTCTTGCCCTCCTGGCGATTGATCTCCTCAAGGCTGAAGAACCGCCAATTGACCTGCAGGCCAGTGCGATCGCGGACCTCACGGATCCAACGCGATGTCTGGTAGGCGTAGGGGCACATGACGTCGAAGTGGAAGTCGACGAACTCCGGTGCGCGGCTCACGGGCTCATCCGGCGGCACTTGCCCGCAGCGGCGGACAGTTCCCGGCCGCGTCGGTGGCCAACTCGAAATGCCACAGTTCGTTGGCGTAGATCTGGCACAGCCCGAACCGGGCGCCGTTGGCGATCAGCCACTGGTCGGCCGCAATACCGCCCATGTCGACGGCGTGCCCGAGGACGTGCTGGGAGCGTTCCGGGGTCTGGACGTACTGGCGCGCGGCAGCCATGCTGCCGTAGGTCGCAACGGCGTCGTCGAGCAGTTGCTGCTGAAATTCCGGCGATCGCCACCCCGAGGTGATGGTAATGGTAACGCCGTCGGCCGCCGCCGCGGTGGCGGCCTGCTGCACCGCGCCGAGCAACCTGGGGTTCAGATTCCCCACCGCCGGATTCGCCACATCCCACGGCGAAAGCATCTGCACATCCGCCGACGCCGTCGCCGACATGGCTAGGGCGGCGGCTCCGACGGTGGCTCCGATGATGCCCAGGAAGAACACTCGCACGATCTCTGATTCTCCCAGAAACGCAATGTTTACCGCGAACCGCGTCGGCAGCGGCCGACGAGCGGGCACGATTGCGCCCGTGGCGCTCGTCTTGGCATTCGGTGTGGTGCTACTGATCAGTGTGTCGCTGTCCGGGGTGGCAGCGCGCACGGTGCTGTCCACCGCACTGCTTTTCCTGGTGGCCGGGGCGCTGCTCGGCCCGGGTGGCTTCGGTGTGGTCAACGTGAGCGCCGAGGACAACATCGTCGCGGTGTTGGCCGACATCGCTTTGTTCACGGTGTTGTTCACCGACGGTCAGCGGGCCAATGTCCCGGCGCTGCGAGAGGGATGGCGGCTGTCGGGGCGGGCACTCGGGCTCGGCATGCCGCTGGCGATGATCGGCATCGCCGTGCCGGCGCACTACCTGGCGGGTCTGGACTGGCCGACGGCGTTCCTGCTCGGCGCGATCCTGTCCCCCACCGACCCGGTGTTCGCCTCGGCGCTGGTGAGCCGTACCGATATTCCGCTTCGGTTGCGCAGGCTGCTCAATGTCGAGTCCGGCCTCAACGACGGTCTGGCGCTGCCGTTCGTGCTGATCTTCCTGGCCCTGACCCAGCACGAGGAGTCGCACGTGGGCCTGGTGCTGCTCGAACTGGTGCTCGGGCTGGCGATCGGAGTGGGTGTGGCTGCGCTGGTGGCACTGGCCTGGCGCAGCAAAATCCTCACCGCCGAACCTCGACTGCAGCCGCTGGGCCCGGTGGCGATCGCGATCGTGGTGTACGCGATCAGCCATCTCACACATGCCAATCCGTACCTGGCGGCCTTCGCGGCGGGTTCGGCACTGGCCACCCTCGACCATGTGGCCGCCGAGTCCTTCGAGCCACTCGGCGACCTGTTCTCCGAGCTGACCAAGTTCGCCGCCCTGCTGCTGTTCGGTGCCCTCATCACCCCGGACCGGCTGTCGCACCTGGGTTGGCAGGGCTGGCTGCTGGCGGTGCTGGCCATCGTGGTGGTGCGGCCGGCGTCCATGCTGCTGTCACTGGTGAAAACAGGGATGCCGCGCGCGGAGAAACTCACCGCGGCCTGGTTCGGCCCCAAGGGATTCGC
This sequence comes from Mycolicibacterium sp., assembly GCA_032117575.1. Classification (GTDB taxonomy): domain Bacteria; phylum Actinomycetota; class Actinomycetes; order Mycobacteriales; family Mycobacteriaceae; genus Mycobacterium. The sequence goes on from JAULZA010000059.1 coordinate 5,829, forward strand.
GTCGGTGGTCTACGGTCTGCTGGTTCTGCAGGCGGGTATTCCCAACGGTGAGAAACTCTTCGACCTGATCGCCGTGACGATCGCGCTGTCGATCATCGTGCACTCCTCCACCGATGTCCCGGTGGCGCACAGGCTGCGCATCGAGCCGCCCGACCACCTGCCGTCGGGCAACGATCAGGACCTTGACTACGTGTCGCCGCCAACACGGCGAGAATCCGAATTGTGACTACCGGGCGCTGAACTGGTAGTCCCCCAGCGGAAAGCGCCGGCTGTGCCAGTAGGCCTCGACGGTGCTCGACGGGCGCAGCGGAACGTCACCGTTCTTGTCGAAGTAGTAGGAGTTGGCGAGGTGGCAGGTGTCCTGCCAGAAGATCTGCCGGCGCCGCTTGCGCAGCATGTCGGCGAAGAACCGGTCGTTGGCCTCTCGGCGGACCTCGATCCGGGTGGCCGCCTGACGCCGCGCCGCCGTGAGGCACCGCACGATGTGATGGGTCTGGGCCTCGATCAGTGCGAAGTACGACGAACCGACATACCCGTACGGCCCGAAGACGGTGAACAGGTTCGGGAAGCCGGGAATGCTCACGCCTTCGTAGGCCTGCAGGCGATTGTCTTCCCAGAACTGCCGCAACGTGATTCCGTCCGGGCGGATCACCGGAAAGGTCGGACTGCTGTCGGCGTCCATGACTTTGAACCCGGTCGCCAGGATCAGGACGTCGATGTCGTGCAGGCGGCCGGCCCCGTTGACTTGGCCGGTGGCGACGCCGGAGCCGGTGATCTTCTGGATCGGGTCGGTAACCAGTTCGACGTTGGGGCGGTTGAACGTGGACAGGTAGCTGTTGTGGAAGCTGGGCCGCTTGCATCCGACCGCGTAGCGCGGGGTGAGTTTGTCGCGCACCTGCGGGTCGTGAACCTGCTTGCGCAGGAAAGCTCTCCCGATCGCGGGCATCCGGCCGGCGAACGGGTTGAGGGTGAAGTAGTTGGCGGCCAGCGGGAAGGTGACCTCGACGAAAGCCTGGCTGAGTAGCCGCTGGACGGCACGGCCGCCGGGAATCCGCATGGCCAGGCGAACCGACTTGGCCAGCGGCACATCGAATTTGGGGAAACACCAGATCGGGGTGCGCTGAAAGACGCTGAGGCGCTCCACCCTCCCGGCGATCTCCGGGATCACCTGGACCGCGGAGGCGCCGGTGCCGATGATCCCGACCCGCTTTCCGCTGAGGTCCTGGCCGTGGTCCCAGCGGGCGGTGTGCATGGTGATTCCGCCGAACGAGTCGACGCCGTCGATGTCCGGGAAGTTCGGGACCGTCAGAACTCCGCTGGCGTTGATCAGATAGCGGGCGGTGATTTCCCCGCCGTCGGTGTCCACCCGCCAGAGGTTGTCGTTGTCATCGAAGCGGGCCTCGCGCACCGTGGTGTTGAACCGGATCCGCTGCGCCAGGCCGTACTTGGCCACACAGTGTTCGGCGTAGGCGCGCAGTTCCCGGCCCGGGGCGTAGGTGCGCGACCAGTTGGAGCTCTGTTCGAAGGAGAACTGGTAGGAGAACGACGGGATGTCCACGGCGATGCCGGGATAGGTGTTCCAGTACCAGGTGCCTCCGGCGCCGCTTCCCGCCTCAACGATCAGATAGTCGCCCAGGCCGGCTCGGTCGAGCTTGATAGCGGTGCCGATACCGGAGAACCCGGCGCCGACGATCAGGGCTTCGACGTGGGTTCTCGGACTGTCCGCCATGACCGATTCTTGCATTTCGACGGCTAGGGTGGGAACGCGGATCAACCCAGTGTCGCGACGAGCGTCATGGCTGCGGCGAACACCACGGCGGGTCCGGCAATCGCGGCGGCGAACAGGAGCCCGAACCGGCGGCCACCGGAGGTGAAGGCCAGCACGATCTTGACGATCGTGTTCGACGCCAACGCGGCCGAGATCGCGGCCAGCGCCACACCCACGGTGATGTCTCCCTTCGCCGAAAGCGTGGCCGCAGCGACCGAACCGGCGTGCGCGTCGGCGAGACCGGCCCCGAACGCGGCCAGCACAGCGCCCCGGGGACCGAACACGTCCGCTCCCCATCGTCCGAGCATCAGGGCGGACACCAGGACAGCGGCCAGGATCAGTGCCGGCCGTAGGGCGAACGGCCGCTCGGCCGGCACGTGGGCGGCGCGGTCGTGAACCTCGCGGCCGGCGCCCCGGTAGACGTACATCGCGACCGCCGTGAGCACCAGAGCGCCGGCCAGCACCGGCGGCCAGAGCCGGCGCAGCACCTGCGGGTCGACGTAGGCGATGACAAGGATCAACTGCGCGAACGTCGCCAGGCTTGCGGCCAGCGCACTGGCGAGCGGTGCCCGCAGGCCCGCGGTGCGGCTGAGCCGGCCCATCGAGGCGGTGGTGGCACTGGCCGAGACGAACCCGCCGGCCAGTCCGGTGAGCAGCAGTCCGCGCTGGGCGCCCAGCGCGCGAACACCGACGTAGCCCACCCATCCGATGCCGGTCAGCAGCACCACCAGCAGCCACACCTTGGCCGGATTGAGCACACCGTAGGGACCCATGCCCCTATCGGGGAGCAGTGGTAGCACCACAAAGGCCACCACGAAAAACTTGATGGCGTCTTCCATTTCGACTTCGGTGACGATGTCGCGGGCGAACCGGTGAATACGGTTTTTGGACAGCAAGAGCCCCGCGACCACCACGGCAAGCGCGACGGCCACTCCCGGCTGCGAATAAGCCAGCGCACCAAGCAGATAGGTGACGAGGGCGGCGATCTCCGTGGTCGTCCCGGCGTCGTCGTCGTTGGTGCGGAAGTAGGCCAGGGCCATCAGCGCGGCGATCCCGACCAGTCCGGCGATCACCGCCCACGGGCTGAAGGTGGCAGCCACCGCGCCCAACAGCGATATCAGCGCGAATGAGCGGGAACCGGCCGGCAGGGTGCGATTGTGGCTGCGTTCGCGCTCGAAACCCAGCAGCAACCCGATCGCCAAGGCGACCAGGAAGGGCTGCAGAAGCTGCCAGCTCATGCGAATCGGCCCCCTCACCCTGTGACTGGTCGAATCCTAGGCCCGCTCGGGCGCTCTGTTTTAGCCGCGTAGCGGCACCGGCTGCTGCTGGGTGATGCAGTGCACTCCCCCGCCTCGCGCGAACAGCGGCCGCGCATCCACGCTGACCACTTTGCGGCCGGGGTACTGCTCGGCCAGGATCGCCACGGCGTCGCGGTCGTGCGCGTCGCCGAAGGAGCAGGCGATGACGCCGCCGTTGACCACGAGATGGTTGATGTAGCTGTAGTCGACGTAGCCCTCGTCGTCGGTCAGCGTTGCCGGAGCGGGCATTTCGACGATCTCCCAGGACCGCCCCGCGGCGTCGTGACTGGTCTCCAGTGCCGCGCGCAGGGTGCGGCTCACCTGGTAGTCCGGGTGCGAGGCATCGCGCTGGGTGTGCAGCAGCACCCGGCCCGGCGCGGTGATGGTGGCGACGATGTCGATGTGACCGCGGGTGCCGAAGCGTTCGGAATCCCTTGTCAGGCCGCAGGGCAGCCACACGGCGTGCGTCGACCCGATTGTGCGGGCCAGCTCGGCTTCGACGTCCTGGCGGCTGCGCCCGGGGTTGCGGCCGGGGTCCAGTTGGACAGTCTCGGTGAGCAGCACGGTGCCCTCGCCGTCGACGTGGATGCCGCCACCCTCGTTGACCAAGTCCGAGGCGATCACCGGCACGCCGGCCACCTCGACCACCAGTCGACCGATCGTGGCGTCGCGGTCCCACTGCGCCCAGTCCTGCGCGCCCCAGCCGTTGAACACCCAGTCCACCGCGGCCACCGAACCGTCGGACGCATGCACGAACGTCGGCCCGATATCGCGCATCCAGGCGTCGTTGAGCGGCGCCTCGATGACGTCGATGCTCGCCGAGAGATACCGGGCGGCGGCGGTCCGCTCGCCCGGATCGACCACCATGGTGACGGGCTCGAACTCGGCGACGGCGTGCGCCACCGCGGCCCAGGTGGACCGCGCTTCGTGCCGTGCCTGCTCGGTATCTCCCAGCGAGTAACCGGCGCTGGGAAAGGCCATCCAAATACGTTCCTGGGGCGCCCATTCGGCCGGCATCCGGATGTCCATGTCGGCGATCATAGGGGCGGGGTCCGCGGCGGCGGGGTGCGGCGGGAGCCGGTGGCCTCGAACGCCGCCGCAAAAGAGAGCAGCCGGGTGTCGTCATGACAGTGGCCGGCGAAGGTCAGCCCGACGGGCATCCCGGTGTCGGCCATGGTGCCCATCGGCACGGTCACCGTGGGGATGCCCAGATGCCGCGGCACCAGGTTGCCGTTGGCCACCCACACCCCGTTTCGCCAGCCGAGGTCGGCGGAGGCCGGATTGACGTCCATGTCCGCGGGGCCCACGTCGGCGACGGCCGGGAAGATCACCGCGTCCAGGCCGCGCCGGTGCATCCACGTCGAGAGGTCGGTCTTGCGGGTCTGTTCCAGGCCGCGCAGCCCCTCTTCGATGTGCGGGATGTCCAGGAACGATTCGATGGGGTGTTCGCGGATGAATGCCGGGTAGCTGTTGATGTCGTCGTCGAAGCCCTGTGTGCGGTCCGGCAGGGCGCCGGGCGGAACCACCCAGATCTGGCTGCCGTCGACGTGGGCGAGGCTCGGTATCGCGGGGTCGCCGTTGAAGCGCAGGAAGTCGTCCCACGCCCATGCCGACAGATCGAGGATCTCGCGCTGCAGATACTCCGGGCTCACCAGCCCCCGGGTTTTGATCGACGGGGTACCCGCCCGGTCGTGCTCGTAGTTGGACACCACCGGGAAGTCCACCAGGACGATGTCGGCGCCGGCCGCAATCAGATCGGCCCCCGCCGCCTGGAACAGATCGATGACGGACTGCCGGGTCTCGACGCGCTGCCCGGTGGACCCGCCGATGCCCAGACCCTCGCCCACCCCGGCCTCCGGATCGGCGTTGACGTACATGCGCGGGACGCCGAAGCGCTTACCTGCCAGCGTCTTACGAGCAGCGGCTGCGTCGGGCGGCAGCAGCGCACGATAGGACGGCGGGCGCACCGACGAGGCCGCGGGAATCCTGATCCACGGCTGTATCCGCCACAGATCCCCGCGCGGATCCGGGTCGTCGGCGACGACGACGTCGAGCACCTCGGCCATATCGGCCATCGTGCGGGTATGCGGGACAACCACATCCATGGTCGGCACCAGCGGCCAGTTGCCGCGCACCGAGATCACCCCACGCGACGGGGTGTAGGCGCACAGCGCGTTGTTGGTGGCCGGCGCCCGGCCGCTGGACCAGGTCTCCTCGGCAAGCCCGAACGCCGCGAAGCCGGCGGCGGTGGCCGTCCCCGACCCGTTCGACGACCCCGAGCCGAACGCTGAGGTGAGAAAAGCTGCGTTGTAGGGGCTTTCAGCGCGGCCGTACAGGCCGCGCTGCATTCCGCCGTTGGCCATCGCCGGCATGTTCGTCAGCCCGAGCAGGATCGCTCCACCGGCGCGCAGTCGCTCGATCGCGAACGCGTCTTTCTGCGCGATCAGGGTCGCGAACGCGTGGGAGCCGGCTGCCACGGTGAGACCTTTGGCCAGGTAGCTGTCCTTGGCGGTGTAGGGAATGCCGTCTAGTGGGCCCAGCAGTTCTCCGGCCGAGCGGCGCCGGTCAGCGGCCGCCGCTTCGGCCAGCGCCTGGTCATTGAGCACTACCACCGAATTCAGGGTCGGGCCGCTGCGGTCATAAGCCTCGATGCGGCGCAGATACGCCTCGACGAGGTCCACGCTGGTGGCCCGGCCCGACTCCAGCGCGGCCCGCAACTCGGCGATACCGGCCTCGGCGACTTGGAAGGAACCCACGGTGGTAGAGGTTATTAGGCTGGGCCGTCGGCACGGGCGGCGACCGGCCCTCCGTAAGCTGCTTGCCATGGAACTCAACGGAGCTAGTGCAATCGTCACTGGTGGCGCGTCCGGTATCGGTGCGGCCACCGCCCGCAAGCTTGCCGACCTCGGCGCCCGGGTGGTCATCGCGGACCTGCAGGCAGATCGCGGCCAGGAACTCGCGCACGAGATCGGCGGGGCGTTCGTCACCGTCGACGTCACCAAGACCGAGCAGATCGAGGACGCCGTTAACACCGCGATGGACCTGGGTCCGCTTCGCGCCCTGGTGAATTCAGCCGGCATCGGCTGGGCGCAGCGCACCATCGGCAAGGACGGCGAATTCGCCTCGGCGCACAACCTGGACGCCTACAAGAAGGTCATCGCGATCAACTTGGTCGGCACCTTCGACTGCATCCGGCTGGCCGCCACCGCGATGAGCCGGCTCGAGCCCACCTCCACCGGTGAGCGCGGCGCGATCGTGAACATGACCAGCGTCGCTGCCTTCGACGGCCAGATCGGCCAGGCGGCGTACTCGTCGTCAAAGGGCGGTGTCGTCGGCCTCACCCTGCCGGTGGCACGCGACCTCGCCGCCGTCGGAGTCCGGGTCAACACCGTCGCACCGGGCCTGATCGACACCCCGATCTACGGCGAGGGCGAAGCCTCGGAGGCGTTCAAGGCCAAGCTGGGCCAGTCGGTGCTCTTCCCGCACCGCCTGGGCAAGCCGGAGGAACTGGCATCGATGGTCATCGAGTTGATCACCAACTCCTACATGAACGCCGAGATCGTCCGCGTCGACGGCGGCATCCGGATGCCACCCAAGTAAACGCTCACTGACGACCTCCACTGCTCAGCCTCCCCGTTTTTGGGTAGGACTGTTATGGGCGTTGGGTGAAGATCCATAAAGAATGCCCGCTCCGGGGAGGACGACCGTGGCACACAGACGCCGGCTGGTGGCCGTGGCGGCGCTTGCTGTGCTGCTGGGGGCCGCTGGCGGCTGCGCCAGAACCGGCGACAAGCCGCTGGCGCCCCGCACGGGTTCGGTGTGGGTGGCCGACGAGGGCGCGAACAGCCTGTCGGTGATCAACGCTTCCAGCGACACGGTGGCGATGACCGTGGCGGGGATTACGGCCCCGCACAACGTCCAAGTGAGCCGCGACGGCTCAGTCGTGTACGCAACAAGCAGCGCCGGCCTCGTCATCGCCATCGACCCAGCCACCTACCGGATCACCGCGACCGCGCCCACCGGTGCGCACCCAGCCCATGTCATCGAGGCACCCAACGGCAAGGTGTACGTGACCAACGCCGACGACGGCACGGTCTCGGTGTACCAGGGGCGAGATCTGGTTCCCGCGGGGCGGATCACCGTGGGCGGGATGCCGCACGGGCAGCGACCGGCCGCTGGCGGGTCACTGATCGTGATCGCCAACATGATGGAGAACGCCCTGGATCTGATCGACTCGTCCACCGATCAACCGATCGGCGCGGTGCCGGTCGGCACGTCGCCGGTTCAGGTCGCCGTGACCGCCGACGGGCAGTTCGCCTACACGGGCATCAGCGATCCACCCAGTGTGGTGAAAGTCGATCTGGCACAACGGAAGGTGGTCGCCAGCACCTCGGTGCCCAGCACACCGGTACAGCTCTACCTCAGTCCCGACGAGACGACGGTGCTCTCCGCCGATCAGGGCAGCCGGGAAGCTCCGGGTAACACCCTGTCGGTGATCGACAGCGCGGCCATGACAACCCGTGCCACCGTCGCCACCGGTTCAGGCCCGCATGGTGTCGTCATCGACGAATCCGGGAGCTGGGCGTGGGTGACCAACAGCTTCGACAACACCGTGTCGGTGGTCGACCTGGCGGGGCTGACGGTGGTGGCGACAATTCCGGTGGGCACCGCGCCGAACGGCGTCAGCTTCTCACCCACAGCGCCGGCACCAGCCCCCACCACAGCCACCACTCTGACGATTCCGGCACCGCCGGGCCAGGCCGACCATTCCGCGGGAAACGACCACGAGCACTGAGCTTTGGCAAACATCCGGGGCTCGGGAACCGACTCGACTAGTCTGCCGATGTGAATCTCGAGAAGGTGGTTTTCGGATTCTTCGTGCTGCTGGCAGCAACGTTGAACTTCGGTTTTTTCCTCGGCGACATCAGCGACCCGGAAGTCCACAACTCCTACGAACTGTTCCTTGCGCTCATCGTCGCGCTGATCACGACGATTCTGAAGTTCGGTGACAGCACCCAGCTCGGCGCGGTGCACCTGGCGACCAGTCTGGTCGCGTTGCTCCAGCTGGCCGCGGCGGCGCTGATGTGGGTGTGGGCCACCCAGGTTTCCGCCGATGGGCTGGACGCGCACGCCACGGCGAGCGTGGTTTCCCTCTCGGGCGGGGCGCTGTTGGCCAACCTGGTGTCGGTCACCCTTCTTGTGGTCGAGACCGCGACCTTCCGCCGCCGCTAGCTCTCACCCGCCGATGACCAAACCGCTGAACCTGGTCCATCTCTGGACCCGACGGCGGGTCGCCGGGCGCGCCCGGCCCGTCCACATTCCGGAGTCGGTGCCGACGACCGAAGTGATCTTCCTGATCATGCGGCGGATGCGGATGCCGCTCATCGTCGTCGTCACCATGTTCAGCTTCTGCACCGCCGGAATGATGCTCATGCCGGGCGTCGACCCGCAGGGAAATCCGCATCGCATGAACATCTTCGACGCCTTCTACCAGATGACGATCACCTTGACGACGGTCGGTTTCACCGAGGCGCCCTATCCGTTCAGCTACCCGCAGCGGATCTGGATGACGCTGTCGATTTTCATGCTCGTCATCGGCTGGGCCTACGCCATCGGTGTGTTATTCGCGCTCATCCAGAGCGAGGCGTTCCAGGATGCCGTTAATGCTCAGCAGTTCCGGCGTCAGGTCCGCCGTCTGGTCGAACCATTCGTGATCGTCGCCGGTTACGGGGACGCCGGCCGGATCGTCGGCACCGAACTCGACGAGCACTACCGCAGGTTCGTCGCCATCGACAATCGCGACGATCGCATCCGGGCCGTGGCGTCGGGCCAACTCAGCTTCGACGTCCCGGCGATCAAGGGCGATGCCGCCACACCGGCGTTCTTGGGCATGGCCGGCCTGGGGCATCCGCATTGCGAGGGTGTGCTGGCATTGACCGGAGACGACGACGTCAATTTGGCGGTGGTCATGGCGGCGGCGCTGCTGCGACCGGACCTGCCCGTGCTGGGCCGTTGCGTCCACAAACGAACCGCGAACCGGATGGAGCACTTCGCCCCAGCATCGGCGATCACCGCCGACGACCGGTTCGGCGACTACCTGGCCCAGTCCATCCGCCGGCCGATCGGCTTTCAACTGCTGCGCTGGCTGATGGACAACGACCAGGAAGAACTGATGCCGGTCCGGACGGACCTGGCGCAGCGACGGTGGGTGATCTGCGCCGAGGGCGAGTTCATCGAGGCCGTAGTCAGTGATCTCAGCAGTATCGGCGTCCGCGTCGGGCTCGTCGACCCGACCGCGGACGAACCGGACGTCTCGGGCCGGGTGGGATTCGTCGCGGGCACCGGCAATGACACGGTGAATCTCGCGATGGCCGAATATGTCCGCAGCACGAACCCCGATGCCTATCTCGTTGTTCGCCAGCAATCGAACGCCAAGCGATCCCTGCTGGCATCGCTGCGGATCGACGCGGTGCACATCGATACCGAACTGGTCGCCCGAGAGGTGCTGGCCCGGATTATCACCCCGGTGTTCTGGACCTTCGTCCAGCACGCCATGACCCGTGACGAGCGGTGGGCCGCGCAGGTACGCGACCATCTGCTGGAACGCTGCGGCCGGCGCACCCCGGAGCGATACGTCGTCACACTGTCCGCCAAGGATGCACCGGCTGTCGTCGCCTGGTTGCGGCGGGGCCAGCCTCTGAGGCTGGTCGATCTGATGCGACAGCCCGACGACCGCGAGGTGACGCTGCCGCTTGCCGCCCTGGTGCTCATCCGCGATGGGAAGCCGCACTTCATGCCCGCCGAGGACACCCCTTTGGCGGTCGATGATCAGGTGCTGATGGTGGGCAAGCCCGGCGGGTTAGCCGAGGTGCGCGAGATTCTGCACTACCCGAGCACGGTGGAGTACGTCGTCACCGGACGGGATGTTCCGCTGACGTGGGCGTGGGGCAAGCTCACACGGCGACGGGTAAAGCCGAGCTGATCGCACTCTGCCTAAGGGTTTCAAGCGCTTTGGCCAACAGACAGGAGACCTGGGCCGGCGAGACACCGATTCGATCCGCAATCTGACTCTGGCTCTGCGACTTGAACAAGCGCAACACGACGACAACACGCTCACGTTCGGGCAGCGCCGCAAGCGACGCGCGCAACACCTCCCGGTTCTCGATTCCGACCAGGTCCTCGTCGATCACGCCGATCGCTGCAATCGCCGACGACGCTACGTCACTCCCGGCCTGGCCCGTACCGGTCAATGCCATCCGGTAGGACCTGCCGGCAAGCAGGACATGGAGGATCTCCTCGCGATCGATCCCGAGCTCGTCTGCCAATTCAGACGCCCTCGGCCCACGGCCTAACCTTTTGCTCAGCCGAACAATCTCCGTGCCCAACCACTCCGCAGACTTGGCTTGATTTCCGATCATGAATTCGACCCCAGCTTCCTCGCATGAGCGCCGTTGGCGGCATGCGCGTGTGACTGCGACTGCCGCAGCAAAACCATTGGAAGACAGCGCTATTCGAGAAGAGTGCTAATTCAGGAGTTGCCTTATATCAACCGCGTACGTTGAACCGCCGGGGTCTAGGGAGGCGTTATCTGACTGAGGTTATGCCTAAAGAGCCGAAATGGCAACCTCGAAGTCATTTAGCGCTGAGGATCGCGGTGGTGTCGCCTTGCTCCACCACGTCGTGGGCGACGTCGGCGAGTCGTTGGCGTGACCTGCGGGCATAGGACCGCAGCAGTGCGAACGCTTGATCCATGTCGATATTGCCACGCTCGGCGAGTACACCTTTGGCTTGTTCGACGACCACCCGCGTGTTGAGGGCCATTTGCAGTTGCTGGCTGATCAATTCCGCGCGAGTCAGGACTCGCTGAAGCAAGATCCCGATCGTTGCGACGTCGGCCAGTGCCTGCCCAACAGCGACATCGACCGCAGCCAAACCGCCGGGCTCGTCACGGAACAGATTCAGGGCACCAACCCGCTCTTCGCGCAACCGCAATGGCAGGGCGCAGACTGATCGATAATGGTATTCCGCAGCCCTTTTCGCGAATGCCGGCCAGCGTTGCTGATCGCTGTCAAGGTCGTCCACGATGACCTGTTCCGCTGTTCGGTAGGCAAGAAGACAAGGCCCCTGGCCCGCCTCCAGCTGCAGCAACTCGAGTAACCGCGTCTCCTCGCTGCTTGATGCCAGGACGTGAAGATCGCCGTGAACATCGCCGATCAAGATCCCGGCCGCGGAGATGGGCAGCAGCACCATGGAACTGTCGATGAGTTGCTGGGCCAGCTCGATCACGTCGTAATCGTCGACAAGGGTGTCCACCAATCCGACGAAAGCCTGAGCGAGCCGTTCGTAGTTATCCATCGTTGTCCTCCATGTTCGGATCGCCGGATGACTCAGGTGAAAATCCGTCCCCCGAGCCCGCGCTGAATCTCAATCGACGGTTGATGACGTCGCTCGCCACGTCCCTGACCAGTCGGCCGTTCCCGAAGGCGAACCCCTGTAGACGAACGTATGCCGACCGGGCGTCGATGCCCAGTTGCGCCATGACCATTCCGGTGGCCTGGTGAACCTCGCGGGACCTCAACGGCTGATTCCACCAGGAGCCCAGGGAACCAGGGATCTGCCCGGACTTGTCGACGTTGAGCAGAACAGCGGTGATGAGTTCGGAAATCGCGATCGCATCGGCGAATCCCGCCGGTCCAAGCGGCGCGTCGAGGTCTGAGTAGAGGTCCAGGGCGCCGACTTTGATGGCGCCGATGTGGAGCGGTAGCGCATACATCCCGCCGATGCCGCGGCCGGCGATCTCGGATAGGAACACCGGCCAACGTCCATCTGCCTTGGCCAGATCGGGCACGCAGACAGGTAAGCCTGTGGAGATGGCGTCGACCGCGGGCCCCTCGCTCAAGGTGATTTGAGTCCACTCGACTCGCTCAGCGACAGGATCGCTGGCCGAAAGCATTTCGAGCCCGAAGCCAGACCCGGTGATCATGATCCCGGCCCGTCGCACGGGCAGGGCCAGCACGCAGGCGGCGCACAGGCGAACCGCACCGTCATCACAATCGACGGCGCCGTCGACGCTCGATAGGAACCGCGCTCTGGCATCCGCCGAGCCATTGGAACTCACTTGACTGCTGGCCCCCCGGGCCATCCCTTCACTTCCCCAGCATCTCACGTGCAGGCCGCCGCGGCAGCGGCCGCCTGCAACAACATCGAGTCAGGATTCGCGGCCGTGGCTGACGAGAGCCCGCGACGACGTGTGGTTGAGCATCGCCGAAAGAGAGTTCCCCCGTGCCGATGCGCCACAAACGTCCGAGGGACACTGCCCAACCAACACGTCACCGCGTCTTCCTGACGCGCGGAAGTCGACATCGGCGTCGTCGATGCGGTCTCACCGGAGATGGTTGTCGACCCACGTCCCGAGTCGTTCCGCGCACGCCGCGAGAGCGGCGCTCCAAGTCATCGCTGCTTCTTCCCCCGCGCTGTCGGAGACCTCTTTGACGCAGATGACGGGCACGTTCATCGCGGTGGCGGCGGCGGCCACGGCATAGCCCTCCATGTCGACGAGGTGGGCGTGTTCAGCCAATTGGGCGCGGGCTGCGGCGTCGTCGATGAAACGGTCTCCGGTGGCCAACACCACCGGTTCCCCGCCGTAGCCGACGGCGTGGCCGGACAGGTCGATGGGCATACCGACTGCCTGGCCCGTCAGGGCGAGGATCTCCGCAGAGTTCAGGTCGTGCTGGATCACGCGGTGGATGACGTGCGTGCCGGCAAGTCCGTCGCGTAAGGCGCCGGCCGTGCCTAGGTTGACGATCAAAGTCGGACGCGCCGCACTCAGGGCGCGCGTAACCGTCAGTGCCGCTTGGACTTTGCCGACTCCGGTGATCAGGACGGGAAGGTCACCGGCGTGCAGGTGAGCCGCCTCAGCGTGCAGGGCACAGACCAGCAGTGGCCGTTGCGGGTCGATGGGCCGGGTCAGTTCCACGGCGAAACCGTATCGTGTCGGTCAGTCCAGCTTGTCGGTCAGCCATGCTCGGGCGTCGGCGACGCAACTCTGGGGTAACGAGAAGTGGTCGTCGTTCGGGTAGTCGCGCACTTCGACAGTGCCGCCGAAGGATTTGACGATGTCGACGTACGCGGTCTGCCATCCGACCGGCAGCATCGTCCCTCCGTCGAACGAGTCGATGCACACCAGCACCGGCGCGATCGGTTTGCGGCCGCCCGCCGACCCGGCTGCGATCGCGGCTTCCCACGCCGTGAAGTTCGTCGGATTGGGGTTCAGCACCGCACCTTTGAGCCGGAAGAGTCGAGCCACGGTGTCGTTGAGGTGGTGCACCGGTTGGGTGTTCCACGCCTTCTCGATGATCTCGATGCCCAGGGGCGTGAAGACATCGGAGAGCTGCAACGTCGACGGGTTCGCGGCCTGAATGCCAGCCAGCACCATGACCAGATGCGAGTCCGGCGGTACCGAGGGGTCGGTCAACGCGGCCGAGATGCCGGATGGGTTCTGCAGCGCGATCTTGGCCACTCCCAACGACATCGGCACCGTGCCGACGAGTCGCAGGTCGCGATAGTCGTCGTCGTCGAGTTCGGCGACCGCCGCCGCGGCGCCGCCTCCCTGGGACCATCCGGCGCACCCCACCTGGGTTCCAGCGCCGACGCCCAATTGCCCTGCCGCATGGGCGATATTGACCGCATCGCGAGCGTTGGTGATGTTGACGGTGTACTGATGCATACCCTCTGTGCCCAGACCCTGGTAGTCGGTGGCGCACACCACCCAGCCGGCGTCGATGAAGCCCTGCACGCCCGGCACGCCGTAGTCGATCTGCTGGGTGGCTTCGGGAGTGAAATAGACAGTGAGTTCCCGGGCGGGATCGGGCTGGGCCGACGGGCATGCGGCGTCGCCCAGACCGGTGGTGCCATGACACCAGGTCAGGATCGGCCGGCTTACGCCGTCACCAGCAGGAGCGATGACCAACCCGCTGGCCTCGTGTTCGACGTTGTTGACGTCGCGCGACACGTAGTGGACCTTCCACGCCCGCGCGCCGGCGAGACCGGTGTCCACCGGTTCGTGGCGCAGGAGGGTGCCCGGCAACGGCCCGGTCACTGGTTCGGGCTCCGACTGCCTGCAACGACGACCCCGAGGGCAATTTGCATGAAATCGAAAATACCTCAGGCGGGTGGGCGGTCGAGGGCGAAATGCACATCGCCCGCTTGGCCGATGGATCCGCGGGGTTGGCCGCGAGCTGGTCGCGCAGGGCGGTGGTGATATTGACGACACCTTCGGCCATCGACGGGTCGAATGTCAGTTCCCCCATTACCGGTGGGATCAGTCCCTCCGGGGTGATGACGGGGACCAGGGTTTGAGAAACCATCTGTCGTCCCCTCCCCACGCACACCGCCGTCGACCAGCGGATCGCGTCACTGTACCGCGGTGAGAACCGCTCTACCCCGCACCGGAATGGCCCCCCTCATGCGATCGGAGCAAACTGACACGATCGAACCGGAGAGTAACGTGACCTTCAACCCACCGCCGACACCCACCGACACCGGTTATGCGACAACCGATATCGCGTTCCAGTACGACCCCATCGTGGACTTTCCGCAGTACCCCGTGAACCTCCTGGCCGACCTCAACGCGTTGGCGGGGCTGCCGATGGTGCACCTGAGCTATCCGAATCCGTACCTGCCGACAGGTCGAATCCCGCTGGTTCCCACCGAGCTGCCGGGCGGGTACACGCCAGAACAGCTCCAGAGACTGATGAACGATCCGGCGAACCGCCAGACCTACGGCGATACCACCTACATCACCATCCCCGCCAACAATCTCCCACTGCTGCAGTTGCTGGTCGATTTCGGCGCCAAGAACGACCTGGGCGCGGTCACGACTCCGATCGCCGACCTACTCCAGCCGGCGATGCGTGTGCTCATCGAAACGGGTTACGACCGAACGGCACCCTATGGCCAACCGACCACCGCCGGCCTGTTTCCGAAAATCGAACCAACTTTTGGCGCGGACCTCGCTTCAGCGGTGAGGCTGGGAGTGCGCGCCGCCTTGACCGACCTGAGCACTCAGGCCACCTCACCTACGACTTCTATTGCGGCGCAATTAAGCACACCGGAAGCCTCCGAGCCGGAGGCGGCTGCCGCCGAGTCGGAGGAGGCTGCCGCCGCCTTACCCGAACCGCCAACGCCGACTCGGGATTTCGAATCCGACGACAGAGCCGAATCAAATGGCGTGAAATCACGCCATGAGCAGTCCGTCGATGAACTCGCCGATTTCGCCGTCCCGCCGTGGTCGGCCGGCCCCGACCGATCGATCTTCGACCGGAGCACGAACCTAAAGCAGTCATCTTGTTCGATCGTATGAGTTTGCCCCGATCGCACCAGTAGGTTTCCGACATGGGTCGACTCCTGGCGCTGGCGGTGCTGTTGGGCGTGGTGGCGTCATTGGCGGCCGCGGCCTTCCTCGATGTGGTGGCCCTCGGTCAAGAGTGGCTGTTCGAGCGCCTGCCACGTGCGCTCGGGCTGGCCGGGCTGCCCTGGTGGTGGGTCGCGATGCTGCTGGTCGTTGGCGCTGGCATTGTGCTGCTGGCTCGGCGCATGCCGGGAGCGACCGGCCCTGGGCCGCTGACTGGGTTCCATTTCGATACCCGGGTAGCCGACACCCCTTCTTTGCTGCTGGCGGCGTTCGGTTCCCTGGTCTGCGGTTTCGTCCTCGGACCGGAGGCGCCGTTGATCGTGGTGGGATCGGTGCTCGGCGCCGTGGTCATGCGCGGCCGCGGGGAGCAGGAGGTGTCGGCAGCACGCCTCTTGGGTGGGGCAGCGGCGATTGGCGCGGTGTTCGGCAACCCCTTCATCACCGCATTCATGATGCTGGAGTTCTGCGCCATGGGCATGTTTCCGGCGCGCATGATCACACCGTTGCTGGTTGCCCTGGGCAGCGGCTATGCGATGCAGGTTGGGGTACTGGGTTTTGCCGGCGTCGGCACGCACAGTCTTACGGTGCCGGGGCTACCCGCGTACGACACGATCGGCATTGGCCACTTAGGGGCCGGGCTGCTGGTGGCGGTGGTGGCGGGCATCATCGCCCTGATCGTCCGGCAGGTCGCCGTGCGTGCCGACCAATGGGCGGATCGGGCGCGCAACCTCGCCGTGGTCGCGGCCGCCGCGGTGACCTTCGCAGGATTCCTCGTGGCCAGGGCGTTCGACATCGGCCCGTCATTGGTTCTGTTCAGCGGCCTCACCGGCATGCCGGACCTGATCAAGGAATCCTCCGTGACGGCGGTGATCGTCATCCTGCTGGTGAAGGCGGTTCTCTACATGGCCGCACTCTCCGGGGGTATGCGAGGCGGGCCGATCTTTCCCGCCACCTACCTGGGCGTGGCGGTGGGAGTGGCTGCGGCTCTGACGTTCCCCGGCATACCCGCAACACCGTTGGTAGCCGCGGGTATCGGAGCGGCGGCTGCCGGCATCACCCGAATGCCGGCAACCTCGGCGATCCTGGGCGCAATCTTGCTGGGAGGCAGTGGTGCCGCGGTTGCTCCCTTCGCGATCCTGGGTGCCGTTGCCGGATACCTGATGCGCGAGTGGATGGAGGGTAAGCAAGGCGATGGGGTTGCGCCACACCCGGCGGACTCCCAGGTTTCGGCGAGCGCGACGGATAAAAGCGATGAATAAACGGCGAAGGTGGTGGAGCTGCGCCGCGCTGAATAGCGGTGTGGAGGGCCAGCACGAACGTCGCCCCTCCTTCACCCGTGGAACTACTGCTGGACTCCATTGATGACGGTAACGGTCTGACCATCCTCGAAGCTAAGAAAAGCGGAACTGTCATTGATTACCGTGACGGCGTTGTTGTCGCCAAATGCAGCACCGCCGCCGCTTCGGTTGATCGACTTAATGGTGTTGTTGTTGCCGTAATCTGCCCAAGCGACACTTTGATTTGTTGCTCGCGAGGTGTTGTTATTACCTAGCCAATTCGCCATTGCTACACCTATCCAGCGGCCAAATCTACGACGCAGGTGATCCCGAAGGTGCCCGGTGTTTGCTCGCTTGATACAACCAGCGCCAAGTGCTGTTGGAGTGCTGTTGGAACCGTTAATCAGAGGGTTGATGGTCTGATTTTCGGCGGCGCCTTGTAGCGGTCTAGCTGCGAAAACGCATTGTAGGGCGGGCGGGGCTCGAACCCGCGACCAACGGATTATGAGTCCGCGGCTCTAACCGACTGAGCTACCGCCCCGTGGTCCGGGAAACAACCCGGCGTCGACACGAGCCTAGCGTTGCGCGTCCGCCGTGCGGTGGTCAGTCCGGCTGCGACCCCGGCGCGGCCAACAGCGGAACAGGACTGCCGTTCAGGAAGTCGACGGCTTCACTGCACCCTTGGACGAAGGTGCCGTAGTCATAGTTCGGCTCGATTGGAGTCTGCTCATATTCACGGTGCAGTCGGTCGCAGACACCGAGGGCCGTGCCTCCGTCACCGTCCACCTGGGCACGGACCCAGTCGCCACCCCTGTCGATCACCGCGTCGTAGCCGGCGGTAAATCCCGACGTGGGGTAAAGCCGAACCATCAAGGAGGCGGCCAGAATTATCCCGACGGACGCGATCAGAGCCACCGCGGCCCGTCGGCGACTGAATTCCGGCGGATCCTCCAGCGCTTGCAGATAAGCCAGACCGCGGTCCATTTTTCCCTCGTTCCTCCGACACCCGATACCACTGACCTCTGTGGAATACCCATCCGAGGTTGCGAACACCTATAGGAGTGATGTGAATTTGGGAATCAGGGCAACAAGGCATCCGGGGTGCCCACGCACGCCGTCGAACCGGCCGAAGTCGCCGTCGTTGACGAGGTTCCCCCCGCTGCCCACCTGGGCCAGCGGGCCGGAGAGGACTTCGGCGTGGCGGGGCGTCGGACCGATGACGACCATGCCTTGCTGTCAGCTACTGCGCCTGGCTGACTGAGGACATGTGGAAATCGGGGATGCGCAGGGTCGGCATCACCGCCCGGGTGGCCCAGTCGTTCCACTCCCGGGGCAGCGTCTGCTCGGCGACGCCGGCCTCGCTGGCCCGCCGCAGCAGGTCCAGCGGGCTTTCGTTGAACCGGAAGTTGTTGACCGCGGCGGTGATCTCGCCGTCCTCGATGAGGTACACCCCGTCTCGGGTGAGCCCGGTCAGCAGCAGCGTGGTGGGATCGACGGTGCGGATGTACCAGAGCGTGGTGAGCAGCAGTCCGCGTTCGGTGCCGGCGACCATGTCGGCGAGATCCTTTGTGCCACCGGTCATCAGGAGATTATCGGCGGGGACGGCCAGCTGGGTTCCGAACTCGGCGGCCACGGCCCGGGGGTACACCAGCGCGGAGATGGTGCCGTCGCGAATCCAGTCCACCCGGTCGACGTCGATGCCGTTGTCGAACACCGACAACCGCTCCGAACCGGAGGCGGTGTGCACAAACGGTGCGCACTCCAGCCCCGGAGCCGACGGGTCGGAATACATGGTCAGCGGCAGGTCGGTGAGCTTCTCCCCCACCCGCGTCCCGCCGCCGCGCGCCGACAGCGCGGTGCGGCCCTCCTGCGCGCCGCGGCCGTCCATCGACCAGCCCAGATAAATCATCATGTCGGCCACCGTCGAGGGCGGCATCAGCGTCTCATAACGCCCGGCCGGCAACGCGACGGTGCGCTTGGCCCAGTCCAGCCGCATGGCCAGGTCGGCGAGCATCTCGTCGACCGGAACGTCGGCGAACCACGGGGTACACATTCCGGCCCACGCGCTGGCGTCACCACGCTTGGCGTTGATCTCCACCGACCCCGTCGGCTGAGTGAACCGCCGGCGCACCCCGGTTGAGGTGGCCAGGAACGTCGTCTCCACGATGTGGTGGGCGAAGCCGTACAGTCGGTCGCTGCGGCCGAAGCCCGCCGACAGTGCGCGGGCCACTTCGGCGAACGCCGTGGCACCGGTCGCCGGCACCGGGTCGTCCCAGTCGGCGGGTTCGCCGGCCCCGGTGAGCAGCGGTGCGGCGTCACGCGCCTCGGGTGCGGTGTGGGCGGCCTTGTCGGCGGCGGCCACCAGATCGTCGACGGCGTCCGGATTGACGACGCTGGAGCGCACCGACCCCACGCGGGCCGTATCCCCCGCCCTAACAATGGAAATCACCGCGGTCGTTCGGCTGGTGGCCACCCCGTTGGTGGTCATCGAGTTGCCGGCCCAGCGCAGCGAGGCCTCGGAACGGTCGGTGACGATGACGATCGTCTCGTCGCAGCGGTTGGTGCGCGCCGCCGATTCCAGTACGACTTCGACGGCGTCCTGCGCCCTGATCACCGGCCGACTCCCGACTTGGCCTCTTCGCTGACGCTCACCGGCCGGACTCCTCAACGGTATTAAGCACATTGATTCCCCGGAACAATGCCGACGGACAACCGTGGCTCACCGCCGCCACTTGACCGGGCTGGGCCTTGCCGCAGTTGAACGCCCCGCCGAGCCGCCACGTCGACGGCCCGCCCACGGCTTCCATCGAGTTCCAGAAATCAGTGGTGACGGCCTGGTAGGCGACATCACGCACCTGGCTCTCCAACCGGCCGTTGCGAATCCGGTAGAACCGCTGACCGGTGAACTGAAAGTTGTAGCGTTGCATGTCGATCGACCAACTCTTGTCGCCGACGATGTACAGCCCGTTGTCCACCCGGGCGATGAGATCCGCGGTGCTCAGATCCTCGATACCCGGTTGCAGCGACACATTGGGCATCCGCTGGATCGGCACATGGTGAGCGGAGTCGGCATACGAACAGCCGCTGGACCGGTCCAGACCCAGTTTTCGGGCGAACACCCGGTCGGTCTGGTAGCCGACGAAGATGCCGTCGCGCACCAGGTCCCAGCGCTGTGCGGCCACGCCCTCGGCGTCGTAACCGATGGTGGCCAACCCATGGTCGACGGTGCGGTCGGCGGTCACGTTCATTACCGGAGAGCCGTAGCGCATCCGATGGAGCTTGTCCGGGGTGGCGAACGACGTTCCGGCGTAGGCGGCTTCATAGCCGATGGCGCGGTCGTACTCGGTGGCGTGGCCGATGGACTCGTGGATGGTCAGCCACAGATTGGTCGGGTCGATCACCAGGTCTGTCGGACCGGCCACCACGCTGGGTGACTTCGTCTTCTCGGCAAGCAGCACCGGCAGCTCAGCCAGTTCAGCGGTCCAGTTCCACACCTCATCGCCGGCGACGGCCTCCCACCCGCGGCCGGTGGGTGGGGCCAGCGTGCGCATCGACTCGAAGCTTCCGGACGAGGCATCCACGGCGACGGCGTCCAGTTCCGGCATGATGCGCACCCGCTGCTGGGTGATCGAGGAGCCGAACGTATCGGCGTAGAACGTCTGCTCCTTGACCGCTATGACCGTCGCCGACACGTGATCCACTCCGTCGGCGGCCAGCAGCCGGCCGGAGTACTCGGTCAGCAATTCCACCTTGTCGGCGGTGGGGATGGTGAACGGGTCGATGCGGCAATCCGAGACCCAGGTGGCGTCGCGGTAGACCGGTTCGTCGGCCAGTTCGACGCGGTCGGCGTTGAGGGCGGCCAGGGTGACGGCCACGCCGACGGCGTGCCGGGCGGACTCCGCGGCGATGTCCGGGGTGAGCCCGGCGTGCGAGGCGAATCCCCAGGTGCCGTCGACGATCACCCGCACCGCCAGGCCGATGTCGCGGTCGAGCACCGCCGACTCCACCTCACCGTCGCGCATCTGCACGATCTCGGTGGTGATCGAGTGCACCCGCAGATCCGCATAGCTCGCGCCGCCGGCGGTGGCCGCCGACAGCGCGGCATCAGCCAGCCGGTGAAGCGGCAGGGCCAGGAAGTCGTGGTCGACACCGCGAACTGTCACCGATCCACCGTAGCCGGGGCGTCGCGGCGACCGAGTGTGCGGATTTCAACGCCCGGCGCGGCGTGTTGCGGACGAAACCGCACAGTCACAAAAGGCGCTGCCGCCTACCTGCCGCTGAACCCCTTAACTTCCATCACGATCGCGATGACACACAACGTCCCGACGATGCCCAGCGCGATCCAGTCCAGCCGCCGGGGCCGCGACGGCGCCGCCGAAATTTGGCCGGTGCCACCGCGGGCGGTGATCGCGTCGCCCATCTCGTCGGCCCGGCGCAGCGCCACGGTCACCCCGGCGGCGAGCATGTCCACCAGGTCAGCCAGCCGGCGGCGCCGCGCGGTGCCGTCGGGCGCAAGCGGTCGCGGCCGGAGCCGCCGAGCGGCGTAGAGCAACCGAAACTCGTCGAGCAGCATGGGGAAAGCCCGCAGCGCCAATGCCAGCGCGACCGCCCAGTCGTCGACCGGAATCCGCAGCCACTTCAGCGGACGCCCCAGGGTGGTGATCGCCGGTGCCACGTCGGCGACGTTGGTGGTCCACGACACCATCGCGCCCAGCACCAGCAGCACGATCGACAAGGCGGTGAACCGCAGAAACTTCAGGAGCCCGCCGACGGCGATTTCTTGGGACCACAGCTGCAGCACCGGATCCCCGCCGCCCATCGCCGCGGTCAGCGCCCCGAACAGCAGCAGGATCCACAGCCAGCGCGGCAGCGACGGCACCACACCGCGCGAGATGTGCGCCAGTCGCAGGGCGACGATCACCAGCAGCGCCATCAGACCGATCGCGATCCAGCCGGGGTAGAACGACAGCAGCAGCGAAACGACAAAGACCACAATGAGTTTGGTGCCGGCCCAGAGCCGGTGGATCACCGATGTGCCGGGCACCGGGCGCAGCAGGACCACCGGTCGGCGCTGCGCCGTCATGACCCGCCCCCGACCAGCACGCCGCGGTCCAGGTGCAAGGTGCGCGGGCACAACTCTTCCAGGCCGGCGAAGTCGTGCGAGATCACGACGACCGTCAGGCCGGTGTTGAGGCGCAGGTCGGTCAACAGCCGCAGCAAGCCGCGCTGGCTGGCGGCGTCCAGCCCGGCCAGCGGCTCGTCGAGGATGAGGGCCTGCGGCCAGCGGGCCAGCAGCCCGGCGATGACGACCCGACGCATCTGGCCGCCGCTGAGCTGGTCGACGCGGCGCTGCGCCAGCGATCCGTCCAGCCCGACGGTGGCCAGGGCGGAGACCACCCGGCCAGTGTCATGCGGGGAAAAGCCAGCCGCGGAGGCGACTTCGAGATCGACTCGGCTGCGCAGCAATTGCAGGCGCGCGGCCTGGAAAGCGATGGCGACGTCGCCGACGCACTCGTCGGCGGGCCGGCCCCGGACCAGACACGCACCGGAGGTGGGAGCGGTGAGTCCGGCCATGATCCACGCCAGCGTCGACTTGCCGGATCCGTTGCCGCCGTGGATGAGCAGGCCATCGCCCTCGTTGACGGTGAAGCTGATGTCGCTCAGCGCGCTCTTGGCCCACGGCGTCCCTGCGGCGTAGGTGTGGCTGACGCCGTCGAGTTGGAGCACCGGCTTGGCGCTGTGCGGCGGCGGGGCGACGGAGGCGGCCGGTGCGGCGGCGTGGCCCACCATCACCATGTTGTCCTGCGAGTCGCTGAGATTGACCGTGCGGTCGGCGATCCCGGCTTCGTTGTTGTAGTGGGTGATGTGCACCAGCGCCATCCGGTGCCGCTCGGTCAGCCCGGACAGCACGTCCAGCAGCCCATCGCGGCCGCGCTGGTCGACCATGCTGGTGATTTCGTCGGCGATCAGCAGACCGGGCTGGCGGGCCAGCGCCGCAGCCACCGCCAGCCGTTGCAGCTCGCCGCCGGACAAGCCGCCGGTGTCGCGCTCTTCCATACCGGTCAACCCGACCTCGTCGAGCAGCCTGCCGACATCGGTGCTGGTGCCCGGCGGCAGCCCCCAGACGACGTCGTCGGCCACCCGGGTGCCCAGCACCTGACTCTCCGGGTGCTGCATGACGACTGCGGTGCCGCCGATTTGTCCGAGGCCGACCCCGCCGGGCCGCTCGATGCCGCCGGAGGTCGGCGCGCGCCCGCACAGCAGCAGCATCAGGGTGGTCTTGCCCGAGCCGTTGGCTCCGGTCACGGCAATGTGATCACCGGCGTCGACGGCCATGGTCACTGGCCGCAGCGCGTCGTGGTCGGCGCCCGGGTAGCGGAACCGGGCGTCGGTCAGCCGGACCGGCACCGGGGCCACCGGACCGCTGTCGGCGGGGGCCTCCAGCTTGTGGACATCGGGGATTTCGCGCAGTCGTTCCAGCACCCGGCCCAGCGCCCACCAGCCGACCAGCGACACCAGCACCATTGTGAAGATCGAATAGACCATGATCAGCACCGGCCAGTACTGCACCGCGGTGGCGAAGATCGACCGGGTCTGTTCGATGGACTGCCGGAATACCTCGCCGACGCCGGGCAGATCGGACATGAAGTTCAGCAGGCCGTTGACGTTGGCGGTGAACGCATCGATCACCAGCGTGCGCAGCCGGACCAAGATCAGCAAAATGCCGATGATCGCCAGGCCGTTGACCACCCCGGCGATGATGGACACCGCGACCAAGGTGGGCGCGCCACGTCGGCGGCGCTTGAGGATCCCGGTGGCCCCGCCGACGTAGGCGCAGTTGAGCACCACCATGAAGCCGCTGATCCCGGAGATCAGGAAGGTGACGGTGGCGGCCGCGAACGCCGCCGCCAGCAGCACCCGCAGCCGATAGCGGTAGCCCAGCAAACCCATCGGGACGGCGACCAGCAGGGACACCGCACCGGCGAAGGGCACCACCACGGACACGATGGCCAGCGCCGCGCTCAGCGCGCCCATGACCGCGGCCTGCGCCATCTCGACCGGAGTCAGCGACTTCGGCGGGCGGGGTCGGGACGTCGAACCCGCGGGCTGGTGCGCCGGCGCCTCGGGCCGGGTCGACGTCATCGCTCGATTCTGCCAGTCGGTGTCGCCGCCGCGGTGTTCCGACCTGCCGCGGGGTGTGTGGACCCCGCCGGCGACTGACCCGGCGTCACATCCAGACGAGAGCCTTGTCGCTCTCCCGCGGTTTGGCCAGCGGTTGCGCCGCGCCCAGCAGGTTGCGGGTGATGGTGCCGCAGATGCGGTACATCGAGATGTCGAACACGCTGTTGTGCATCGGCTGTTCGATGAAGTGGCCGAGCCGCTCGGCGACGATGAACGTCGTCATCAGCAGCGCCCCGATCGATCGGGACCCGGTTTCCAGCATGGTCGCCATTGTTCCTGGCGCCGGCACCGGGACAAAAATGACGTTTCCGAAGTCGGCGGCCGGGTTAAGTACAGGTATGACTGACATCGCGGAGCACCTGCGCAACACCCTGGACGGCCGCTGGCGCGACGTCCGCAACGCCATGCGCACCGAACTGTCGGCGGAGTTGTTCCGGCCGCACTACTCCCCCAACACCGCTATCGCCCGCAGCCGGGTCAACGAGCAACTGGCGATCATCGCCGCCGCCGGCGCCGCCGAGGACGGTTTCCGCAAGGAGCACGGCGGGCACGGCGACGTCGCTGCCGCCGTCCTCCGCATCGAGATGCTGGCGATGTCCGACCTCTCGTTGATGGTCAAGGCCGGGGTGCAGTGGGGCCTGTTCGGCGGCGCGATCGCCAATCTCGGCACTGACCGGCACCACGAGGCCTACATCCGCCGGATCATCGACCTCGACCTGCTGGGCTGCTTCGCCATGACCGAGACCGGGCACGGCAGCGACGTTCAGCAGCTGGAGACCACCGCCACCTACGACCCGGCGACGCAGGAGTTCGTCATCTGCTCGCCGACCCCGTCGTCGCGCAAGGACTACATCGGCGGGGCGGCCGAAAGCGCCCAGGTGGCAGCGGTGTTCGCCCAGCTGATCACCCAGGACCAGTCCCACGGCGTGCACTGCTTGGTGGTGCCGATCCGCGACGAGGACGGCAACGACCTGCCGGGCATCACCACCTCGGACTGCGACTACAAAGGCGGCCTGCCCGGCGTCGACAACGGCCGGATCCTGTTCGACAACGTCCGCGTGCCACGGGAGAACCTGCTGAACCGCTACGGCGACGTCGCCGCCGACGGCACCTACTCCTCACCGATCGAGAACCAGAGCCGGCGATTCTTCACGATGTTGGGCACCCTGGTTCGCGGCCGGGTCACCGTCGGCGGCAGCGCGCTGGCTGCGAGCCAGGTGGCGCTGGACATCGCCGTGCGGTACGCCCTGCAGCGCAGGCAGTTCAGCGCACCCGGCGACGAGTTCGAGGTGGTGATCATGGATTACCTGGCGCACCAGCGCAGGCTGCTGCCGTTGGTGGCGCGGTCCTACGCGCTGGCGTTCGCCCAGAACCAACTGCTGGGCACCCTGCACGATCTGCAGAGCATCGACGACGCCGATCCCGAAGACCAGCGCGAACTGGAGTCCCGGGCCGCCGGCCTCAAAGCAGCCAACACCTGGCATGCCAGCACCGCAATCCAGGAGGCGCGGGAGGCCTGCGGCGGCGCCGGGTACCTGGCCGAGAACCGGCTGATCCAGCTGCGCGCCGACACCGACGTGTTCACCACCTTCGAAGGTGACAACACCGTGCTGTGCCAGCTGGTCGCCAAAAATCTGCTGACCGCCTACGCCGACGACATCAAAGGCATGAGCCCGGTCGACTGGGTGCGATTCGCCGCCAACTACGCCAGCGACCGGGTGCTGAAAAGGACTGCGGCAGAAGCGATCATGCAGACGATCCTGGACACCCGCCAGGACAACGAGGAAGAGGGCAGCCTGTTCAACCGCGGCACCCAGGTGAAGATGTTCGAAGACCGCGAACAGTACATGCTGTCGTCAGTGGCCCGCCGCCTGCAGGGGCGGTCCAAGGAGATGCCGCCGTTCGAGGCGTTCAACAGCGTGCAGGACCACGTGCTGCACACCGCCCGCGCGCACATCGACCGGGTGGTGCTGGAGTCCTTCGTCGCCGGCATCGACTCGTGCGAGGACGACGGGGCCTGCCGCGTCTTGGAGATGCTGTGCGACCTCTACGCCTTGTCGGTCATCGAGGACGACAAGGCGTGGTTCATCGAGCACCGGTTCCTGTCGACCGAGCGCGCCAAGGCGGTGACCCGCGGCATCAACGAACGCTGCCGCAGCCTGCGCCCGCACGCCCAGGACCTCATCGACGGATTCGGGGTGCCCGAGCAGCTGCGCGACGCCGAGATGCTGCATCCAGAGCGTTTGGCCGCCGAGTACACCGAAGCGATGCCAGCCCGGCCGGAGTGAATCTGTTGCTCCCCCGGATGGACTCGAACCATCAACCGCCCGATTAACAGTCGGGAGCTCTGCCAATTGAGCTACAGGGGACCGTGCCCGCCGCTAACGGCGAACCGGGGACAAACTCTAGCGCACCTGGGGCGGGCCGCGTCAAAGCCCGTCGCGTCAGGCAGGATGGTGGGGCGGCACAGCTGACTGGAGGGAAGCGCAGTGATCGGGTTTGTGGCCACCCTGGCGGCGGGCTACGTGTTGGGCACAAAGGCCGGGCGGGATCGTTACGAGCAGATCGTGAACACCTATAAGGCTGTCAGCGGCCACCCGGCGACCAAATCGATGATCGACGCCGGCCGACGCAAGATCGCCGACCGGGTTTCCCCGGACCCAAAGTTCGTCCAGCTCAACGAGGTGCAAATCGACGCCGGGACGACGGTGATCGAGCCCGACCGCAACCCGCAGTAACGCCAGCGGAGCGTCAGCCGCCGATCGGCTTGTTGATGGTCGTACCCGGCAGCAGCGGGCCGGTGGACATGCCCGGGATGTTGGTGCCGTAGCCCGGCCCCCACACACCCCAGGAGGGCGTGCCGATGTAGGTCGGTGTGCCGTTGGAGTAACCCAGGCAGATCCCGTCACCGCGCGAGCCGTACCAGGCCAGGCAGTCGCCGGTCGCCGAGGCGGTCGCAGCGGAGCCGAGCGCGGAACCGGTCAGCGCGGCCGCTGCCAGCGCACCGGCGGCGACACCGCGCCGCACCGTGTGGGTAGCCATACCTGACCTTTCGCCGCAACCAGCCGATTTGTTAACAGTACCCCAGTGCCGAGGCGCCGGTCGGAGCGGAAAGAGCTGCCCGAACCGGGCACCGCCGACCGGTAACGTTACTGCTTTCGGGGAGTCTGCCCGCCTGGATAGGAGTAACGCGATGGTCTACGTCGAATCCGCGGTACGGAGTCGGCAGATCATCGCAGCCGCTCGCGCTGTGCTGGTGCGAGATGGCGTCGGAGGCATGACCATTCGTGCGGTTGCCCAGGAGGCCGGCATCCCACTGGGCACGCTGCAGTATGTATTTCCCACCAAACAGCAGCTGTTGCGAGCGGTGATCGAGGACGTGGTCGAGGACATCACGGAGCTCCTGAAGTCCTCCTCCAATGTTGATGCCGGGCTGGAAAACGCCATTAAACAAGGCGTCTGGAGCGTCTGGAACAACTTTGTGGTGGCCGACGTGCCCATGCAATTGGTCCAGTACGAACTGACCGTGCACGCACTGCGCACCGCGGGGCTGGAGGACCTGGCCCGTTGGCAGTACGAGCGGTACGTCGATGTGGTTACCGAGTGGCTTGAGGAGTCCGCTCGGCGAGCGGGTGAAGTGAGCGCCATCGACTATCGGCGTCTCGCGCGGTTGCTCGTCGCCGGAGTCGACGGACTGATTCTGCAATTCGTCGTCCACCCTGACTTCCACCGCGGCCAGGAGGACGTCAAGGGGCTGATCGCGATGATCATCGCCCACGCCCGCGTGCGTCCCGCCGCCGGCGCCTGAAATCTGCGAACCCTCAATCCGACCAATCGCCAGACGAAACAGCCTGCGCTGTGATCAACTCGGTCGGCTGTATGACTTAGTCGAGAACGGGAGCAATCATGGACCACGTTGATGTCGTTATCGTGGGCGCTGGACTGTCGGGCCTCAGCGCCGCCCGCACCCTCACCCGGGCGGGACGGAAAGTCGCGGTGCTGGAGGCGCGCAATCGTGTCGCCGGGCGTAATCTCGGCGGCGTTTTCAGCAACGGCGTGCCCATCGAGATGGGCGGACAATGGTTCGGCCCCACACAGGTGGAGGCGCTGGCCCTCACCAAGGAATTGGGCCTGGAAACCTTCCCGGCCTACGACGAGGGCGACGCGCTCATGGTCTACGACGGGCAGGCACACCGGTACAACGATGAGACGTTCGGATTGCCGCCTGCCAGTCTTGCCGAGGTACAGCGGGTGTGGGGACAGATCGACGCAGTCTCCGAGACGATCAACCTCGCCGAACCCTGGGCTACCGAGGGCGCTGCCGACCTGGACCGCCAGACCCTGGATCAGTGGCTGGTCGGCCAGACCACCGACCCGCTGACGTTACGGCTCTTCCGCTTGATCGTGCCCGCCATCTTCTCCGCCGAAGCACCCGAGATGTCGCTGCTGCACTTCATGTTCTATGTCAAATCCGGAAACAGCCTTGAGGTCTTGATCTCCTTAACTGGCGGTGCGCAGGAGACTCGAGTCGTCGGCGGCACCCATCAGTTATCGGAGCGCATGGCCGCCGAACTCGGCAGCGCCGTCCGACTCAATACTGTTGTCACCGGAATTCAACACAGCAACTCCGGCGTCGTCGTCAAATTCGACGGTGGTGAGATCTCGGCCGGACATGCCATCGTCGCAGTCCCTCAGACTCTGGCCGGACGCCTGCGCTACCAGCCGGCCCTGCCCTCGGCACGCGATGCACTGACCCAGCAGTTCCCAGCCGGATCAGTCATGAAATACAACGTCGGCTACACCACGCCGTTTTGGCGCGAAGCGGGTTTGTCCGGCTTCGTCATGAGTCTCGATGACGAATTCAACATCGTTGCCGACAACTCACCGCCCGATGGATCATGCGGAGTGCTCGTCGGCTTCCTGGAAGGCACACACGCACGAAAGGCGGCCGATCTGACGGCGGCGCAGCGTCGCGAGAAGGTGCTCGGCGACCTGACCAAATATTTCGGCGCACAAGCGGCCGAACCGTTCGATTTTCTCGAACAAGACTGGAATGCAGAGGAATTCACCCGCGGCTGTTACGGCGGCCGACTGGGGGCTGGGGCGTGGACTCAGTACGGGAAGGCGTTGGCAGCCCCTGTTGGCCGCATCCACTGGGCGGGCGCTGAAACCTCCGACATCTGGAACGGCTATATGGACGGAGCGATTCGCTCCGGCTACCGGGCCGCTTCGGCCATTCTCAGTGAGTGACCGGAGCTCTGATGCGAAATGTCCTGGCGGCGAGACTGCTGCTCACGCTGATCCTCGTGATCGCAGCCGCATGCTCGGCCAAGCCGGCGCGAACCCAGGCCCAACCCGGCGCTCCGAACATCGTCGTCATCCTCACCGACAATCTCGGCTACGGCGAGGTCGGGGCCTACGGGGGCGGCCTGACCCGGGGCGCGGCGACCCCGCGGATCGATTCGCTGGCCACCGACGGCACGCGGTTGTCGAACGTCAACATGGAGACGCAGTGCACCCCAAGCCGATCCAGCCTGCTGACGGGGCGCTGGGCGATCCGCTCCGGTACCTACGCCGTTCCATTCGGCGGCGTCGCCGACGGCCTCACGCAGTGGGAGATCACCATCGGGGAAGCGCTGTCCGACGCCGGCTACGCCACCGGCTACTTCGGGAAGTGGCACTTGGGCAGCGATAACGGCCGCTTCCCCAGTGATCAAGGCTTCGACGAGTGGTTCGGCATTCCCAGAACCACCGACGAAGCCCTCTGGCCGGAATCGACAGGCTGGTCGCCCGACATCATGCCGGCCGAGCAGGTGATGGAAGGGCGCAAAGGCGAGAAGAGCCGTGAGCTCGGTGTCTACGACATCAAGGAACGCCGTGTGATCGATGCCGAGATCACCCGGCGGGCCGTCTCCTTCATCGAAGAGCAGAGCCGCTCGGGGCAACGGCTGTTCACCTACGTGGCGCTGACCCAGCCGCATCTGCCCACCGAGCCGAATCCGGCCTTCAAGGGCAACACCGGCAACGGCGACTGGGCGGACGTGCTCGCCGAGACCGACGCCCACGTCGGGCAGATCCTTGACGCCATCGACAAAGCCGGTATCCGGGACGACACCGTTGTGGTGTTCACCAGCGACAACGGTCCAGAGTTCATCAAACCCTGGGATGGCTGGGCTGGTCCCTGGCGCGGCCAGTACTTCACCGCACTCGAAGGCGGCATCCGGGTGCCGTTCATGATCCGGTGGCCCGGCAAGATTCCGGCTGGCCGACAAAGCAACGAAATCGTCCATGGCGTCGACATGTTCGCCACTCTCGCGAAGTTCAGCGGCGCCAAAGTGCCCACCGATCGCCCCTTCGACAGTATCGACCAGTCCGACTTCTTCCTCGGGACCAGCGAGAAGTCGGCGCGCGAGGGATTCCCCATCTGGTGCTCAGACCGCCTGCAAGCGGTGAAATGGCGAAACTGGAAGCTGCACTTCTACCGCCAGGAGACCATGTTCGATCCGCCGGTCAAAAACCCCATCCCGACGGTCTACAACCTCTTCACCGACCCCCGAGAGGAAAAACCGACCGCCGACTCCTGGGTGGTCGGACCGGTTCTGAAGATCGTCGGCGCATTCGAGCGCAGCGTCAAAGAGCACCCGTTGATCCCCATGGGTACACCGGATCCCTATCGCCCCTGAGCGGGTCGGTGATAGTCCGGCCACTTGACGGACGGGCGGATCCAGCCGGGGGAGGTTGGATCCGCCCGTTCCCGTCGCGGCCGTTGTTCTACCGTCGCGGCCGGTCCTCCCGGCCGACGCCGTGTTCGGGCTTGTCCGTTTCGGCCTCGACCCGTTCCTTGCGAACTTCGCCGGACACGGTCTCCTCGTGGGTGACCGCCTCCTTGGTCAGCCGGACACGTTCGGTGGCCACGGTTTCCTTCTGCACCACGGGGCGCTCCTCGTGCAGGATCACCTCTTGTTCGGCCTCACCGATTTCCGGGCTGGAGACCCCTGCTCCCCGATCAGACTCGGACATCGGCTCCCGTTCGAGGCGGACCTCTTCGTGGGTCACCGGCACGGTCGCAGTGACGTTCTCAGTGACGACAAACTTGCGCAGCCGCATCCGACCGGCTTCGCGCTGCTCCTTGCCGACCCGGAGCCGCTCCTCGGAGACGGTCATCGACTCCCCGGCCGACTCCGCTCCCGCGTGTGGGTGACGTGTCTCCTGCGACCGATCGTGACCCGTGGTGGCTGTGTCCGTGGACATGCCCGTACCGAGGCCGTAATGCCGGTAGAGAACCTCCTCCTCTTGCGGGGTGAGGTCCTGATCGGCGTCGATGCGCGGCGCATCTTTGACCGTATCCTTGTCGCAGTCCACCACGATGTCATCGCCCTCCGCGGTGGCGTCGCGCAGTGGTACGAACGATTCCTTGGTACCGAAGAAACCGGTCTTGACGGTGACCCAGCTCGGCTCGCCGGTGGTTTCATCGATGTAGATCTGGCCGATCGAGCCGATCTTCTCTCCGCGGGGCGTTCGAACATTTCCGCCGTGCCCGACGATGCTTCGTAGTTCCTGTGTGGCAATAGACATGAGCCCTCCCCTGATTGCGTGTAGTTACACCAATCGCCTACCCAATCATTTCTTGCCGGAACCGCCTTTGAGGCAATAACATTCGCCTCTTTACACCGACAGGTCGTCGCCGCTGGCCTGCTCCAGCAGGCTTCGCCGGTAAGCCTCCAGGGCCACCAGGTCGCCGAACAGGGCGTGGTATTCGTCGCCCTGCTCGACCGGCGACATCCGCTGCAGCTTGGACTTGACCTCCGCGATCTGACGGCCCACCCAGACCTCCTGCAGCCGGGCCAGCACACCGCCGACATACCGCGGCAGCTTCTCCTCGTCGTCGACCTTGATGCCTTCCACACCCAGTTCGCTGACCATGCCCGAGGTGGCCGGGGTGCGGGCCTGCTCGCGGACCGCCTCGATCCACTGGCCCCCACCCACACCCGAGGATGCGCCGCCGGCTGCCTCGATCGCGGTGCGCACCGCTGCGTACGCGGGATGGGTGAAGCTCTCCACACTGAGCGAATCGAATACCGGCCCGGCCAGAGCGGGGTATTGCAGCGCCGCCTTGAGCGCCTCGCGCTGCGGCCATAGCGTCGGATCGCGCGGATCGGGCCGCTGTGCGCCGGCGTCCCGGCGCGGCTCCACCGGAGCCCGCCCGGCGTTGCGGCCGCCACCGGACGGCGCCGGCTTGCGCCCGGCCTCTGCCCGCACACGTCCGACGACTTGGGCGACGTCGTCCCATCCCACCCAGCCGGCGAGCTGGCGGGCGTATTCGTCACGCAGGGTCGGGTCTTTGATCTTCGCGACCATCGGCACGCACTGCCGCAGGGCGCTGACGCGACCCTCGGCGCTGTCGAGGTTGTGCTCGGCGAGGGTGCTGCGGATGGCGAACTCGAACAGCGGCGTCCGGCGGGCCACCAGATCGCGCAGCGCGGCGTCCCCGGATTTCAGCCGCAGATCACACGGGTCCATACCGTCGGCGGCCACCGCCACGAAGCTTTGACCGGCCAGGTTCTGCTCGCCGGCGAACGCCTTGAGCGCCGCTGCCTGCCCGGCGGCGTCGCCGTCGAAGACGTAGATCAGTTCGCCGCGGAAGAATTTGTCGTCCATCATCAGCCGGCGCAGCATGCTCAGGTGCTCGTCACCGAACGCGGTGCCGCAGGACGCCACCGCGGTGGTCACCCCGGCCAGGTGCATGGCCATCACGTCGGTGTAGCCCTCGACCACCACAGCCTGATGGCCGCGGGCGATGTCGCGCTTGGCCAGGTCGATGCCGAACAGCACCGCCGATTTCTTGTAGAGCACGGTCTCGGGGGTGTTGACGTACTTCGCCTCGATGGGGTCGTCGTCGAAGATGCGCCGGGCGCCGAATCCCATGGTCTCCCCGCTGGCACTGCGGATCGGCCACAGCAGCCGCCGGTGGAAGCGGTCCATCGGACCGCGCTTGCCTTGCCGGGACAGGCCCGCGGCTTCGAGTTCCTTGAACTCGAAGCCTTTGCGGATCAGGTGCTTGGTCAGCGCGTCCCAGCCCGACGGGGCGTAGCCGCAGCCGAACTTAGCCGCCGCGGCGGCGTCGAAGTTGCGCTCGGTGAGGTATTGGCGCGCCGGCGCAGCCTCCTCGGATTCCAATGCCGCGCAATAGAATTCCTGCGCCGTTGCGGTTGCGGCGGTCAGCCGGCTGCGACTGCCCCGGTCGCGCTGCACAGTGTTGCCGCCGCCGGTGTAGGTGACCGCGTAGCCGATCCGGTCGGCCAGCAGCTCGACGGCTTCGACGAAGCTGACGTGCTCCATCTTCTGGATGAAGGCGTAGACGTCGCCGCCCTCGCCGCAGCCGAAGCAGTGGAAGTGGCCGTGGTTGGGCCGGACGTGGAACGACGGCGACTTCTCATCGTGGAACGGGCACAGGCCCTTGAGCGAGTCCGCGCCCGCCCGGCGCAGCTGGACGTAGTCGCCCACCACGTCCTCGATGCGGATGCGGTCCCGGATGGCGGCGATGTCGCGGTCGGGGATGCGGCCCTTGCGGGATCCCCCGCCTCCCACCGCCGTCGTCACGCGCCAAGTCTAGAGGCTAGAACAGTCCGCCACCGGCTCCCGCGGTATCGATGCGCTCCAGCCGGGCCTCGGTGTACGAGGCCATCTGGTCCACGACCACTCGCATCCGGGCGGCGTCGTCGGCGGCGGCGTTGAACTCCGGCAACAGCACTGCGTCCAGGGTGGCCGGGGCGCAGTCGAGCAGCCGCCGGGCCACCCGGTGGACGCGTTCCCGCTGCCGGGCCTGGGTCTCCAGATGGCGCGGATCGGACATGATGAACTGCAACGCCAGCGTCTTGAGGACGGCGACTTCGGCCCGCACCAGCGGCGGCACGTGCAGATCGGCCTCGTATCGCACCAGCGGTGCGGGACCGGCCTGCCGGCGGGTCTCGGTCACCGCGGCCGAGGCGAATCGGCCGACCAGCTCGCTGGTCAGCCGCTTGAGGGCGACTGCGGCCGTCAAGGAGGCGTCGTACCTGCCCACAGCCGCGACCACTGGCAACCGGGACAGTCGCCCGGCGGCCTCCTCCAGGTCGCCGACGTCGCGACCGGTCCCGTAGACCGACGCACCGAGCCGCGCCAGGGTGGCTGCGTCGTCATCGTCGGCGAGCACCCGTAGGTCGATACGACCCGAGACCACGCCGTCCTCGACGTCATGCACCGAGTAGGCGACGTCGTCGGCCCAGTCCATGAGCTGCGATTCCAGACAGGTCCGGCCGGCCGGGGCGCCGGCCCGCATCCAGTCGGCGATCTGTGCGTCGTCGGCGTAGAAACCGAACTTGCCGCCCGCCGCGGCCCGCTGCCACGGATATTTCGTGACGGCATCCAGAGCGGCCCGGGTCAGATTCAGCCCCACACTGCGTCCGTGGGCGGCTAGCACCTTCGGCTCCAGCCGGGTCAGGATCCGGAAGTTCTGGGCATTGCCCTCGAATCCTCCCCAGGCGTGCGCGAATTCGTCCAGCGCGCGTTCGCCGTTGTGTCCGTACGGCGGATGACCGATGTCGTGGGCCAGACCAGCCAGGTCCACCAGGTCGGGGTCACAGCCCAGCGCCACGGCCATCCCGCGGCCGATCTGGGCGACCTCCAGCGAATGGGTGAGCCGGGTACGTGGGGTGTCGCTCTCGCGCGGCCCGACGACCTGCGTCTTGTCGGCGAGCCGGCGCAGCGCGGCGCTGTGCAGCACCCGGGCGCGGTCACGGGCGAAATCGGTGCGGTGCTCGGCGTTGGTTCCGGGCAGGGTGGCTGACTTCGGCGGGTCGCGCACCACCCGCTCGCGGTCCGCCTCGTTGTAGCCGCCGGTCGTCACAGGGGCACAGTCTGCCAGTACGCCCACGGCTGATCGGACCCAAGTTTTGCTGGCAAGACGCTCTTGAGCCATGGGGGGCTACTACATTGGCCCACATGCGTCTTGCCCGTTTGTTCAGTCTGCTCGCCGCCATCTTTGCGGCCGCCATCCTGCTGGCGCCGTCGGCGTTCACCGAGCCGCCGTTCCGGTTGCCCGACTACGTCACTGACAACGCCGGGGTGCTCGACGACCGTCAGGCGGCTGACGTGCAGAAATCCGTCGACCAGCTGTACAGCGACCGGCGGGTCCGGCTGTGGGTGGTCTATGTCGACTCGTTCGCCCCGAAGGGCGCTTTCGACTGGACGCAGCAGACCCAGAAGATCAGTGACCTGGGCACCGAGGACGCCATCCTGGCGGTGGCCACCAAGGACCGCTCGTATGCGTTCCTGGTATCGCCGGCCACCGCTGGCGGCAGTTCGACCAAGGTCGACAACATCCGGCGCGACCGCATCGAGCCGGCGCTACGCAACAACGACTGGTCCGGTGCGGCGGTGGCGGCCGCCGACGGGCTGGCCAATCTCAAGGGCGCCGGTGCCGGGGCCGGCAATGGCGCCGGCTCATCGCTGATGCCGGTCGCGCTGATCGGCGGCCTCGGTGTGGCAGGCGCCGGCGGCCTGATGGTGATGAACCGCCGTCGGCGCCGCAAGCAGCACGACGCAGCGGTCAGCGCTGCCAAGAACATCGATCCCACCGACCCGGCCGCTCTGGCCGACGTGCAGATCGACGCCCTCGACGACCTGTCCAAGCAGATGGTGGTGCAGGTGGACAACGCCGTGCGCACTAGCGCTAACGAGCTGGTGCTGGCGTCCGAGGAGTTCGGCGAGGCCCAGACCGCGCCGTTTGCCGCCGCGGTGGAGAACGCCCGGGAAACGCTCAAGCAGGCGTTCGCCGTGCGGCAGAAGCTGGATGACGGCATACCGGATCCGCTGCCCGAGCGGCGCGAGATGCTGACCCGAGTGGTGGTGTCGGCGGCGCGGGCCAACAAGGAATTGGAGGCCCAGACGGCCTCTTTCCACCAGATGCGCGACCTGGTGTTCAACGCGCCCGAGCGGCTGGACGCGCTGACCCAGCAGCTGGTCACGGTGACGGCAAGGCTGGAACCCTCCGATCAGAAGCTGGCGCAGCTGCGCACCGAGTTCGACGAGACCGCACTGTCCTCGGTGGCTCGCAACGTCAACGCGGCGCGCGAGCGGGTGGAATTCGCCGACAAGGCGATCACCCGCGGCCGGGAGTTGTCGGCCAAGCTGGTCGGGGGCGAGGTCGGCGATCTGGTGGAGTGCGTGCGCGGCGGTGAATCAGCGCTGCAGCAGGCCAACAAGATGCTCGACGCGGTCGACAGTGCGGCCAGCGACATTCGCCGGGCGGTGTCGACGCTGCCCTCGGCGATCGAGGACATTCAGCGCGGCATCAGCCAGGCCGGCGAGCAGCTCACCAAGGGCGGTCTGGCCACGGAGTCCGAGCTGTCCGCCGCCCGGGATGCCGCGGTCAAGGCGGTCGCCACCGCGCAGTCCAGCGGCGCTGCCGACCCGCTGGGCGCGTTCACCCAGCTGACCCAGGCCGACGCCGACCTGGACCGGCTGCTGGCAACGGTGGCCGAAGAACGCGAGGCAGGCGAGCGCCTGGAGCGGGCCTACGAGCAGGCGCTGTCCACCGCGCAGTCCCGGGTGCGTTCGGTGTCGGACTACATCGACACCCGCCGCGGCAGCATCGGCCCGGAAGCCCGGACCCGGATCAGCGAGGCGCTGCGCCACCTGGAGGCGGCCGAGGCCACGAAATCCACCGATATCAACGAGGCGATCAAGCACGCCAACGGCGCCTCGATGCTGGCCGCGCAGGCCCAGCAGCTGGCCAACGACGATGTGCAGGCCGGTCAGCAGCAGTACCAGTCGCGCTACCCCGGCGGGCAGTCCGACATGGGCGCGATGGTCGGCGGCATCATCCTGGGCAACATCCTGCGGGGCGGGATGGGCGGCGGCTACTACGGCGGCGGCGGGTACAGCAGCGGCGGCGGCTGGACCACGACGAGCTACGGCGGGTCCTCGGGCGGCGGCGACTGGGTCGGCGGCGGCGGGCGGTTCTAGCCGCCGCGCTGCCGTGAATGAGGAATCAGGCAGCTAGTCACTCGGACTTCTTCTGCGTGGTTCCTCACCCAGCGAGAAACCTGCGCTCAGCCGATGAGCCGGGCCGCCAGGTAACCCGGCACGGCGTCGAGGCCGACCCGCTCCTGAGCCATGGTGTCGCGCTCCCGGATGGTGACCGCCTGATCCTCAAGGGTCTCGAAGTCCACCGTCACGCAGAACGGCGTGCCGATCTCGTCCTGGCGGCGGTAGCGCCGGCCGATCGCGCCGGCGTCGTCGAACTCGATGTTCCAGTTCTTGCGCAGTTCGGCGGCCAGGTCACGGGCCTTCGGGCTGAGATCCTCGTTGCGTGACAGCGGCAGCACCGCCGCCTTGACCGGGGCCAGCCGCGGGTCGAGCCGCAGCACGGTGCGCTTGTCGACCCCGCCCTTGGCGTTCGGCGCCTCGTCCTCGGCGTAGGCGTCGACCAGGAACGCCATGAACGAGCGGGTCAGTCCCGCTGCCGGTTCGATGACGTACGGGATGTAGCGGGTGTCGCTGGCCTGGTCGTAGTAGGACAGGTCGACGCCGGAGTGCTTGGAGTGCGTCGACAGGTCGAAGTTGGTGCGGTTGGCGATACCCTCCAGCTCACCCCACGGGTTGCCGGCGAAGCCGAACTTGTATTCGATATCGGTGGTGCCGTCGCTGTAGTGCGACAGCTTCTCCTTGGGGTGCTCGTAGAGCCGCAGGTTCTCGGGGTTGATACCGAGGTCGACGTACCACTGCTTGCGGGTGTCGATCCAGTACTGGTGCCACTGTTTGGCGGTGTCGGGCTCGACGAAGAATTCCATCTCCATCTGCTCGAACTCGCGGGTGCGGAAGATGAAGTTGCCCGGCGTGATCTCGTTGCGGAAGCTCTTGCCGATCTGGCCGATGCCGAACGGCGGCTTCTTGCGAGACGTGGTCACTACGTTGGCGAAGTTGACGAAGATGCCCTGCGCGGTCTCGGGCCGCAGGTAGTGCAGGCCCTCTTCGCTCTCGATCGGGCCGAGGTAGGTCTTGAGCATCATGTTGAACTCGCGGGGCTCGGTCCACTGGCCCTTGGTTCCGCAGTCCGCGCAGACGATGTCGGTCATCGGCACCGACTCGGGATCGGCGATGCCCTCCTTCGCCCCCTTTTTTTCGAAGTGCGCTTCCTGCATGTGATCCTGACGGTGCCGCTTGTGGCAGTTCAGACACTCCACCAGCGGGTCGTTGAACACCTCGACGTGACCGGAGGCCACCCACACCTCACGCGGCAGGATGATCGAGGAATCCAGGCCGACGACATCGTCGCGGCCGGTGACGACCGACTTCCACCACTGCCGCTTGATGTTCTCCTTGAGCTCCACCCCCAGCGGCCCGTAGTCCCAGGCGGAGCGGGTGCCGCCGTAGATCTCGCCGCAGGGGTACACCAGCCCGCGCCGCTTTGCCAGATTGACGACCGAATCGATGACCGATGCCACGGTGGGTTGCACTCCTCGTCTGCCCGAGACTGAACCGCACTAGCCTAGGCGAAATGGTTTCCAACACTGATCCGCGGTCCGCCGGTGCCGGTGTGCGCTCGACGCGGCAGCGGGGAGCCATCATCGCTCTGCTCGACACCGTCGAGGAGTTCCGGTCGGCCCAGGAACTGCACGAGGAACTGCGTCGCCGCGGCGAGAACATCGGTCTGACCACGGTCTATCGCACCCTGCAGGCCCTGGAGGCCGCCGATCTGGTCGACATGGTGCGCACGGATACCGGCGAGTCGGTCTACCGGCGTTGTGCCGCACCGCACCATCACCACCACCTGGTGTGCCGGGTGTGCGGGTCGGCGGTGGAGGTCAGCGGTCGCGAAGTCGAGGCCTGGGCCACCGAGGTCGCCGCGGCGCATGGTTTCTCCGACGTCAGCCACACCATCGAGTTGTTCGGCACCTGCGCCGACTGCGGCCGGGGTTAACGGACGAGCGCCCGCGCGACCTCAGCACCGCCGGCCAGCACCATCAGCACCAGCGTCTGCAGGGCATGATCTGCCAGCCCACCGGACGGGAAGTTGTAGCGCAGCATCACGTCGACGCGCTTTCCGGGCTGCTCAAGCAGCCCCACCGTGCCGAGGTTGGTGGTATCGGCTTGTGCTGCAACACGTTTGCGTAGATCGGCGTTGACCGGCAGATCCCAGGCCAGCACCTGGGTGAGCGAGATCATCTCCAGCCCGTCGGCGATCGTCACCGTGCGCAATGAGGCGACGGTGTGGTCGTAGCGCACGATAAGCGCGCCGTCGTCTCCGGTTTCGACGGGCACCACCGCCGCCAGAATGTCAGCGAGAGCGGGGCCCGCACCGTCAGCGGACAGGCTCAAGGATCCGCCTCCTCCTCGGGCCGGGGGCCCGCATCGTCAGCGGACATCAGGCCCGGCCGAACCGCCGGTTGCGGTTGACGTACTCCTCGCAGGCGCCCCACAGGTCGCGGCGGTCGTAGTCGGGCCAAAGTTTGTCCTGGAATACGAATTCGGCGTACGCGGCCTGCCACAGCATGAAGTTGCTGGAGCGCTGCTCCCCCGAGGTCCGGATGAACAGGTCCACATCGGGGATGTCGGGACGGTGCAGATAGTCGGTGATGGTGCGCTCGCCGACCCGTTCGGGATCGATCCGGCCGGCCGCGGCGTCGCGGGCGATATTCCGGGCCGCCTCGGCGATCTCGGCCCGACCGCCGTAGTTGACGCAGTAGTTGACCGTGATCACGTCGTTGTCGGCCGTCATCTGCTCGGCGATGTCGAATTCCTTCATCACGCTGCGCCACATCCGGGCCCGCGAGCCTACCCAGCGCATGTTCACGCCCATGATGTCGAGGTTCTCCCGGCGGCGGCGCACCACCTCACGGTTGAAGCCCATCAGGAACCGGACCTCTTCGGCGCTGCGCCGCCAGTTCTCGGTGGAGAACGCGTACACGCTCAGGTGCTTGATGCCCAATTCGATGGCGCCGCAGGTGATGTCGATCAGGACGGCCTCACCCATCTTGTGGCCCTCGGTGCGGCTGAGGCCGCGCTGGGTGGCCCAGCGGCCGTTGCCGTCCATGACGATGGCGACGTGCCGGGGCAACTGATCGGCGGGGATGGCCGGAGCGACGGCCTTGGACGGGTGCTGGGGCGGACGGCGGGGGCCGCCGTCCAGAGCGGTGGGCAACTCCGGGAACACCACGGGCCAGCGGGAGGTGTCGGGGAAGACCGGGTAGTCGTCGGGCGCGGGCGGCAGCTGCGGAAACTGCTCCCTACGCCTGCGCTCACCCCCCAGCCAGGAGCTGGCCACCCGGTCCATCGCCATGGCGCACATCCTGCCTCAAGGTCGTCGAGTTGTGATCAACGGGATAGGAGTAGACCCGCTCCACCAGTGGCAAAGTCCGTAGCTGTCGCTCCAGGTGCCACTGCAGATGCGCTGCCACCAGTCCGCTGGCCTGCCCTCGGTGCGACGCCGACGACGACTCCGCAGCCGCCCAGTCCCCCTCGTACAGCGCCGCCATCAGCTCCAGGACCGCCTGCGGCGGGGTGGCCGAACCGGACGGCCTGCAATGCATGCACACACTGCCGCCGGCGCCGATGTGGAACGCCCGATGCGGTCCCGGCGCGGCGCAGCGGGCGCATTCGGTCAGCGACGGAGCCCAGCCGGCAATGCCCATGGCGCGCAGCAGATAGGCGTCCAGCACCAGCTCGCGGGGCCGGGCGCCGTCGGCGACCGCCCGCAGCGCGCCGACCGTGAGCCGATGCAGGGCCGGGGCTGGGGCGTGTTCCTCACCGGCCAGCCGCTCGGCGGTCTCCAGGACCGCGCAGGCGCTGGTGTAGCGGCCGTAGTCGCAGACGATGTCGGTGGCGAAGGCGTCGATCGAGACCACCTGGGTGACGATGTCGAGGTTGCGGCCGGGGTGCAACTGGACGTCGATATGGGCGAACGGCTCCAGCCGGGAGCCGAACTTACTGCGGGTGCGGCGCACACCCTTGGCGACCGCGCGGACCAGACCGTGGTCGCGGGTCAGCAAGGTGACGATGCGGTCGGCTTCGCCCAGCTTGTGTTGGCGCACCACGACCGCCCGATCCCGGTACAGCCGCATCGCCCCAGTCTGTCACCGCACCGGGACATCCCCGTGCCTGACACTCGCAGATCTGCTTAAAAGCCCAGCCGGCCGAGCAGTTTCGGGTCCTGCTGCCAGTTCTTGGCCACCTTCACGCGCAAGTCGAGATAAACCTTGGTGCCCAGCAGCTTCTCGATCTGGCGGCGCGAACGAGTGCCGACCTCTTTGAGCCTGGCCCCACCCTTGCCGATGACGATGCCCTTCTGGCTGTCGCGTTCGACGTAGATCAGCGCGTGAACGTCGATCAGTTCACCCTGCTCCTCGCTGCGGCCCTCGCGCGGGGACACCTCGTCGATCACCACGGCCAGGGAGTGCGGCAGTTCGTCGCGGACCCCTTCCAGCGCGGCCTCCCGGATGAGCTCGGCCATCAGGACCTCTTCGGGCTCGTCGGTGAGTTCGCCGTCGGGGTAGAACGCCGGACCCGGCTCCAGCTGATCGGCCAGCACCCCGATGAGGACGTCGACCTGCTCGCCGGTGGTGGCCGACACCGGGACGATCGCGGCGGCGTGCTCGCCGACCAGTTCGCTGACCGCCATCAGCTGTGCGGCCACCCGGTCCTTGGGCACCTTGTCGATCTTGGTGACGATGACCAGCAAG
This sequence comes from Mycolicibacterium sp., assembly GCA_032117575.1. Lineage (GTDB taxonomy): Bacteria > Actinomycetota > Actinomycetes > Mycobacteriales > Mycobacteriaceae > Mycobacterium. The sequence goes on from JAULZA010000059.1 coordinate 47,486, forward strand.
GTGGTCCTCGGCGCCACCGCCCGGATCTGCTCGTAAATCCAGCGGTCCCCCGGACCGATCTGTTCGTCGGCGGGCACACACCAGCCGATGACGTCCACCTCGGAGTAGGTGTCGCGCACCAGGTCGTTGAGCCGCTTACCGAGCAGGGTGCGCGGCCGGTGCAGCCCAGGGGTGTCGACCAGGACGATCTGGAAGTCCGGGCGGTGCACGATTCCCCGGATGGTGTGACGGGTGGTCTGCGGACGTTTGGAGGTGATCGCCACCTTGCTGCCGACCAGGGCGTTGGTCAGCGTCGACTTACCGGTGTTGGGGCGGCCGACCAGACACACGAAGCCGGAGCGGAAGTTGTCAGCCACGGTCGTTGCCGTCGCCGTTGCCGTCTGCCCCGGACTCGGCCGGACGCACCAGGACGGTGCTGATCCGCACCCGGCCCCGCGTGTCGCGCTCCCCTTCGGCCCGCAACCTCAGGCCGTTTGACACCACCTCGGCACCCGGTAGCGGCACCCGGCCCAGCTCCAGCGCCACCAGGCCGCCGACGGTGTCGACGTCGAGGTCATCATCGAATTCGATGTCGTAAAGCTCCCCGACATCCTCGATGGGCAGCCGCGCCGACACCCGGAACATCTTGTCCCCCAGGGCTTCCACCGGTGCGACCTCGTCGGTGTCGTACTCGTCGGCGATCTCGCCGACGATCTCCTCCAGCACATCCTCGATGGTGACCAGGCCGGCGGTGGCACCGTACTCGTCGACCAGCAGGGCGATGTGGATGCGGTCGCGCTGCATCTCGTTGAGCAGGTCGTCCAGCGGCTTGGAGTCCGGGATGAAGACCGCCGGGCGCATGACCTCGGCGACAGTGATGTCCCGGGCGGCCTGCGCGGAGTAATAGGTTCGCCGAACCAGGTCTTTCAGGTACACCACGCCCGCGATGTCGTCAACGTCATCGCCGATCGCCGGAATCCTCGAGTGGCCGCTGCGAATCGCCAGCGAAGTGGCCTGTGCGGCGGTCTTGTCGCTTTCGATCCACACCATCTCGGTGCGCGGCACCATCACCTCGCGGGCCGGGGTGTCGCCGAGCTCGAACACCGACTGGATCATCCGGCGTTCCCCGTCGGCCACCACGCCGCGCTGCTGGGCCAGGTCCACCACTTCGCGTAACTCGATCTCCGAGGCGAACGGGCCGTGGCGGAAACCGCGGCCCGGCGTGACCGCGTTGCCCAGTAGGATCAAAAGCCGGCTGATCGGGGTCAGCAGTACCGAAATAGCCTGCAGTGGAATGGCCGACGCCAGTGCGATGGAGTAGGCGCGCTGACGACCCAGGGTGCGCGGACCGACACCGACGACCACGAAGCTGGCGACGGTCATGATCGCGGCGGCGCCGATCAGCGCCCAGCGAAACCCGAACCGTTCGTTGAGGTAGGCCACCAACAAGACGGTCGCGGTGGCTTCACACGCGATCCGAAGCAGCACAACCAGATTGATGTACTTCGGACGTTCGGTGACCACTCTGGCCAGCCGCACCGCACCGGGCCGTTCGTCGCGGACCAGTTCCTCGATACGCGCCATGGACACCGTGCTGATGGCGGCGTCGACGGCCGAGAACAGTCCACCCAGCACGATCAGGGCAATCGCGCCGATCAGCGGCGCGGCGCCGCTCAATGCTCCAAGCCGTTCACCGGTCGAAGTTCCGGGACTTGTCCAGCAGCCGCTTGTCGCGTTCCGCCTGGCGGTCGGAGTGGTAGGCGTTCACCTGGTCGGCGACCCACTCTTCGAGAAGTTGGCGCTGCAGGGCGAACATCTCCTTCTCCTCGTCCGGCTCGGCATGGTCGTAACCCAGCAGGTGTAGCACGCCATGCACGGTCAGCAGGGCGAGTTCCTGGCCGAGACTGTGGCCGGCCGCCGCGGCCTGCTCGGCGGCGAACTGGGGGCACAGCACAATGTCGCCGAGCATCGACGGCCCGGGCTCCGGGGCGTCCGGACGCCCACCGGGTTCGAGTTCGTCCATGGGGAAGCTCATGACGTCGGTGGGCCCCGGCAGATCCATCCACCGCACATGCAGATCGGCCATCGCGGCAAGATCCAGCAGCACCATCGACAACTCGGCAGCCGGGTTGACGTTCATCTTGCGGATGACGAAGCGCGCGACGCTGATCAGTTCCTCTTCGGATACGTCGATACCCGACTCGTTGGATACCTCGATGCTCAAGCGATTCGCCTTCGTTTCTCAATGCCGCCGACGAGGGGCCCGGTTGAGCGCGGGTTGCTCGGCGGCGCGGGCGTAGGCGTCGACGATGTCGGACACCAGCCGGTGGCGCACCACGTCGGCGCTGGTGAGTTCAGAGAAGTGGATGTCGTCGATACCGTCGAGGATGTCCAGCGCCGCGCGCAACCCGGAGCGCGCGCCGCCGGGCAAGTCGACCTGTGTAATATCGCCCGTCACAACGATTTTCGAGCCGAAGCCCAACCGGGTGAGGAACATCTTCATCTGCTCGGCGGTGGTGTTCTGCGCCTCGTCGAGGATGATGAAGGAATCGTTGAGGGTGTTATGCGTGAGCAGGAAGTCCTCGGTCACATAGAGCGAGTCCTCGGCTGCAACGCGGATGCACACGGCTTCCTCCGTGCCGGCAGGTTCGATGTTGTGGACGAAGCGCCGTGGTTGGCCGCCGCCGGCCTCGTCGTACTTCGCGGCCTTACGCGCCAACCTGAACGGTGCGACACCTTCGGGCAATCGGATATCGAGGATGTGGGCGTCCGACCGGTGCGGCACTTCCCGCCCCCGGGCAAGGCCGGGTTTGCGCCCCTCGGCCTTGCGGGTGCGGATGTAGACGATTCCGCCCAGCGACCGGACGAGGAACTTAACGTCGTCGCGCAGCCGGTCGGAGACAGTGGTGTATTGAATCCGGCAGGTCCGGCCCTGCTGCATGACAGGTCCGCCGTCGGTGTCGAGGAGGCCTTGCAGCACCGCGAGTCGCACATCGGCGTCATTGAGCAGATACTCGACAGGAACGAATTTGTCATTGGACCGTTTCCCGTCCAGCCCGAGCCGGCGCATAGCGCCCCGAACCGGGTTCTCGATCGTCCTGGACTCGCCGGCGTGCGCAACGCGATTCAGGATGTAATCACAGCCGCTCTTGTGCCGAGCCTCGATTCCGGGCACGAGCTGCGAAAGTGCCGCCGCCAGTTCGGGATCGTTCGTCGCGAAGCTTGGCGTGGCAATGCTGCTGAAGCAACCACCTCCCAGCAGCAGGCCTAACGCGTAGGGATCGAACGGAGAAGGCCGCGACACGAAACGAACCGGTGCGCTCAGGAGCGGCAACTCATAACGGTGGTAGTGCGCTGCCCGGAGATTGCCGATCATCTCCTTGGTTTCGAGGACCCGGGCAGGCTTGCCGCGTCTCCGATCGCTTCTGGTGTAGACCGACCAGAGGTGGTCACCGGAGGCGAGCGTCGAGCAGCCATCCTGAGTGTGGACGCGGTAGATCTCCTTGAAGCCCTGCGGGTAAACACCGAGAACCTCTGTGGGCTCGCCGTTCGAGCCGATCACGAAATCGCCGACTCCGATGTCCCCGATCGGCCGGAAACCGGAGGGCGTCAACACCTTCGTCGACAGGGGCTGCGCACGGCCACGCATATACGCCAGCGGCGCGACCTCGATGACTCCGGCGGTCATCAACTTCGGAATCGCCTCGGCATCCATCATGTCGTGGAGGGCGTCGTAGAGCGGCCGCAGATACGGGTCGATCTTCTCGCTGAGCGTGCCGGGCAGAAAGCCAAGGCGTTCACCGGCTTCCACTGCGGGCCGGGTCAGGATGATCCGGGTGACCTGTTTGGTCTGCAGGGCCTGAACGGCTTTCGCCATCGCCAGATATGTCTTACCCGTGCCGGCCGGGCCGATCCCGAACACGACGGTATTGGTGTCTATGGCATCGACGTAGCGTTTCTGATTCAGCGTCTTGGGCCGGATCGTCTTGCCGCGCCTAGACAGAATGTCCAGCGTCAGCACCTCGGCGGGCGACGCACTGTCCTCACCGGACACCATCGCCACGCTGCGCCGGACGGAATCCGGCGACAAAGCCTGACCACCGGCCACGATGGCGATGAGTTCGGAGATCACCCGTTCGGCCAGTGCCACGTCGGCGGCGGAGCCGGAAAGGTTGACCGCATTACCGCGGACGTGAACTTCGGCGGAGAGGCTCGCCTCCAGAGCGCGCAGGTTTTCGTCAGCCGAACCGAGCAGGCCCACGACGAGGTCGGGCGGAACAGTCATGCTGCTACGCACGTGCGCGGCAGTGCTGGTTTCGCGGGGCGTCATATTGCGCCTGATTCTACCGATCAGCCCGCCCACCGCGGGGTGAGAACACCGAGCGCGCCCAGCGCGACCGCCGCCGCGGTCGATGTCCGCAGGACAGTGGGCCCCAGCACCGTCGTCACCGCACCGGCGGCGGTCAGCGCATCAAGTTCGGAGTCGCTGATCCCGCCCTCCGGTCCGACCACCACGATGATCCCCTCCGCCTCGGCAACGGGGATCCCGGACACCCGGCGCTCGGCGGACTCGTGCAGTACCAGTGCCACCGCAGTGCGGCGCTCGGCGAGGTAGCCGCACAGTTCGCGGGTGGACAGCGGGCCGTCGACATCGGGAATCCAGGGCCGCCGGGACTGACGCGCCGCCGACCGGGCCACGGCCCGCCACCGGCGCAGACCCTTGGCAGCCCGGTCGCCCTCCCAGCGGGCCACACAACGTTCGGCCTGCCAGGCGATGATCTCGTCGGCGCCGGCTTCGGTGGCCAGTTCAACGGCCAGTTCGGAGCGCTCCGACTTCGGGATGGCCTGGACCACCGTCACCGGCGGCCGGGGCTGCGGCACGGTCCGGCGGGCGGTGACCCGTACGGTCAGGCTGCGTTTGTCGGCGTGCTCCACCACGCAATCGGCCAGTGCGCCCGCACCGTCGGAGATGACCAGCAACTCCCCCGGCCGGATCCGCCGGACGGTGGCCGCGTGGAATCCTTCGTCGCCGTCGACCACGGCGGTATCACCGACGGCAGGTACGACGTCGGCGTAGAACAGAGTGGCCGCCATGGACGAGGAGAGGTACGAGGAAAACTCAGCGACCGGTGAAGGTTTCCCGCAGCCGGCTGAACAGTCCCCCGCCGCCCGACGGCTGCGCGGCCGCGCGAGTGGACTTGACGGCGGGCTGCTCGCCGCTGCGGCTCTTGACCTGGTTGAACAACTCACGGGTGTGGGCGTCGAGCTTGGCCGGCACCGTCACCTCGATGTGGGCATGCAGGTCCCCGCGCGCGTCGGAGCGTAGCCGCGGCATGCCGTGCCCGCGCAGGGTGACGACCGCCCCGGGTTGGGTGCCGGGGGCGATGACGATCTCCGAGACATCGCCGAGTAGGCCGTCGATGGTCACGCTGGCGCCCAGTGCGGCGTCGACCATCGGGACGGTGATGGTGCAGTGCAGGTCCTCGCCGTCGCGGATGAGGTACTCGTGCGGTTGTTCGTGGACCTCCACGTAGAGATCGCCGGCGGGGCCGCCACCGGGGCCGACCTCGCCCTGAGCCGCCAGCCGTACCCGCATGCCGTCGGCGACACCGGCGGGGATCTTGACGCTGATGTCGCGGCGCGCGCGCACCCGGCCGTCACCGCCGCAGCGGTGGCACGGGTCCGGAATGACCTCACCGACGCCCCCGCAGGTCGGGCAGGGCCGAGACGTCATGATCTGGCCGAGCAGGGAGCGCTGGACGCTCTGCACCTCGCCTCGCCCGCCGCAGATGTCGCAGGTGACGGGCGTCGAGTTGCCGTGGGTGCCCTTGCCCTGACAGAGGTCACACAGCACCGCGGTGTCGACGGTGACCTGCCGAGTGACGCCGGTGGCGCACTCGGCCAGCGTCAGCCGCATCCGCAGCAGCGAGTCCGCACCCGGGCGGACCCGGCCCACCGGTCCGCGGGCGCCGCCGCCCCCGCCGAAGAACGCCTCGAATACGTCACCGAGACCGCCGAAGCCGGCAAAGCCGGCACCCGCGCCCGCCGATGCCAGCGGGTCGCCGCCGAGGTCGACAACGCGGCGCTTCTCCGGATCCGACAGCACTTCGTAGGCGGTGCTGATCTCCTTGAACCGCTCGCCTTCGTCGGGGTTGATGTCAGGGTGCAGTTCCCGGGCCAGCTTGCGATAGGCGCGCTTGATCTCCGCGTCGTTGGCGTTTCTGCTCACTCCGAGCAGTCCGTAATAGTCGCGTGCCACGCTTGACCTCTCCGCCGGCGCCGGCCTCAGCCAGCGCGGTTGCCCAGAACTTCACCGATATACATCGCAACCGCGGCGACGTTGGCCATAGTTCCCGGATAGTCCATCCGAGTCGGGCCCACCACGCCCATGCCGCCGAACACCGTTCCCGCGCTGCCGTAGGTGGTGGTGACCACCGACGTGCCGACCATCTGCTCGGCCTCGGTTTCATGGCCGATGCGCACCGTCACCTTACCGGCCTCCTGCTGTGCGGCCAGCAAACGCAGGACGACGACCTGTTCCTCCAGGGCTTCCAGCACCGACCGCAACGAGCCGCCGAAGTCGGCGGTATTGCGGGTGAGGTTGGCCGTGCCACCCATCACCAGACGTTCTTCGCTGTGTTCGACCAAAGACTCCAGCAGCACGGTGGCCGAGCGTCCCACGGCGTCGCCGAAGGTGCCGCCCTGGCTGAGCCGGCTGGCCAGGTCGGCCACCGCGACCGAGGCCGCCGAGAGCCGCTTGCCCTCCAGCGCCTTGCCCAGCACGTCCCGCAACTGCGCCAGCTGGTGGTCGTCGATGGTGTTGCCGAGCTCGACGATGCGCTGGTCGACGCGGCCGGAGTCGGTGATGACGACCATCAGCAGCCGGGCCGGCGTCAGGGCCACCACCTCCAGGTGGCGGACCGTCGACGCCGAGAGCGTCGGGTACTGCACCACCGCGACCTGTCGGGTCAGCTGCGCCAACAGCCGCACCGCCCGGCGCAGCACATCGTCGAGGTCCACCCCGGTCTCCAGGAAGGACAGGATGGCGCTGCGCTCCGACGAGGACAGCGGTTTGACCTGATCGATGCGGTTGACGAACTCCCGGTAGCCCTTTTCGGTGGGAACCCGGCCGGAGCTGGTGTGCGGCTGGGCGATGTAGCCCTCCGCCTCCAGCACGGCCATGTCATTGCGGACGGTGGCGCTGGAAACGCCGAGGTTGTGGCGTTCGACCAGCGCCTTGGAGCCGATCGGCTCTTTGGTGGCGACGAAGTCGGCGACGATGGCCCGCAGCACCTCGAAGCGACGATCATCGGCACTTCCCATGGAAACCTCCTGCGGTCGGACGCCATTTTACGGCTTTTCGACCAGCAGGATTAGCAGACCGGCCCGCAGAGTGCCACCGGGTCAGCCGTCCAGCAGATCCCGTACCACCGCGTCGGCCAGGAGCCGGCCCCGGTCGGTCAGCACCAGCCGGTCGCCTGCCTCGACAAGCAGACCGTCGGCGATCGCCTGGATAGCCCGCTGCCGTTCGGTATCCGTCAGCACGTCAGTGGGCAGTCCCCGGCGCAGCCGGATGCCGAGCATCACCTCCTCGACATGCCGGTCGGCTGCGCCGAGCAGCTCGAACCCGGCGACGGGCAGCGTCGCGCCCTGCAGGATCTGGGCATAAGCGCTGGGGTGCTTGATGTTCCACCACCGGACGTCGCCGACGAACCCGTGCGCACCGGGCCCCGCACCCCACCACTGGCCGCCGGCCCAGTAGCCCTCGTTGTGGCGGCACTCGCCGCCGGGCCGGCTCCAGTTGGACACCTCGTACCAGTCCAGACCGGCGTCAGTGAGAGTCCGATCGATCATCCGGTACCGGTGGGCCAGGACATCGTCGTCGGGCGCGGCGATTTCGCCGCGCCGCACCCGGCGGGCCAGCGCGGTGCCGTCTTCGACCACCAGCGCGTAGGCCGAGACGTGGTCGACGCCGGCGTCCACCGCGGCCTGCAGAGAGGCCAGCAGGTCGTCGTCGGACTCCCCCGGGGTGCCGTAGATGAGGTCGAGGTTGACGTGGGCGAAGCCGGCGGCCAGTGCTTCCCGGGCGGCGGCGACGGCGCGGCCCGGCGAATGGGTGCGGTCCAGGACGGCGAGCACTCGCGGGGACGCGGACTGCATGCCCAGCGAGACCCGGGTGTAGCCGGCGGCGCGGATGGCGTCGAAGAACTCCGGCGCGGTGGACTCCGGGTTGGCTTCGGTGGTCACCTCGGCGCCGGGCGAGATCGTGAAGGCGCCGCGGACCGCGTCCAGCACGGCCGCCAGTCGGGCGGCTCCCAGCAGCGAGGGTGTGCCGCCGCCGACGAAGACGGTGTCCACCGTCGCCGGCCCCACCGCGGCAGCGGCCAGTTCCAATTCGGCGCGCAGGGCGGTCAGCCAGCCGTCGGGGTTGGCGCCGCCCAATTCGCCGGCGGTGTAGGTGTTGAAATCGCAGTAGCCGCAGCGGGTGGCACAGAAGGGGACGTGCACATAGATCCCGAATCCCGTGCCCGGTGTCACGGTCATTTCGGGCAGCACCGCCGGGGCGGGGCGAACGGACATGGGCCCAGTGTCGCAGGCGGCGCAAGCTAGTCCGGGATCGCCTTGCGGTCGGGCGTCGATCAACTCCAGACGACCCCTCTGGTCGGATCTCTGCCAGTACACGCGGCGCACCGTCGCCGACCGGAACATCAGTGCTCGCAGCCGACGACCGGATTTGCGGGCGAGCGTCCGCGGCTGCAATGAGGCCAGATTCTTCAGAACCGTCCGCCAGTCCGAACGACGCCGACCGATCTCGGGCGGGTGAGCATCGATGACGCAGAGCAGCCCGATCTCCGAACCGGCCTGGGTGAGTCGGCGGGCCATTTCCCAGGCAATGATGCCGCCCAGGGAGTGCGCCGAAGGGGAAGCTCGGGGCCGTGCGCGAGGTCGAACGGCGTGAACTCGCACCGGGATCCGTCGCCAGCAAGCGGTGCGCCAGCGATATTACGTTCGCCGACCCTATTACCGATACGGTGTCGCCGTCACTCGTTGGTTAGGTTGGCCGGCGACGCACGTGGCAGAATGGCCGCCATGTCCGCCTACTCGTCGACCTCGCGCACTGTCGCGCTGGTGGTCCGGCGGCATGTCGACTTCCAGCGCGTTTGTAGCTGTTGTTGTCCGGCCTGACGCCGTAGTCCGCCACCCAGCCAGCTGGCCGCCGGATTGCGTCGCCGACCCGCAGCCGGTGATGCGACCTATCCCACAGGCCGGCTCCCCGATACGAGGAGCCCCACCCATGACCCAGCCGACCAAGGCAGAGCGGCCCGCCAAGACCCGCAGCGAGGGCCAGTGGGCCCTGGGCGACACCGACCCGCTGAACCCCAACGAGGTCTTCAAGAAGGAAGACCCGGCGCTCAACGTGCGGGCCCGCGTCGAGGAGATCTACTCCAAGCAAGGTTTCGACAGCATCGACAAGGTCGACCTGCGCGGCCGGATGCGTTGGTTGGGTCTCTACACCCAGCGCAAAGAGGGTTACGACGGAACCTTCACCGGTGAGGAGAACACCGACCTCATCGAAGCCCCGTACTTCATGCTGCGGGTGCGCAGCGACGGCGGCGTGCTGACAGCCGCGTCGCTGCGGATGCTCGGCCAGATTTCCACCGAGTTCGCCCGCGACACCGCCGACATCTCCGACCGGCAGAACGTCCAGTACCACTGGATCCGGATCGAGGACATGCCGGAGATCTGGCGGCGACTGGACAGAGTGGGCCTGCAGACCACCGAGGC
>JAULZA010000060.1:0-22126 GCA_032117575.1 Mycolicibacterium sp.
CGGACGCTCGCTGACCGACGAGCCTGATTACGCCGGTGTGGCCGCGGCCCTGGAGAGCGCGAAAGGTGTGCTGCGCAGCAGGGTCGGGGCGGGGACGGGGGTGAAGTTCACCCCGACCTTGGCGTTCATCCGCGACACCGTTCCCGACACGGCCCACCGGATGGAGGAGCTGCTGGCCCGGGCTCGTGCAGCCGACGCCGACGTGGCGCGGATCCGTGCCGGCGCTACCCCAGCAGGCGACGCGCAGCCCTACCGTGTGCTAGAAGTAGAGGCAAAAACCGACGAGAGGGCTGATGACGGCGATCGAGCCGACGACTGAGGTCACCGGCAGGCGTATCCATGCCGCCGGTGCCGCTGAGGTGCTCGCAGCCGCCCGATCCGTGGTGTTGCTGTGCCATGTGCAGCCCGACGCCGACACCGTCGGCGCCGCGCTTGGGCTCGGTCTCGTTCTGTTCCGTGCCGGCATCCGCGTCCAGGTCAGCTTCTCCGCCGCCGACCGTCTGCCCGAGTCGCTGAGCGGCCTGTCCGGATGCGAATTGGTGGTGCCGCCGGCTGAACTGCGCCGCGACGCCGATCTGGTCGTCACCGTCGACACCCCGAGTCCGAATCGGCTCGGTGAACTGGCCGAGCTGATTGCCGGCCGCGACGTTCTGGTCATCGACCACCACAAGTCCAACACGCTGTACGGAACCGTGAATTTCGTTGACCACCAAGCGGATTCGACGACGATGCTGGTGGCCGACGTGCTCGATTCCTGGGGTAGGGAGATCGACCTTGACGTGGCCCGTTGGCTCTACGCCGGCTTGAGCATCGACACCGGGTCGTTCCGCTGGGCCTCCGCGCCGGCGATGCGGCTGGCAGCCCGGCTGGTCGACATCGGCGTCGACAACGCCTCCATGAGCCGGCTGCTGCACGACACCCACCCGTTCGGCTGGCTGCCGATGCTGTCGAGGGTGCTGTCCACTGCGGTACTGATTCCGCAGGCGGTGGGCGCAGCAGGGCTGGTCTACGTCGTCGTCGGCCACGACGACTGGGTGGCGCACCGCTCCGAAGAGGTAGAAAGCATCGTCGACATCGTGCGGACCACCAGCGAGGCCGAGGTGGCGGCCGTCTTCAAAGAGGTTCAGCCGCTGAAGTGGTCGGTGTCGTTGCGCGCCAAGACCTTCGACCTCACACCTGTCGCGACGGGTTTCGGCGGGGGCGGCCATGTGCTGGCTGCCGGGTATTCCGCGAGCGGGCCAGTCGACGTCGTGGTGGCGGAGCTGGTCACAGCCCTGGGGTAGTCGGTGCCCGGCCTGAGCGCCGGATGAGGAACCACGCAGACGATGTGCGAGTGCGCCGCTGCGTGACGTCTCAGTCAACGCATCAGTGGACCTGTGCCCGGCCCCGCTCGATGACGCCGGCGCGGCTCGCGGCGATGTCGTCGCCGGTGGCCGACCGCATCCACTTCTGCGCCGCCCTGGCCTCCTGCCACAGCCCCGCGCCGGTGACGTCGTCGTCGATGCGGTGATACGACTCCAGTAGGGCCCGCACCGCTTTCTGGTTGTTGCCGACGATCGACGCCGCCACCGCGCGAGCGGCCGGCATCAACTGCTCATGCGGCACCACCTCGGTCACCAGGCCGGTGCGCAGCGCGTCGGCGGCCGACAGGTAATCGCCCGTCAAGCTCATCCGGCGCGCCATCCCGATCCCGACCTTCTGCGGCAGCCGCACACTGAGCCCCCAGGTTGGCATCAGACCCACCCGGGCGTGGGTGTCGGCGAACCGGGCGCGCTCAGAGGCGATCAGAATGTCGCAGTACAGGGCCAATTCCAGCCCGCCGGTCACCGCCGCGCCGTTGATGGCACCGACCACCGGCTTATCCATCGGCGGCCACTTGGGCGAGATGTCGGGCAGTTCGGTGGTGTTGCCCAGTTCCTTGAGGTCCAGACCCGCACAGAACACCGGATCGGCGCCGGTGACGATCACCACGTCCACCGCATCGTCGGTCTCGGCGTCCCGCAGCGCGGCGAAGAACTGACTCCGCAGGGCCGACGACAGCGCGTTACGCGCTTCGGGCCGGTTGAGGGTGACGGTGCGCACCCGGTCGGTGGTGTCGATCAGCAGGATCTCGGAAGACATCTGGATCTCGGAAGACATCTGGATCTCGGAAGACATCTGGATCTCGGAAGACATAGCGACACCGTAACGGGACGGGCCGCAACCCCTGGCGTCGACCGATCATCGATGCCAGGCTTGCCCCATGTCTGATCCGAAGCTGCCGAATCCCAAAGTGCTGCTGGCTGTGGCGGGGCTGGCGATGCTGCTGTTCTCGGCGATCGCGATCTTTCTCGCGGCGGGCTACACGCCTGACATGCGCTAGTCGCTGCCGGTCGGCAGGATCAGCCGGGTAGCGGCTCCATGCCGCAGCACATGGCTGGACGGCAGCATCCGGCTGCCGCTGATCGGCGGTTCGCCGGTGCCCATGTTGCGCGCGAAACGCGGATGGGATCCGCCCGCCACCAGCACGCGGATTCGTGAACCCCGGCTGAACCGGTGGGCGATCGGGTCCAGCTCCAGGCGGATCGGTTTTTCCGGCGCGGCGTCGAACCGCCGGAACCCGTCACTGACATTGCGGGAACGCCCGCGTTCGTCCACCTCGCTCACCCGGACGAACACGTCGAAGTGCGGGTTGTCGGTGCTGTGGTCCAGCTCGATGATGGGGTGACCGTAGACGCACACATCCTGATCCAGCGGGGCGCCGGTGAAGCTCAGCACGTCGGCGCGTTCGGCCAGCTCGGTGTCGTCGCGGTAGCCCGAGTTGCGGGTGAGCAGGCGGCCGCCCACCGTCGGGGTGGGATGGGCCGGGTCATAGCGGAAGCCCGACGTGGGCGCCTGCCCGTCAGGTGCGGTATCGCTCAGCTGGCCGGTGGGCTGCAGGTAGAACACCCGATCGACGGTGGCCGGCGGCCAGTCCGGCAGGTCGACCCAGCCCGACGAGCTGCGACCGGTCACGACGATCCGCACCGGGTCGCTGCGCACCGGTTCGGTGCGCTGCTCGCGCGCCAGATGCGCCGCCAGCCAATCCAGCGTCTCGGCCGTGGTGTTGGTGATGGCTTTGGTCACCATCTGGTCGTGGGTCCAGGGTCCGACCGTCAGCGTCACGTCCGCACCACGGCGACGCAGGTGTTGGTACTGGGCGATGGTCTGATCGATGAAGATGTCCTGCCACCCGCCGATCAGCAGCACCGGCACTGCGCAGCGATCCAGCGCATGGGTCATCCGCATCGGCTCCCAGAACGGATCGTCGATGTCGGGGTGCTCGATCCAGGACTCATACCAGGGTGAGTTCTCACCCAGCAGCGCCCTGCCGGCGCTGCCCAACGGCACGTTGTGCACAGCCGATGCCAGCCGGCGCGTCGAGCGGAGCTGGAACGCCAGCCGGTGGGCCGTCGAGCGCTCCTGGTTGGCCATCATGTCCGACCAGCCCAGGAAATCGTTGAGGGCGAACGAACCTGTGCCCCAGGAGGTGCTGTGGAAGTCGTGCGGGCCGACGGCGATCACCGCCGCGGCCAGTTCCGGTGGCGGATCGGCCAGCAGCGCCCATTGGGTGAAGCCCAGGTAGGACAGTCCGATGGTGGCGAACGTCCCGGTGAACCAGGGCTGCTCCCGCAACCAGATCACGGTGTCGGCAGCGTCGTCGAACTCGTGCACCATCGGCACGAAAGTCCCCCCGGAGCCGAACGTGCCGCGCACGCTCTGCAGCACCACGTGGTAACCGCGGGCACCGTAGATGTGGGCGTAGATGTTGGAGAACGGGAATCCCCGGCCGTACGGGCAGCGCACCAGGATGGTGCCCAGTGGCCGGTCGGTGACGGGGGCGTAGTGGTCGGCCCGCAATTCCACCCCGTCCCGCATCGGGACCGGCACGTCGCGGTGCACGACATAGTCGGTGGTCGGCGGGGGAAGTCGCAGCGCGCGGCTCACCGTGCGGTCACTCAAGCGGGTGCTTGCCATCAGCTCAGGATATGGGTCGGCAGTACGCTGGCCGCCGAGAAAGGACCAACACCGTGGCACCCACGCTCTGGGCGATCAGCGACCTGCATACCGGTCACACCGGCAACAAGCCGGTGACCGAGTCGCTGTATCCCGCGGACCCGGAGGACTGGCTGATCGTCGCCGGTGACGTGGCCGAGCGCACCGACGACATCCGCTGGTCGCTAGACCTGCTGCGGCGACGGTTCGAGACGGTCATCTGGGTGCCCGGCAACCATGAGCTGTGGACCACCGGCAAGGATCCGGCGCAGGTCTTCGGCCGGGCGCGCTACGACTACCTCGTCGAGATGTGCGACGAGATGGGCGTTCTCACCCCGGAGCATCCGTATCCGGTGTGGACCGGGCCGGGCGGCGCGGCGACCGTCGTGCCGATGTTCCTGCTCTACGACTACACCTTCCTGCCGAAGGGGGCGACCACCAAGTCCGAGGGCCTGGCGATCGCCAAGGAACACAACGTCGTCGCCACCGACGAGTTCCTGCTGTCCTGCGAGCCCTACGCCACCCGCGATGCCTGGTGCCGCGACCGGCTGGCCTACACCCGGGCCCGGCTCGACGAACTGGATTGGACCGTGCCCACGGTGCTGGTCAACCACTTCCCGTTGCTGCGCGATCCGTGCGACATGCTGTTCTATCCGGAGTTCGCGCTGTGGTGCGGCACCGTGGCGACCGCCGACTGGCACACCCGCTACAACGCGCTGTGCTCGGTGTACGGCCACCTGCACATCCCGCGCACCACCTGGCACGACGGCGTCCGGTTCGAAGAGGTGTCGGTGGGCTATCCGCGGGAGTGGCGGCGACGCAAGCCCTACCGGTGGCTGCGCCAGATCCTGCCCGACCCCGACTACGCGCCCGGTTATCTCAACGACTTCGGCGGGCACTTCATGATCACCCCGGAAATGCGCGCCCAGGCCGAGGCGTTCCGGGCGAAGCTGAGGGGCCGACGCCGATGAGCGAGCTGATCAGGGCGGTACTGCCGGATCGCGACGACCTGGTCTACGCCGAGCTCTACCACGACCCACCGGAGCTGGCTGCGCTGCCGGAAGAGGAGCCGCTGATCGCTCGATCGGTGGCCAAGCGGCGCAACGAATTCATCACCGTCCGGCATTGCGCACGGCTGGCGATGGGACGGCTCGGCGTCGCGCACGCGCCGATCCTCAAGGGGGAGAAGGGCGAACCGCAATGGCCCGACGGCCTGGTCGGCAGCCTCACCCACTGTGAGGGCTACCGCGGGGCGGTGGTGGGCCGCAGCTCGGCGGTCCGTTCGGTCGGCATCGACGCCGAACCGCACGATGTCCTTCCTAACGGCGTGCTCAACGCCATCAGCCTGCCGGCTGAGCGGGGTGCGATCGCGGCGCTGCCAGCCGGACTGCACTGGGACCGAATCCTGTTCTGCGCCAAGGAAGCCACCTACAAGGCATGGTTCCCGCTGACCGGGCGGTGGCTGGGCTTCGAGGACGCCCACATCACCTTCGACTCGGACTCCCAGTCCGACTCTGGGCATGCGGGCAGCTTCGTCTCCCGCATCCTGATCGATCCCGAGGCGCGGTCTGGTCCGCCGTTGACCGAACTCGTCGGCCGGTGGTCGGTGGGTGGTGGGCTGACGCTGACGGCGATCGTGCTGTGAGACCGGCTGCAGGTCTGGTGATCGTCGACAAACCCCCCGGTATGACGAGCCACGACGTCGTCTCGCGGTGCCGGCGGATCTTCGGCACCCGAAAGGTCGGCCACGCCGGCACCCTGGACCCGATGGCCACCGGCGTGCTGGTGGTCGGCATCGAACGTGCCACCAAGATTCTCGGCTTGCTCACCGCCACGTCGAAGTCCTACACCGCGACGATCCGGCTCGGCCGCGCCACCACCACTGACGACGCCGAAGGCGACGTGCTGCAGGACATCCCGGCGACGCACATCACCGATGAGGCGATTGTGGCCGAAATCGCACCGCTGCGCGGCGACATCTCCCAGCGACCGTCGACGGTCAGCGCCGTCAAGATCGGCGGCAAGCGCGCCTACCAGTTGGCCCGCGAGGGGGAGCAGGTGGAACTGGCCGCCCGAGCGGTCCGCGTCGACCGGTTCGAGGTGACGGCGATCCGTCGGGAGGGTGCGTTCATCGATCTGGACGTGGAGGTGGACTGCTCGTCGGGCACCTACATCCGCGCGCTGGCCCGCGACCTGGGAGCTTGCTTGGGTGTCGGCGGGCATCTCACCGCACTGCGCCGCACCCGGGTCGGCGGCTACGGACTCGACCACGCGCGGACCCTCGATCAGCTCACCGAGCATCCGTCGCTGAGCTACACCCTCGACGAAGCGTGTCTGCTGGCCTTTCCCCGCCGTGACATCAGCGACGCCCACGCCGACGACGCCGCGCACGGCCGGCCGCTACCGGCCGTCGGGATCGAGGGCGTCTGGGCGGCAACGGATTCGCAAGGCCGGGTGGTGGCGCTGCTGCACGACAAGGGCGAGCGGACCACATCGGTGGTGGTGATCCGCCCGGCGACGCTGAGCGATTAGCCGCTACTGCCCAGAAGCATTTGCTGCCCAACCGCGCTTAGGGTCTTTAGTCACTTTATTTCCGCTTTTCAGAAACCTGGTTGGTGTGAATCAGGTGCCTGAAGTAGCGTTTGCCGGAAGCTTCGCGAAAGGAAGTACCCATGTCGCACGCACTGTCTGTTCGGCAGCTCTGCGCAGTCCCACTCGCCGCGGCCGGAATCGCGGCAGCCCTGGGACTGGGGGCGGGTGTCGCAGCTGCGGCGCCGACGCCGGCGCCGTGCGGCGACGTGACGCATTGTGTTTCCCCGAATCCGCCGAGCATTGATCTTCAGCCGGCTGCGCCGTCCACAGGGATCGGTTCGGTGCTGAGTTCACAGAGCTCGCTCGCCGCTCAGGCAGCCAGGCAGGACTTGATCGAACAGGCCAAGGAATCAGTGGCCGCCCTGAAACTCACGCAACTGCCCAAGACGCCGGATTTCGTGAAGCAGCAGTCGACGTTGTTCAAAAATTTCAGCTCCGTTTTGTCGGCAATCAAGGCGGCGCAGGCCGGGACCTTCAAGGGGCTCGCCCGCTCATAGGTTCACTGCCCGGGCTCGTCGGGTAGCGCTTGGGGCACCGCAGTCGCGACCGTAGGCTGACGGTCGTGCAGCGCTGGCGCGGGCAGGACGACATCCCCTCGGACTGGGGTCGCTGTGTCCTGACCATCGGTGTGTTCGACGGTGTACATCGGGGCCACGCCGAACTGATCGCACGGGCGGTCAAGGCGGGCCGGGCCCGTAGGGTGCCGACGGTGCTGATGACCTTCGATCCGCACCCGATGGAAGTCGTGTTCCCGGGCAGCCACCCCGCTCAGCTCACCACCCTCACCCGGCGGGCCGAACTGGCCGAGGAACTGGGTATCGACGTGTTCCTCGTCATGCCGTTCACCGCCGATTTCATGAAGCTCACCCCGGAGCGCTACATCCACGAACTGCTCGTCGAACGGCTGCACGTGCTCGACGTCCTGGTGGGGGACAACTTCACCTTCGGCAAGAAGGCGGCCGGCAACGTCGACACCCTGCGCAAAGCCGGTGAGCGGTTCGGTTTCTCGGTGGAATCGGTGTCGCTGGTCGCCGAGCAGCACCAGAGCGAGACCGTGACGTACTCCTCGACCTACATCCGGGCCTGCGTCGACGCCGGCGACGTGGTGGCCGCCGCCGAGGCCCTCGGCCGCCCGCACCGGGTGGAGGGTGTAGTCGTGCGCGGGGAGGGCCGGGGCCGTGGGCTCGGCTATCCGACCGCCAACGTTGCCCCCCCGATGTATTCGGCCATTCCCGCCGACGGCGTGTACGCGGCCTGGTTCACCCTGCTGGCTCCCGGCCCTGCCACGGGTTCGGTGGCAGCCGGTCAGCGCTACCCGGCCGCGATCTCGGTCGGCACCAATCCGACGTTCTCGGGCCGCACCCGCACCGTCGAGGCCTTCGTGCTGGACGTGGAAGCCGACCTGTACGGACAGCACGTCGCGGTGGACTTCGTCGCCCGGATCCGCGGTCAGGAGAAGTTCGCCAACGTCGAGGACCTGATCGCCGCGATGGGCCGGGACACCGAGAAGGCGCGCAGCATTTTGGCGGCAGGCTGATTTTGGGCAGCTCGGGCTGACCCGGTAACGTTCTCCGATGGCGCGTGCTGCAGTCCGCGGCGGCCCGCCGGAACGTCTTTCCCTCGCGGTACCGAATTGATGGAGTTGAATTTCTCATGGCGCTGACCGCCGAGCAGAAGAAGGAAATCCTGGGCCAGTACGGCCTGCACGGGACCGACACCGGTTCCCCGGAAGCCCAGGTCGCCATGCTGACCAAGCGCATCTCGGATCTCACCGAGCACCTCAAGACCCACAAGCACGACCACCACTCCCGTCGTGGCCTGCTGCTGCTGGTCGGCCGTCGCCGCCGGCTTCTCAAGTACGTCGCCCAGGTCGACGTCGAGCGCTACCGGTCGCTGATCGAGCGACTCGGCCTGCGCCGCTGACGCCTGCCCGGGACCACCCCGGTCGCCGTGTAACATAAGGGCGGTCTCCGGCCGCGCCGCGGCCTGTGACCTGCGTCTCCCAGCGAGGCTTGGCCCGATCGGGCGGTCTTCGGTAGTGGCTGCCGGGAGGACTTCTCCCGGCCGCTTCGATCGACGACCGTAGCCGTTCGTCAGCCAGAATGTCTCGTCACTGTGCGGCGCTAAAAAATCAACAGTGAACGAAAGGCTGTACGGACGTATGTCTGTCGCTGAAACCGACGAAGGCGTGTTCGAAGCAACCGCCACCATCGACAACGGGAGCTTCGGCACCCGCACCATCCGGTTCGAGACCGGTCGGCTGGCCCAGCAGGCCGCCGGCGCCGTGGTCGCCTACCTCGATGACGAAACCATGCTGCTGTCGGCGACCACCGCCAGTAAGGCTCCCAAGGAGCACTTCGACTTCTTCCCGCTGACCATTGACGTCGAGGAGCGGATGTATGCCGCGGGCCGCATCCCCGGTTCGTTCTTCCGCCGCGAGGGACGTCCGTCCACCGACGCGATCCTGACCTGCCGCTTGATCGACCGGCCGCTGCGCCCGACGTT
This sequence comes from Mycolicibacterium sp., assembly GCA_032117575.1. Classification (GTDB taxonomy): domain Bacteria; phylum Actinomycetota; class Actinomycetes; order Mycobacteriales; family Mycobacteriaceae; genus Mycobacterium. The sequence goes on from JAULZA010000060.1 coordinate 9,112, forward strand.
CGTCTCCGGTCTGCGCAACGAGATTCAGGTCGTGGTGACCATCCTGAGCCTGGATCCCAACGACCTCTACGACGTGTTGGCGATCAACGCCGCGTCGGCGTCCACCCAGATCGCCGGCTTGCCGTTCTCCGGCCCCGTCGGCGGCGTGCGCGTCGCCCTCATCGGCACCCAGTGGGTCGCGTTCCCCACCGTCGAGCAGCTCGACGATGCGGTGTTCGACATGGTCGTCGCCGGCCGGGTCGTCCATGGCGGCTCCGGAAACGACGACGTCGCGATCATGATGGTCGAGGCCGAGGCCACCGACAGGGTCATCGAACTGGTCGCCGGCGGTGCCCAGGCGCCGACCGAGGCCGTCGTCGCCGAGGGCCTGGAAGCCGCCAAGCCGTTCATCGCCGCCCTGTGCGCGGCGCAGAGCGCGCTGGCCGGGAAGGCCGCCAAGGAGACCGCCGAGTACCCGGTGTTCCCGGACTACGCCGACGACGTCTACAACGCTGTCGCCGACGCGGCCGGCGATTCGCTGGCCCAGGCGCTGACCATCGCCGGCAAGCAGGAGCGCAACGACCGCACCGACGAGATCAAGCACGAGGTGCTCGGCAAGCTCGGGGAGGCGTTCGCCGGCCGCGAGAAGGAGATCGGCGCGGCGTACCGCTCGCTGACCAAGAAGCTTGTGCGCCAGCGCATTCTCACTGATCACTTCCGCATCGACGGCCGCGGCATCACCGATATCCGCGCGCTGTCCGCCGAGGTGGCCATCATCCCGCGTGCCCACGGCAGTGCGCTGTTCGAGCGCGGCGAGACCCAGATCATGGGCGTCACCACCCTGGACATGGTCAAGATGGCCCAGCAGATCGACTCGCTGGGGCCGGAGAAGTCCAAGCGCTACATGCACCACTACAACTTCCCGCCGTACTCCACCGGTGAGACCGGGCGGGTCGGCTCGCCCAAGCGCCGCGAGATCGGCCACGGCGCGCTTGCCGAGCGCGCCCTGATGCCGGTGCTGCCCAGCGTCGAGGAATTCCCGTACGCCATCCGTCAGGTCTCAGAGGCGTTGGGCTCCAACGGTTCTACCTCGATGGGTTCGGTGTGTGCTTCGACCTTGTCGCTGCTCAACGCTGGTGTGCCGCTGAAAGCTCCGGTGGCCGGCATCGCGATGGGTCTGGTCTCCGATGAGGTAGACGGCGAAACCCGTTACGTCGCTTTGACCGACATCCTCGGCGCTGAGGATGCCTTCGGCGACATGGATTTCAAGGTGGCCGGCACCAAGGAGTTCGTCACCGCGCTGCAGCTGGACACCAAGCTCGACGGCATTCCGTCCAGCGTCTTGGCCGGGGCGCTGGCCCAGGCCAAGGATGCCCGGATGACCATCCTGGAGGTGATGGCCGAGGCCATCGACGCTCCCGACGAGATGAGCCCGTACGCGCCGCGGGTCACCGCCATCAAGATCCCCATGGACAAGATCGGCGAGGTGATCGGCCCCAAGGGCAAGATGATCAACTCGATCACCGAGCAGACCGGTGCCTCGATCTCGATCGAGGACGACGGCACGGTGTTCGTCGGCGCCACCGACGGCCCGTCGGCGCAGGCGGCCATCGACATGATCAACGCGATCGCCAACCCGCAGCTGCCCAAGATCGGTGAGCGGTTCCTCGGAACCGTGGTCAAGACCACCGATTTCGGCGCCTTCGTGTCGCTGCTGCCGGGCCGCGACGGCCTGGTGCACATCTCCAAGCTGGGTCGCGGTAAGCGGGTCGCCAAGGTGGACGACGTGGTCAAGGTCGGCGACAAACTGCGAGTGGAGATCGCTGATATCGACAACCGCGGCAAGATCTCGCTGGTGCCGGTCGACGAAGAAGCTGCAGCCAGCGCATCCGCCGAGGCGCCCGCACCGGTCGATGCCGCGACCGCCGGCAGTTAAGGCTGCCGGCGGGGGAGCCGCCACGCCGATGAGCACCGCGGGTCTTCGGGCCGGTGGGCGGAAATCTGAGGCGTCCCAGGACGTTTCGACCGTCCGCCGCACCGTTTTGCCCGGTGGTCTGCGGGTAGTCACCGAGTACGTGCCGTCCGTGCGGTCGGCTTCGGTCGGTCTGTGGGTCAATGTCGGCTCCCGCGACGAAGGCCCTACCGTCGCGGGTGCCGCACACTTTCTCGAGCACCTGCTGTTCAAGGCCACCCCGACGCGCACGTCGGTCCAGATCGCCCAGGCGGTCGACGCGGTCGGCGGAGAGTTGAACGCGTTCACCTCCAAGGAGCACACCTGCTACTACGCCCACGTGCTCGATGACGACCTTGAATTGGCGGTCGAACTCGTCGCTGACGTCGTCCTCAACGGCCTCTGCGCGGCCGCCGATGTGGAACTGGAACGTGACGTCGTGCTGGAAGAGATCGCGATGCGCGACGACGACCCCGAGGACAGCCTGGGGGACGTATTCCTCACCGCGATGTTCGGCGACCACCCGATCGGCCGGCCGGTGATCGGCAGCGTCGAATCGGTCTCGACGATGACCCGAAACCAGTTGCACTCCTTCCACACTCGGCGCTATGTGCCCGAGCGAATGGTGCTGGCCGTCGCCGGCAATATCGCCCACGACCACGTGGTGGCCTTGGCGCGCGAATACTTCGCCGGCCGACTGGTTCGGGGTCACAAGCCGCTACCGCCGCGCAAGGGGGCCGGACGGCTCACCAGCAGTCCGGAACTGACGCTGGTGAGCCGCGATTGCGAGCAAACCCATCTGACGCTCGGGGTTCGGGTTCCGGGCCGGCACTGGCCCGACCGGTGGGCGCTGACGGTACTCAACACGGCCTTGGGCGGTGGCCTGAGCTCTCGGCTGTTTCAGCAGATCCGGGAAAGCCGCGGACTGGCCTACTCGGTGTACTCGGCGGTCGACGCCTTCGCCGACAGCGGGGCCTTCTCGGTGTACGCCGGGTGCCTGCCGGAACGGTTCGACGAGGTCATCCGACTCACCGCCGAGGTTCTCGAGACGGTCGCCCGGGACGGCATCACCGAGGACGAATGCCGCATCGCCAAGGGTTCGCTGCGCGGCGGCCTGCTGCTCGGCCTGGAGGATTCCGCATCCCGGATGAACCGGCTGGGGCGCACCGAACTGAACTACGGCGAATACCGCAGCCTGACCAGCACACTGCGCAACATCGAGCGGGTGCGGGTGGAGGATGTCAACGCCGTCGCCCGCACGGTGCTCAACGGCCGGTTCGGTGCGGCGGTGCTGGGCCCGCACCGCACCAAACGCTCACTGCCGCACAAACTCCGGGCCATCGCGGGCTGAGCCGGTGAGCTTCAGTCTCGGCGACCTGACTTTTCCCATCGTGGGGGCGCCGATGGCGGGCGGCCCGAGCACCCCGGCGCTGGCCGCGGCGGTGACCAACGCCGGCGGTCTGGGCTCACTGCCGGCGGGCTATCTCACCCCCGATGCCTTCGCCGACACCCTCGCCGCCGCGCGGTCGCTGACCAGCGGGCCGCTCGGGGTGAATCTTTTTGTGCCACAACCCTGCGCGGCTAGCCAGGCGGAACTGGACACCTACCGCGACCGGCTCGTGCCGCTGGCCCGCCGCTACGGCGTCGAGCCTGGTCGCGCCCGGCCCGACGACGACGGCTGGCAGGCCAAGCTCGACGTCGTCGCCGACACCGCGCCCGAGTTGGTCTCCTTCACGTTCGGCTGTCCGGCGCCCGCTGTGCTGGCGCGGTTCCGGTCCCGCGGCGTGCTCACCGCGGTGACCGTCTCCAGTGCCGAGGAAGCCGCCCAGGCGGTGGCCGCCGGCGCTGACGCGCTGGTGGTTCAGGGGCCGGAGGCCGGCGGCCACCGGAGCATCTTCGACCCGGCCGCTGGTTCCCCTGACACGCCGTTGACGACGCTACTGGCGCAGATCGCCCCGCTCGACGTGCCGGTGGTGGCCGCCGGCGGGCTGGGCGACGCCGCTGCCGTACGCGACGCGCTGGCGGCCGGAGCGGTGGCCGCGCAGGTCGGAACGGCCCTTCTGCTGTGCGACGAGGCCGGCACCAACGCGGTGCACCGGGCGGCGCTGCGTGACGAGCAGTTCACCGAGACCGTGGTGACGCGGGCGTTCTCCGGCCGATACGCCCGCAGCCTGGCCAATGCCTTCACCGCCACCTACAGCGAAGTGGCCCCGCCGGGCTACCCCCAGGTCAACCAGCTCACCGCGCCGATCCGGGCGGCGTCGCTGGCCGCCGCCGACCCGCACGCCACCAACCTGTGGGCCGGCACCGCCTGGCGCGCCATCCCGGGCGGCCCGGCCGCCGAGGTGGTGGCCGCGCTGGCCGCCCGCTGAAGGCTTCACCTCAGACCAGCAGGCCCGCCGGGTCGGTGTAGGTCAGGCCCAGATCGTGGGCGACGTGCTCGTTGAGCAGCTGACCCTCATGCGTCGACAAGCCCTTCGCCAGCGACGGGTCTGCCGCGCAGGCGGCTTTCCAGCCGCGGTCGGCGAGTTTGAGGACGTAGGGCATGGTGGCGTTGGTGAGCGCGAACGTCGACGTGCGCGGTACCGAGCCGGGCATGTTGGCCACGCAGTAGAAGACGCTGTCGTGGACCCGGAACGTCGGATCGTCGTGTGTGGTCGGACGGGAGTCCTCGAAGCAGCCGCCCTGGTCGATGGCGATGTCCACCAGCACCGAACCCGGTTTCATCTGCGCCACAGTGTCATTGGTGACCAGTTTGGGCGCCTTGGCGCCGGGCACCAGCACCGCGCCGATCACCAGGTCGGCCTGCTTGACCGCGTTCTCCAGTTCCAGCCGCGCGGCGTAGCGGGTCTCGATGGCGCCGCCGTACTCGGCGTCGATCTTGCGCAGCGTGTTGATGTTGAGGTCGAACACCGTGACGTGGGCGCCCATGCCCCAGGCGACGGCCGCGGCGTTGTCGCCGGCCATCCCGCCGCCGATGACGACGACCACCGCCGGCGCCACACCGGGTACGCCGCCCATCAGCACGCCGCGACCGCCCTGGGTGCGCATCAGGTGGTAGGCGCCGACATGGGCCGACAGCCGGCCGGCCACCTCGCTCATCGGAGCCAGCAGCGGAAGTGCCACTGATCCGTCTGGGTTGGCGGTCTGCACGGTCTCATAGGCGATCGACGTGGTGCCCGAAGCCAGCAGCGCATCGGTGCACGGCCGGGAGGCCGCCAGATGCAGGTAGGTGAACAGGGTCTGGCCCTTGCGCATCCGCGCGTATTCGGCCTCGATGGGCTCCTTGACCTTCAGCAGCAGATCGGCCTCGGCCCAGACCTCGTCGGCCGAGTCGACGATGCGCGCGCCGGCGGCCTTGAAATCGGGGTCATGGATGGCCGATCCCTCGCCGGCCTCGGACTGGACCAGCACCTCGTGGCCGCGGTGCACCAGCTCACCGACACCCGCGGGGGTGATGGCGACACGGTATTCGTTGTTCTTGATCTCAGTCGGGATGCCGACGCGCACAATTGCTCCTTGGTTAGAAATACTGCTGACCAGTGTGAAGAAACTTCGGCTCAAGGGCAATCACACCGGCAATAATTCGTTACAGCCCCAATATGCGCGAACAAAAGTCGGCAAAGATGTCGGCTCGTGCCGAAAAACCGAAGGATGTTCAGCCGGTCGAGATCGACGAGGTCGACCGTCGAATCCTCATCGCGCTGCACGCCGATGCCCGGATCCCCAATAGTGCGCTGGCCGAGGCGGTGGGCATCGCGCCGTCGACCTGCCACGGCCGGGTGCGTCGTCTGCAGGATCTCGGAGTGATCCGGGGCTTCCACGCCGACATCGACCCGGCCGCGATCGGTCTTCCGCTACAGGCCATGGTGTCGGTGAGCCTGCAGTCCGGCGCTCGCGGGAAGATCCGGCAGTTCGTGCAGCAGATCCGTCGGCGCCCCCAGGTGATCGATGTCTACTTCCTGGCCGGCGCCGACGACTTCATCATCCACGTGGCGGCCCGTGACACCGATGACTTGCGGTCCTTCGTCGTCGACAACCTGAACGCCGATGCCGACGTGGCCGGTACCCAGACCTCACTCATCTTCGAGCACCTGCGGGGTGCGTCCCCGCTGTAGCTGACGGCTCAGTCGTCGCCGGCGGCCACCAGCGAGCTCAACCGCACACCGGGATTGTCTTCCTGGAAGCCTTTGAGCCGCCACTTGGTGGCGAACAGGGCGAGCATGACGCCGTCGGTTCGGGTGAGCACCTCCATCGACGCCTGCCTGTCCACGATCGGTGCGTCTTCGGGGTCGACGGCACGGGCGATCGTGTAGGGCAGGGGCTCCAGCGAGACCGGTGCGTTGAACTCCGTCGCCATCCGGTGGGTGGCGACTTCGAACTGCATCGGCCCGACCGCGGCGAACACCGGTGCCTGGTCGCCGCGTTTGTCCGACCGCAGCACCTGCACGACGCCCTCCTGCTCCAGTTGCTCGATGCCTTTGCGGAACTGCTTGTGCTTGCTTGGGTCGGTGCCCCGGGCGACGGCGAAGTGCTCGGGCGAGAAGCTCGGAATCGGCGGAAAGTGAACGGGGACATCGCGAAACAGGGTGTCACCGGGGCGCAGCGAAGCCGCGTTGGCCAGGCCGATGACGTCGCCCGGCCAGGCGCTGTCCAGTGTCGAACGCTGCTGGCCGAACACCGATTGCGCGTACTTGGTGACGAACGGCTTGCCGGTGGCGGCGTGGGTCAGCACGTCGCCGCGTTCGAAGGTGCCCGAGCACACCCGCGCGTAGGCGATGCGATCACGGTGGGCGGAGTCCATGCCGGCCTGCACCTTGAACACGAACGCGCTGAACGGGGCGTCGACCGCGCGCAGGTTGCCGTCGACGTCGAGCTGTCCGCGCGGGGGCGGTGCCAGCCGAACGAGGTTGTCCAGCAACTGATTCACGCCGAAGTTCAGCGCCGCCGAGGTGAACAGCACCGGTGTGGTCTCGCCGCGCAGGAACGCGTCCTGGTCGTGGTCGCCGCCGTCGGCCGACAGCAGTTCGCACTCTTCGGTGGCGTTGACCCAGTCGACGCCGGCGGCGTCTTCGGCGCGGTCCGGGGCGATGTGCTCCTCGGGGGCGGCGGTGGCGCCGCCCGCCGTGCGGGTGAACCGGATGAAGTTGCCGGTGCGGCGGTCCAGCACTCCCTTGAAGTCTCCGGCGATACCCACCGGCCAGGTCAGCGGAGTGGGCTTCAGCCCGATCCGCTCGGAGATTTCGTCAAGGAGTTCCAGGGGATGCCGGCCGGGGCGATCCCATTTGTTGATCACGGTCAGGATCGGGATGCCGCGGTGACGGCACACCTGGAAGAGCTTGAGGGTCTGCGGTTCCAGGCCCTTCGCCGCGTCGATCAGCATGACCGCGCAGTCCACCGCGCTGAGCACCCGGTAGGTGTCTTCGGAGAAGTCGGCGTGCCCGGGGGTGTCGAGCAGGTTGACCACGCAATCGTGCCCGTCGGGCGAGGTGTAGGGAAACTGCAACGCGGTGGAGGTGATCGAGATACCGCGGGCCTGCTCCATCTCCATCCAGTCCGACACGGTGGCCCGCCGGCCTGCCTTGCCGTGGATGGCGCCGGCTTCGGTGATCACCCGGGCGTGCAGCACCAAGGCTTCGGTCAGAGTGGACTTACCGGCGTCGGGATGGCTGATGACGGCGAAGGTGCGCCGGCGGCGGGTCTCCGCCGACAGACGGGTCTTGGGCGCGGACTCGGCGGCTGGTCGCTGGTGAAGGTTCTGTTCCGTCATGTCGGATTCGATGGTATTTGCCCGGGACCTCAATCCTCCAATTGCGGAGCCGACGCCATGGCGGTGCGACGATGGAGCCCATGACCGCAACGCTCGTCGCGAAGAATGTGGCCGGCGGATTCGCCCACCGCACTCTTTTCGAGGGACTCGACCTGACCGTATCGCCGGGTGATGTCGTCGGAGTGGTCGGCGCCAACGGCTCCGGCAAGAGCACGTTGCTGAGGATCCTGGCGGCCGAACTGGCACCACTGGACGGTGTGGTCACCACGACGCCGGCCGACGCCGTCGTCGGATGGCTGCCGCAGGAGCATGAACGGGTTCCCGGCGAGACCGTCGCTGGATATGTCGCCCGCCGCGCAGGATGCGCCGAAGCCACCCGGGCGATGGAGGCGGCGGCCGCGGCGCTGGCCGCCCCCGACCCCGCCGATTCCGACGCCGACGTGTACTCCGCGGCGCTGGATCGCTGGCTGGTGACCGGGGCTGCCGATCTTGAGGACCGTCTGCCTGCGGTGCTGGCCGATCTTGGCCTTGACGACGGCGCGGTACGGCCGGATTCGACGCTGATGACAGCGCTCTCCGGCGGGCAGGCGGCGCGAGTGGGTCTGGCGGCGCTGCTGGTGTCGAGGTTCGACATCGTTCTTCTCGACGAGCCGACCAACGATCTCGACCTCGACGGTCTTGAGCGGCTGGAGCAGTTCGTCACCGACCTTCGGGCCGGCGTGGTACTGGTGAGCCATGATCGAGAGTTCCTCTCCCGCACTGTGACTCGTGTCCTGGAACTCGATCTCGCTCAGCACACCACCACCGTCTTCGGCGGCGGGTACGCGAGCTATCTGGAAGAGCGTGAGGTGGGTCGCCGGCACCGGCGGGAGCAATACGAGCAGTTCGCCGAGAAGAAAGCCGACCTGGTGGCGCGAGCGCGAACACAGCGGGAATGGTCCAGCCACGGTGTACGCAACGCGATCCGCAAGGCTCCCGACAACGACAAAATTCGCCGCCGCGCCGCCGCCGAGTCCAGCGAGAAGCAGGCCCAGAAGGTTCGCCAGATGGAAAGCCGGATCGCCCGGCTTGAGGAGGTTGCCGAACCTCGGAAGGAGTGGGTGCTCGAATTCACCATCGGCGCTGCGTCCCGCTCCAGTTCGGTGGTCGCGACGCTGGAGAACGCGGTCGTGCGCCAGGGCGGGTTCGTCCTCGGTCCGGTGTCGCTGCACGTCGAGGCCGGCGAGCGGATCGGCATCACCGGTCCCAACGGCGCGGGGAAGTCGACGCTGTTGAGAGTCCTGCTGGGCGGACGGCAGCCCGATCAGGGGCGGGCGAGCCTGGGCGCCAATATCGCCGTCGGTGAGATCGATCAGGCCCGATCCGAGTTCTGCGGTCCCGGGAGCCTCATCGACCGCTTCGAGCAGCGACTGCCGTCATGGTCTACCGCCGATGTGCGAACGCTGCTCGCGAAGTTCGGGCTGCGAGCCGACCACGTCGAACGAGCCGCCGAGGAGCTTTCGCCGGGTGAGCGGACCCGCGCCGGACTGGCGTTGCTGCAGGCCTGTGGCACAAACGTGCTGGTCTTGGATGAACCGACGAACCATCTCGATCTTCCCGCGATCGAGCAGATCGAGCAGGCCCTGCAGGCTTACGACGGCGCACTGCTGCTGGTCACCCATGACCGCCGGATGCTGGAGAACGTTCGACTGGATCGTTCGTGGCACGTCGAGAACGGTCGAGTGACCGAGTTATGAGCGGGCCGCCCGGATAGGCTGCCCGCATGAAAGTCGGTGTGCTGGGCGCAAGAGGCAAAGTCGGGACGGCCATGTGCGCGGCCGTTCGGCACGCCGACGACCTCACCCTCACCGCGGAGGTCGACGCCGGTGACGCGCTGAGTCTTCTCACCGATAGCGGCACCGAGGTGGTCATCGACTTCACCCACCCCGACGTCGTCATGGACAACCTGAAGTTTCTGATCGACAACGGCATTCACGCCGTGGTCGGCACCACCGGTTTCACCGAGGACCGGTTGCAGTCAGTCCGCGACTGGTTGGCCGGCAGCCCGCAGTCCGCGGTGATGATCGCCCCCAATTTCGCCATCGGTGCGGTTCTGTCGATGTACTTCGCGCAGAAGGCCGCGCCCTACTTCGAGTCGGCCGAGGTGATCGAACTACACCACCCGCAGAAGGCCGACGCGCCGTCGGGCACCGCCACCCGGACAGCCGCCCTGATTGCGCAGGCCCGACACGGGATGCCGCCCAACCCCGATGCCACCAGCACCGGCCTGCCCGGCGCGCGCGGTGCCGACGTGGACGGAATCCCGGTGCACTCTGTACGGCTCACCGGCCTGGTGGCGCATCAGGAAGTGCTGTTCGGCACCATGGGGGAGACGCTCACCATCCGGCACGACAGCCTGGACCGCACCTCGTTCGTGCCGGGTGTCCTGCTTGCGGTGCGCCAGATTCCGTCCCGGCCCGGTCTGACCATCGGTCTGGAACCACTGCTGAACCTGTGATTCTGCGCATCCAGCTCCTGATCGGGTTTCTCTGCCTGGCCCTGCTCGTCTATTTCGTCATGCTGACCCGCACCGCCATCGCGCTGTTGCGTACCGGCACTCCCGCCGCCGTCGCACTCGGCGTGGGCGTGCTGCTGCTGCCGATCGTCGGCGCGTGGGCCACCGTCGCGACCCTGCGGGCCGGCCTGGCTCATCAGCGGCTGGCCCGGCTGGCCGCGGAACAGGGCGTCGAGCTCGACGTCTCGGATCTGCCGCGGCGGCCGTCGGGCCGGATCGAGCGCAACGCCGCCGACGCGTTGTTCGCAACCGTGCGCCGCGATGTCGAAGCCGACCCGGACAGCTGGCAGCACTGGTATCGCCTGGCTCGTGCCTACGACTACGCCGGCGACCGCAGCCGGGCGCGTGAAACCATGCGCAAAGCCGTCGCCCTACAAGCGGATCAGCCGCAGCAATGACCACGCTGCTGGTCGTCCACCACACCCCCTCGCCCGCGACCCGGGAGGTCCTGGAAGCGGTCCTGGCCGGAGCCCGCGACCCGGAGATCACCGGTGTCGACGTCGTGGTCCGGCCCGCGCTGGCGGGCAGCGTCGTCGACATGCTCGACGCCGACGGCTACCTGTTCGGCACACCGGCGAATTTCGGCTATATGGCGGGGGCGCTGAAGCACTTCTTCGACACGGTGTACTACCCGGTCCTGGATTACGTCGCCGGTCGGCCCTACGGTCTGTGGGTGCACGGCAACAACGACACCGCCGGTGCCGTCTCGTCCGTCGAGCGGATCTGCACCGGGCTGGCCCTGGTGAAGTCCGCCGGCGCGCTCGAAGTCACCGGCGGCGTCGATGCCGCTGTGCGACAACAGGCCTACGAACTCGGCGGCGCCCTGGCCGCCACCTTGATGTGAATGGGGTGTCATGACCGGATTCGGTAACGCGGCGATGAACGCCGCTCCCATCGCCGGTGGGGCGATGCTGGGGGCACTGGCCGGCAACATCAAAGGGCCGGATTTCCGCGCCATCATCAAATCGGACATCGAACTTCTCGACAGCCTTCCCGAGGAGAGTGTCGAGGTGCGCGCGGCCCTGCAGCAGAGTATCGAAACCCGAGTCTACGAACTGATCGCGCAGGTGGACCGCAACCGCGAACTACGGCAGGCGGCCAGTGGTTACCAGGGCAACTGGCGCGACATCTTCGTGTTCCTCTGCGCGGTGCTGTTCACCATCGTGTGGTGGAACGTGCCGCACAGCCGCAACAACTGGACGCTCACCTTCGTGGTGATGGTGATTCTGTCGGTCGTGGTCGGCCTCTACGCCGCCCGCGGGTTCATCAACCTGTTCCGGGGCTGGCTGCGCCGCAATTGATTCAGCGGAGATACTCGCCGAAGAACTCCGCCATCGCCCGCCAGTGTTTCTCGGCGGCGGCCTCGTCGTAGGGTCCGTTGTCGGTAACGGCGAAGCCGTGCCCCGCCGGATACCACTCGATGACGTGTTGGACTCCCGCCGCGGCGAGAGCCGAATCCAGCGTCTGGGACTGCTCGGGGGTGTAGGACGGGTCGTTCTCGGCGGCGCCGACGTAGACGGCCGCCCGGATCCGGTCGGCGAGCAGATGCGGGCTGTCCGGGTCGCCCTCGGCCGCCAGTCCGCCGCCGTGGAACGACATGGCCGCGGCCACCCGGTCGGGAAGCCGCCCGGCCACCACCAGCGACGTGCGCCCGCCCATGCAGTAGCCGGTGGTGCCGAACCGGTCTCCGGCCACCTCCGGCCGGCGGGCCAGGTAGTCGAAGAAGGCATGGGCGTCGGCCGCCATCACCTCACCGGTGATCGCCTTCATCATCGCGAACAGTCGGTTGCGCTCCGCGGCGTCGGCGAACACCGACGTCATGTCGAACGGCGCCCAGGCGCCCGTGCGGTAGTACACGTCCGGCAGCAGCACCGCGTAACCCAGTGCCGCCAGTCGCGCCGCCATCTCCCGCAGCGCGGGCCGGACCCCGCCGGCGTCGGGATACATCACGATTCCCGGCCACGGGCCGGCCCCCTCCGGTCTCGCCAGGACAACCGGACAGACCCCGTCCGGGGTGGTGATCGATTCATCGATGATCGGCATACCTTCGTTGTACCCCGTTACCTCGGGCCGGACGTAAAGTGGTCGGCGTGCCGATCCCGACCCCCTACGAGGACTTGCTGCGCCAGGTGCTTGAGCACGGCACGCCCAAAGCCGACCGCACCGGCACCGGCACCCGCAGTCTCTTCGGCCACCAATTGCGCTACGACCTGTCTGCCGGCTTCCCGCTGATCACCACCAAGAAGGTGCACCTCAAGTCGGTGATCTACGAACTGCTGTGGTTCCTTCGCGGCGATTCCAACGTGGCGTGGCTGCGCGAGCACGGTGTCACCATCTGGGATGAATGGGCTTCTGCCACAGGCGAACTCGGACCGGTCTACGGGGTGCAGTGGCGGTCGTGGCCGACGCCCTCGGGTGAGCATGTCGACCAGATCAGCGCCGCCGTGGACCTGCTGCGCACCGATCCTGATTCCCGCCGGATCATTGTCTCGGCCTGGAACGTCGCCGATCTGCCCCGGATGGCGCTGGCGCCGTGTCACGCCTTCTTCCAGTTCTACGTCGCCGACGGCAAGCTCAGCTGCCAGCTGTACCAGCGCAGCGCCGACATGTTCCTGGGCGTGCCGTTCAACATCGCCAGCTACGCGCTGCTCACCCACATGATGGCCGCCCAGGCCGGCCTGGGTGTGGGCGACTTCGTCTGGACCGGCGGCGACTGCCACATTTACGACAACCACATCGCGCAGGTCACCGAGCAACTCAG
>JAULZA010000061.1:0-2892 GCA_032117575.1 Mycolicibacterium sp.
TCTACGTCAACATCGGTGGCGGCGAGCCCACCATCCGCCCGGACTTCTGGGAACTCCTCGACTACGCCACCGCCCACCACGTCGGGGTGAAGTTCTCCACCAATGGCGTGCGGATCACCCCCGATGTCGCGGCCCGGCTGGCCGCCAGTGATTACGTCGACGTGCAGATCTCCATCGACGGTGCGACAGCCGAGGTCAACGACGCGGTCCGCGGTGCCGGCTCGTTCGACATGGCCACCCGGGCGTTGGAAAACCTGGCCGCCGCGGGCTTCTCCGACGCCAAGATCTCGGTGGTGGTCACCCGCCACAACGTCTCCCAGCTCGACGACTTCAAAGCCCTGGCCGACCGGTATGGCGCCACCCTGCGCATCACCCGGCTGCGGCCGTCCGGCCGTGGCGCCGACGTCTGGGACGAACTGCACCCCACCGCAGCCCAGCAGCGCGAGCTGTACGACTGGCTGGTCGCCCACGGCGAGCGCGTGCTGACCGGCGACTCGTTCTTCCACCTGTCCGGCCTCGGTGAGCCGGGCGCGCTGTCCGGGCTGAACATGTGCGGCGCCGGCCGGGTGGTCTGCCTCATCGACCCCGTCGGCGACGTCTACGCCTGCCCGTTCGCCATCCACGACCGCTTCCTGGCCGGCAACGTGCTCAGCGACGGAGGCTTCGACACCGTGTGGAAACTGTCGAAGCTGTTCACCGAACTGCGCGAACCTCAGTCGGCCGGCGCGTGCGGAAGCTGCGGCCACTACGACGCCTGCCGGGGCGGCTGCATGGCCGCGAAATTCTTCACCGGCCTGCCGCTGGACGGTCCCGACCCCGAATGTGTCGAGGGGTACGGCGCACCCGCGCCGGAAGCGCAGCGGGAGGTGCCGCGGGCGCGGGCCGATCACTCCCGCACCGTCATGCTCACCCTCGCGAAACCAGCGAGCAAGCCCTGCAATGAAAGTCCGGTCTAGCCATGGCAGACAAGTGGTTCGAAACCGTCTCCGTCGCCCAGGAGCGCGCCAAGAAACGCCTGCCCAAGGCGGTGTACTCCGCGCTGCTGGCCGGCAGCGAGAAGGGCCTGACCTACTCCGACAACGTCGAGGCGTTCACCGAACTCGGCTTCGCCCCGCACGTCATCGGGGCCACCGAGAAGCGTGACCTCTCGACAACCGTGATGGGCCAGGAGATTTCGCTGCCGGTGCTGATCTCGCCGACCGGTGTGCAGGCCGTGCACCCCGACGGCGAAGTCGCCGTCGCCCGCGCCGCCGCCGCCCGCGGCACCGCCATGGGGCTGTCGTCCTTCGCCAGCAAGCCGATGGAAGAGGTCATCGCCGCCAACCCCAAGACCTTCTTCCAGATCTACTGGCTGGGCGGCCGCGATGCCATCGCCGAGCGCGCCGAGCGAGCGCGCGCCGCCGGCGCGGTCGGGCTGATCGCCACCACCGACTGGAGCTTCTCGCACGGACGCGACTGGGGCAGCCCGAAGATCCCGGAGAAGATGACCATCGGCACCGCCATCAAGATGTCGCCGCAGGGCATGGTGCGGCCGGGCTGGTTTCTGGAATGGGCCAAGACGCTGCGGCCGCCGGGCCTGACGGCACCCAACCAGGGCAGTCGCGGCGAGGCGGGGCCGCCGTTCTTCGCCGCCTACGGCGAATGGATGGGTACCCCGCCGCCCACCTGGGAGGACATCGCGTGGTTGCGTGAGTTCTGGGGCGGGCCGTTCATGCTCAAGGGCGTGATGCGGGTCGACGACGCCAAACGCGCGGTGGACGCCGGGGTCACCGCCATCTCGGTGTCCAACCACGGCGGCAACAACCTCGACGGCACCCCGGGCACCATCCGCGCACTGCCCGCGATCGCGGCGGCGGTCGGCGATCAGGTGGAAGTCCTTCTCGACGGCGGCATCCGCCGGGGCAGCGACGTCGTCAAGGCCATGGCCCTGGGTGCCCGGGCGGTGATGATCGGCCGGGCCTACCTATGGGGCCTCGCCGCCGCCGGGCAGGCCGGGGTGGAGAACGTCCTCGACATCATGGGTGGCGGCATCGACTCCGCCCTGCGCGGTCTGGCCAAATCCAGCGTGCACGATCTGAGCCCGGATGACGTCCTGGTTCCGCCGGGATTCACCCGCGGCCTCGGTGCCTGACGCACCAACTCCTCAGGTGATCCACGAGCTGGGTGGCGCCACGTGGGCCGAGCTGGCTGACGGCGCCGCCATCGTCCTGGTGCCGGTGGGATCAACCGAACAGCACGGCCCGCATCTGCCGTTGGACACCGACACCCGGGTGGCCACCGCGGTCGCCGCCGCCGTGGCGGCGAACCTCGATCTGCTGGTCGCGCCGCCGATCGCCTACGGGGCCTCCGGTGAACACCAGGGTTTTGCCGGAACCGTCTCCATCGGCACCGCCGCGTTGCAGGCTGTGCTGGTGGAGTACGGCCGATCGGCATCGGACTGGGCGCGGCGGGTGGTGTTCATCAACGGCCACGGCGGCAACGTCGACGCACTGCACGCCGCCGTCGCGCTGCTGCGCACCGAACACCGCGATGCCGCCTGGTGCTCTCCCGCCGCACACGGATCTGATGCCCACGCCGGGCACACCGAAACGTCTGTGCTGCTGCATCTTTCACCGGATCTCGTCCGCACAGCCGAGACCAGACCCGGTAACACCGACGCACTGGTCGACCTGATGCCGCGGCTGCGCGCCGGCGGCGTTCGCGTGGTCAGCGACTCCGGTGTCCTGGGCGACCCCACCACCGCGACAGCGGCCCACGGCGCGCGGCTGTTCGCCGAGATGGTGGACGACTGCGCCGATCGGGTGCGGCGCTGGCAGCCGCGCGCCGACGGGATGTTGACATGAGTGCGCCGCGCCTGCCGGACGGATTCGCCGTGCAACTCGACCGCCGGGT
>JAULZA010000062.1:0-27856 GCA_032117575.1 Mycolicibacterium sp.
CGTCATAACCAACACGGCGTGTCACCGAAGTGGGGCCAAATCAGACCGTCACGACACCACGCCCTCTGCCAGCAGGCGGGGCCAAATCGAGCCGTCCCCCTGGGGCCAAATCAGACTGTCACGGCCAATTCCCGGCAGCTCTACCAAGAACAGGCCGGCCCGAAAGGCCGGGCCCGCTTTGTGTCGTACACCGGCGCTTTACGATCCGGCGTCCGGTGCGTCGATGAGCTGGAGTGCGGCCGCCTGTCCTTCGCGGAGGAAGTCGCCGATTTCTGAGGCCGCTGCGCGGAGTTGTTTTTGGTTTGCGTGCTCAGGTCCGAGGATCGCGGTGACCGCTGTCCCCAATACGCCCAACGGATCCTCGACATCGGCGGAGTGTTGGCCAAGTCCGATCAACGAGAAGGCGACGCCAGTGATCAGTGAGTGCAGCGCGAAGTTCTGATCGTCGCCGTCCCAGTCGTTGCGAGCCAGTCCGTTTCCCCGCCAGATCGGCAGGACGGCGTCCAGAACGGCGCCCGGTCCGAGCGCGCCGTCAAGGGCAATGGAACGCGGATGGTCGGTCAGCGCGCCGAGCAGATCATCGTCGTGTCGTTGGAGCGCGGCGATGAGTGGCTGGTTGGTCGCGATCTGCAGCATTGCGGGGCAGAACCGCGAGGGGCGGGCGAGGTCGGGGTCCGCGTCAAGTCGCTCGATCAGATCATCGAGCAGGCGCAGGAATGCGCGGCCGATGAGACCGATCAGCAGGTCTTCTTTCGTCGCCCAGTAGAGGTATACGGTGCCCTTCCCGACGTGGGCGCGCGCCGCCACATCGGCGACGGTGAACCCCCTCGCACCCCTGCCGATCAGCAGGTCGCCGGCCGCGGCCAGCAGGCGCGCAGCCTTTGTGGAGTGGAGTTCGGGCAGGTCGCGAACCGGAGCTCTCACCCCCTTACTGTAGCTCCCCCAGCTGCAGTAATAGAGAAACTGACCAAAAATGTCATTTGGTCAGTCATGCGCTAGGCTGGCGGCATGGCCTATACGCCCTTACCCGCTGAAGACATCGATCGGCTGACCAACCAGCCCCCGCGCGTGGAGGCATTGCGGAAGGCCATCTTCACCGTTGCTGATGGACTGCGCGACGCGATCGATCTCTCCCGGATTTACGTCGACGGACTGGAGAATCTTCCCGCAGACGGACGCTTCCTCCTCGTCGGCAATCACACGTCAGCCGGCTGGCCGGAAATCGTTCTGACTCCGTATTTCGTGCACCGCCATCTCGGGGTGCGCGTCAGAGGGCTTGCCGACAAGCGCGTCACTCAGGTGAAGGGCGTGCAGCGGGATCTGATCGAGGCGGTCGGCGCCGTACCTGGTCAGCCGGATATCGGCGCTGAGTTGATGCGACGCGACGAGACCATGCTGGTTTTCCCCGGCGGCGGTCGCGACATGTTGAAGTTCAAAGGCGAGGAATACCACTTGAATTGGGAAGGCCGTTCAGGCTTCGCCCGACTGGCCATCGCCCATGACTATCCGATCGTCCCGGTCGGACTGGTCGGCGGTGACGACGTCTTCCACAGCCTCGTCGCGCGCAACAGCGCATGGGAGCGGATGACGCGGACCTTCGGAGAGCGCATGCACGGTATTGTCGGTGTCGGCGTTCCCTTGATGCGCGGTCTAGGACCCACGCTTCTGCCGCGCCCGCAGCGGATGTATCTGCGCTTCGGGCAACCGATCTCAACGGTGCGGCCGGCTCGGAGGAAAGTCGATAAGTGGGAGGCCACCGTCAAGCAACGCACCCAGGCCGAGTTGGAGACAATCCTGGCCGATCTCCAAGAACTGCGGCAGAACGATCCGTTCCGCAATCTCAATCCCTTGCGTTGGGGCGCGGCACTGCGGCCGAAAGTCGGCTGAGGCTAGCCGTCTATTTCAGCCGCAACCCATAACTGACCAGATCGGCCGCGCGCTCAATCAGTACAGCCAACTCCTCAGGGCTCTGCTGCAGATCGTCGTGGCGCCACGCGAGGCTGATGATTCCGTTCCAGCTTGCCCACAAAATGGTCGCCGTTGACTGCGGGTCTAGGTGACGGATGCTGCCATCGGCGATGCCGCGTTCAATGGCATCGACCATGCGGGCGTTCTGCCCGTCGACCCGAAGGGCAAGCAGTGCGGTGGTCGCGGCGGCGGCGGGGTAGGGGCTGGGTTTGGTGGGGAAGGCCAGCATGCGGAAGAACTGCGGATGGTCCAGAGCGAAGCGCAGGTACTGCTCGGACGCGGCCAGCAGTTGCTCGATGGGGTCGCGATCGGGGGTATAGGCCCGATCCATGTAGTCGCGGTCGACATCGAGCGCTCGGGCGACCACCGCGGCGTACAACCCTTCCTTGCTTCCGAAGTTGTTGTAGATAGAGCCCACCGCGACGCCGGCGTGCTGGCCGATCTCTTCGACGGTGACTTCTTCGACTGGGCGTTCGGCGAACATCTGTTGCGCGGCGGCGACCAAGGCATCCATGGTTCGCTGCTTGCGCGGGTCCATCCGGCGTTGCGCTACGACGTCCACCGGCCCATGTTACTGCGGAAAGACAACTTATTAAAATGGTTGCAATAAGGCGATGGCGGCTTTACCATCGGCCACATGTTGAACCCATTGCAACAAGTACGACCGGATTGGGGGCTCGGCTGTGTCGGCTGACGCGCGTCTCGTCGAGCTCGGGATCGAACTGCCCGACCCGTTCCCACCAGCCGGCGAATACATCAATGCCGTCCGCACTGGTGATCTGCTGATCCTGGGCGGCCACATCCCGTTCAGCCCGCCGCATACGGTCGTGTTCGGCAAGCTGGGGGCTGACCTCGATGTCGACGCCGGGCGCGAGGCCGCGCGATTCGCCGCCATCACCGCGTTGGCCACCATCCGTTCCGAGCTCGGAACCCTCGACGGGGTCAAGCGGATCGTGCTGGTGCGCGGGGTCGTCAACGCCGCTGAGGATTTCATCGGCCACACCCAGGTGATCGACGGTGCCTCAGAGGTCTTCGTGAACGTCTTCGGCGACGCCGGCCGACATGCGAGGCTCGCCGTCGGCGTCTCATCATTGCCGGCCAACATCGCGTTGGAGATCGAAGTGACCGTCGAGGTGGCGCGATGACCACCGCCGAGTCGACGCTGGCCGTCATCGGCAGACTCGGACGAGCTCAACTTGAGCAGAATCTGCGACGCGCAGCCCGCCTGATGGGCCGGAGCCGCCCGGAACTGTTGGCGCTCAATGACATCGGATATCCGGACACCAGCACCGCCCTCGAGGCCGCAAGCCTGCTGCGTGCCCAGGCACCAAGCGTCCTCGCCGCTCACTGCTACCGGACGTACCTGTTCGGCGCTGCCCTGGGAACCAGGGACGGCCTCGACTGGGATGCAGAACTGCTCTTCATCTCGGCCATGCTGCACGATCTAGGACTCACCGATTCCCCTGGCGGCGACGGACCCTTCGAGCAACTCAGCGCCGCAGCAGCGCAGTCATGGCTCATCGATCACGGATGGCCAGAAGACCGTGCCTCGGTAGTTGCGAAAGCAATCAGGATGCACATGAACGTCGGCCGTGCCGGCAAGGAACGACCCGAAGTGGCACTACTGCACTTCGGTGCCGCCGCTGACGTCACCGGAATGCGATTGGAAGACATCCATCCCCGCACCGTCGAGGAGGTTCTCGCATCGCATCCGCGCGACGGTTTCGGCCGATATTTCGCCGAGAAGGTCCGCGCCGAGGCACGCGCGTACCCAACGTCGGTCACCGCCAACCTATGCCGCTGGGGCCAATTCGCCTGGCACATCGAACATTCCCCGTTCCAGGAGTGACATGACCCTCAGCAACCCGACCATGGCCACGCTGCTCGCGGCGGGCCTCATGATGACTGTGAAGTTTGTGTCTGGATCCCCGATCACGTCGAGGTTCGTCGTCGGCGCGAGAGAGGGCTGACCCTGCGGCGCCGACGAGGAAGCGATCCTGGAGTCATTGTCGGAACTGCATGCCGCAAGGAAACCCGGCCCCAAGGCCAGCGCTGCGGCCCGCGGTACACCCGCAGCCGATGAACCGCCGGCGGCTAATCCAGTCGGACGCAGGATTTGTTCTGTTCGCCACAGGGGTTGCCTCTCATGGGGGCGGCCGGGTTCAGAGCGATTTCATGAGCGAGCTGCCGCGGCCACGTCGAGCAAACGGGCCTCTAAGCTAAGCGTCATTCCCTGGACCAGGATCAGGTGGTACGAATTGCGGGAGGCGAGCCGTATGAACGCTCCCTCGGGCACACCCGGTGGCAGCAGGGAGCTGATCGCCCTACTCGACTCCTATGCCACGCGCCTGCTTTCGGGAACCGATGCGGCGGTGCCCGAGGCGTTCCGGACACTTGCCGACGACTTGACGGCGGCGGCCCGGGCGCTGGCGGCCAGTGAAGCGGCAAGCCAGGTCCTGTTGCGCGCCAGCGGCGACAGCATGTTCGATCCCCAAGTGCTTTTGGAGACCGTTCGTGACTCCGGCGGGCAGATAGTCGACTTCCGCTACCGCAGCATGAACCGCGCCGCATGCAGCTATCTCGGCATTGACGAGAGCGACCTGGTGGGCCGAACTCAACGGGAGACCTGTCCGCATCTTGAGGGCGCCGAACTTCGCCGGCGCTATATCCATTGTGTGGAGAGCGGGGAACCGGTCGTTCTGCACGACGTCACGCACTCCACGGCGATCCTCGGCGATGAACGCCGCTACGACATCAGGGCTGCCCGAGCGGGTGCGGATCTACTCGTCCTGACCTGGCGCGAGGAGAACCCCGGCCACCTGGTCGGCGAGGCGCGCGAGCGGCAGGGATTGGCCGACAGACTCTTCCGCCGCTCGATGGACAACGCCGCGATTGGCATGTGCCTGCTTGACCCGGACGGGGGTGTCCTGGCGGTCAACGATGCGCTCTGTGTGCTGTTCGGCTACGACGCCGCGGTATTGAAGCGCAAGACCTGGCAGGAATTGACGGCACCGGAGTACCTCGAAGCGGACCGGAATTACATCAACGAACTCTTAGAGGGTAGGCGGGACTCCTACCGCATACTCAAGCAATACATCCACGCCGACGGTCATCGGATCTGGGGCGATTTGTCGGTCAGTTGTGTGCGTGACAGCAACGGGCTTGTTGAGAACGTCATCGCCCAGATCATCGACGTCACCGCCGCCATCGAAACGGCCGAACGCTACCGGCTGCTCGCCGAGAATGTCGCCGACGTGGTGTTTCGGGCCGACGCGGACGGCACCATCAGATGGGTCTCGCCCTCTGTCGAGAAGGCACTGGGCGCCCCGCCCGAATACTGGATCGGCCGTAAAGCGCGGCAGGCGGTTCCCCCGGAGGACAGGCCCGCCGCCGCCGCCAGATTGGCGAAGGCGCTCGCCGGCGAAGTGGTCAAGGATTCTTTTCGGATCACCGCCGTTGACGGCGTAACTCACTGGGCCCACATGCACGGAACCGCGTTCTACGATGCCGATGGTCGACAAGACGGGGTCACCGCAGTGATTCGCCTGGTCGATGACGAGGTGGCTGCGCAACGGGAGGCCGAGGAGGCGCGCAGGCAACAGGCTCTGGCTGACGCGCGTTACCAGCGGGTGATGGACACCGCCGCCATCGGCATGTGTCTCCTGGCCGAGGACGGCACCTTCCTGGAGGTCAACCCCGCGCTGTGCGAGATTTTGGGCTACGACGCCGACACCCTGACCCAGAAGACGTGGCAAGAGTTGACGCCGCCGGAGTTTCTCGATGTCGGCGCCGATGAGCGCAAGGCCGTTTTCGACGGACGCCGGGATGCCTACCGGCTCGTCAAGCAGTACTTCCACGCCGACGGTCACCGGATCTGGGCTGACGTGGCAGTGAACTGCGTTCGCGACGCCCGCGGAAGGGTGGAGTACCTGGCCTCCCAGATCACCGACATCACCGCCGAAGTGCGAAAACAGGAGAGGCTGGAACAAAGCGAAAGACGGATTCGTCTTCTGGCCGAGAGCCTTCAACAAAATAGCGACCGACTGGCGGCCGAATTAGCAAGCGCCGCGAGCTATATGGCTTTGATCATGCCTAAGGGACTGTCCGGTCAGGTCAACGTTCGCTCGTGCTACCTGCCCTCGCGGGAACTCAGCGGGGACTGCTTCGACTACACCTGGATCGACGACGACCACCTTCTGGTCTACGTGATCGATGTCTCCGGGCACGGCATCGAACCTGCGCTGCTCTCGGTGTCGGTGCACAATATGTTGCGGTCAGGATCTCTGGGCATCGAGAAGGTGTTGGCGCCGGCGGAGGCACTGGCGGAACTGAACCACCTGTTCCGAATGAGTGAGCACGGCGATCACTACTTCACGATCTGGTACGGGGTCTACCAGGCATCTACGCGAACCCTTCGCTACGCCAGCGCCGGAGCGCCGCCCGCATTGGCGTTCGAGGCCGGCGTTGGTGGTCCTGTTTCGGTGGCCGAGTTATCAACGGCTGCAACACCTGTCGGGATGTTCACGGATACCGTGTTCACCACCGGAAGCTACGTTGTCCCGTCCGGGTGCCGGATCCTCATCTATAGCGACGGCGCGCACGAGATCACCCTCGCCGATGATCGACAGATGTCCTGGTCCGCCTTCAAAGATATCGCCACCCGGTTGGCGGCATCGTCGAAGTGGTCCCTCGCTGCACTCGTCGATGAACTCAAGGCCCTCACGCCGACGGGCGCATTCGAGGACGACTGCTCACTGATCGAGCTGACGTTCGACTGACCGCGTCGGCGGCGAGGCCCACTCGCAGTCCCGCTGAGCTTTCGCCCACGACAACCGCGGCGATGGCGGCACCAAGATGACCGCCACAGCGTCCACCACTCGGGGGACGGACGACGAAGGTGCCCACAGTGAGTCGACACCGAGCTTTCCGGCCTAGACGGCGAATTCGGCCGCGCCAGGCTGCCGGGGTTCAACAGCGATACCGACCTTCACTGCCGACCGGCGCTGGTCTGCTCGGCGATGTAGGCCAGGTTGGCTTGCATGTTGCGCAGCCACTCCTCAAGTCGGCGCGCCACGATCCTGGCCTCCTTGTCGGGTTGTGCGTTGATGGCCAAGGTCAATCCGGACGGCCTGATTGCGCTCATCGAAAGTCCCCGGGTGTGCTCACCGGAATTCCTCACATTCATGGCCGGATCAGAGTATCGGTTGGCGGGTGCCGGTGGTTGGCCTGTTTTGCGTTTCGTCAGCAGAGCGACGGCAACGGGGGATTGGGCGCCTGGACGCGGACAACCAGTACGCAGACGTCGTCGCCGAGTGGGGTGGACGCAACTTCGGCAGCCAGCGCCTCGCAGTCGAGCAGCGCATCCGGCGACCACGAGGCCACCACGTGCTCAAGTTCAGCAATGCCTGCGTCGACCCCACGGTCGGCGCCTTCGACCAAACCGTCGGAGTACATGACAACGACGTCGTCCGGGGCGACCGATACCGTCGCCTCCTCGTACGTGAAGCCACAAAAAGGCCCGATGACCGAACCGTTGGCTTCTCCGAGTCGGATGACCTCGCCGGTCTGCGCGCGGCGCAGAAGGGCCGGCGGATGGCCTGCCGAACTGTAGGTCAGCATGCCGGAAGGCGGGTCGAACACCATGACCAGTGTGGTCGCGAACTCCGCCTGGCTGAGGCCGCCGGCGAACTGGTTCAGCTCGTCGAGGATGCGCCCGGGCCCCAATCCCTGGTAGGCGTAGGCGTTTCCGGCGCTGCGCAACTGCACCATATCCTCGACAGCCGCCAGTCCGTGCCCCACGACATCGCCGACTGCCAGGTAAATCCGGTCATTTCGCAACGGCAGCACCGAATACCAGTCGCCACCGAGACTTCCTGTCCCCTCGGCTGGTTTGTACACGGCGCTGTAGTCCACACCCGCAACCGCGGCGAGCGCAGCGGGGTGTGCCGCGGAATGCAGCACCTCTGCCACGGTCTGGAGGCGTTGGCGCTGCTGCTGCTCGACGGCCCGTCCGCGCGCCGCCTCCCGCCGTGCCGCGCCCTCCTGGGCGATCATCATGGCCAGCAGCACGTTGACCGCGATGAGGATCTGGATAAGCGCCATGCGTCCGGACGGAGACAGGTCCACACCGTCAAAAAGGGTCAGGCCGGAGGCGGCTCTGAGATTGGCGGAGAACGCGGCTGCGGCTCCAGCGAGGGCAGCGCCGAGAACATCGAGCCTGAGCGCGGCCCAGGCCAAAGCCGGCAGGATCAGCAGCGACGGCGACAGACCCGTCCAGATGGCCAGCCACGATAAGGCAGCCGTGGTGCCCAGAATCCCGCAGGCCTCCACGGGTCGTTGTTGCAGTATAGGAAACTGCTTGCGCCACAGCAGTATCGGGGCCGCCACAACCAGCGCCCCGATGGCGTCGCTCGCAAACCAGCGCAGTGCAGCCCCGGGCCACCACACCCCGAAATGCGCCGCGACGGTAGCTCCGCCGATGAGACCACCGACGAGAGGGCCGACCAGGCAGGCGCCCGCGACGAAAAGAAAAAGATCCTTCCGGTGCCGCAGGTCGGGCACGCCGTTGCACAACGCCAACACCACCGAGGCGCCAACCAGCGGTTCGACCGAGTTTGCCAACACGTAGCCCGCGATCGCCGACAGTTCGTAACCGGCGTAGAGGTCTACCGCGCTCTCACCGAGGATGACGGCGGCGATCACCACGGGCCACTGGGCGCGACGGGTGAGCAGCAGTGCCGCCACCGTGACGCCGGCTGGCGGGAAGAAGGCCGGACCCAACTCAGAGGCCCCGAAACCGGTAACGGACAGCTGAGCGCCGCCGACATAGGCCAGCAAAACGACGAAGAACACTGCGCTGGTCCGCGCCCACCCAGCTACTGGCGTGTATGCCGCATACCGCACGCTCGTTACAGGCACTTGGGCCATTATTCCATCGCCGTCATCGCCGCACCTAATCCGGCAAACCTCACTGGCGGTCACAATCGCCGAATCGGCCCTCCACCTGCGCCCCATCTGCACTCGGGTCGCAGCAAAATCTGCGGACTCCCGTCCCCAGATTCCGACATGCTGTCGAGGTGGCTCTGGCTTGCGGTGTGAGTTCGATGAGCCCAGCACCCGCGCCTGCCTACGGCCTGCGATAGCGCAACTCCGGGTTGGCCTGAACCATGTCGTCGTAAAGGATTGCCATCCGGTCGATTACCAGAGCTTGGCGCCGGTGATGAGAGTCATCCCTACGACGGTGGGCCAGAGCTCAAGTTTGGCGAGCCCCCAGGCGAGGAACGGAAATCCGGCCAGCGAGGCCAGGTTAAGCGCGTGAGGAATCAAGCGGTGGCGCTCCGGTACTGGAGCTGCCTTACGGTTGGACCATAACCGCTCTCCGAGAACGCATTTGGAGATCCATGCCTGGTCATCCTTGGCTGGCCCGAAGGCGCGCGGGCATGAGGCGGGACGCCGCCTACCTTGTGCGCCCTGACGGTTACGTGGCCCTAGCGCTTTCGAACGGCGAGCAGGCCCGCCAACTGACCGCTCTCGTCGAGGGCTGGGGCCTGCGCTTCGGACGAGGCCTCGACGGCCGATAACCTCCAAGGCCGGCGGGGCCAAATCATCGACGTGATTCATCTCGTCCCAGGCGCCCGGCGCGCGAGCGGCGTCGACACTGTCCAGACCGGACCTGGCCTGTTAGACGCCGAACAGCAAATACAACCCCGTCAGCGTGTAGGCGACCATCACCAGCATCATGGCGAGTTGTCCGGTGAGTTGGTGGCCCACCGGTATTACGCGCAAGGCTTGGTCGTGTGCCGCGATCACGCCCACAACGTGTCCGAGGACGACGCAGGCCACCTTGATGGTCCACAGCAGCGTCGGATTCATGGACAAGAAGTAGACGACGTCGCCGGAATCCAGTCCGAGTAAATGCCAGCCTCTGCCCAGTGGGTCGGCCAGTCGCACGATCGTCTCCTGTCCGCGCTCGACAAGGTAGGACAGGTAGTGGGCGAAGATGTAGCCCACCACGATGGGGATCAGGCAGTGCGCCAGCCGCCCCGGCAACTGGCGGCGTTGCTCAGCGGTGACGCCGCCGGTCGCGCGTGCGGCCGCGGTGAAACTCACACCCACAACGAGGACGAACACCAACAGGCCAACGGTTCGCAGGACGCTGCCGCCGCCGGAGTCGCCGACGAAGGGGACAGCCGCGGCATTGCGGTCCACGAAATTCCTGAATCCCTTGGACTGGGAGAAGCTGTCAAACGCGGTGGAGCCCAGCAGAACCGCCATCACCGCGACGGTTCCCGGGCGCACCGGCATGGTGGGCAGGTGATCGAGGGGATTTCCGATCACGATTCGTCCGGTGGCGGGGTTTCGCCGCAACGGCGCCAGCCGCGACACCGTCACGCTGTACACCTCGAACGGGTCGGCCCGGGCGAACCATCGGGATCCGAACACCGCAGCGCCGGCAAACATGGCGATGGCGTAGCACAGAATCCAGATCTTGATCGCCGTCAGCGAGCCGGGGTCCGGACTGGCCAGTTCCAGCCAGACGAAGGCGAACAGGCCTAGCGCCCCCGGCCAGTATCCGAATCCGGCCGGATACCCGCGGCGCGTATCCCCGGCAGTCTGGGCGCGTCGCCTCCTCGTCAGCAGGCGCCAGACCGTGCGTACCGGTGAGATCACCCGCCAGATCGGCCCGACGACGACCGAGACGGCGACCAGTCCGACCCACAGCAGCACGTAAAACGCGCCCGGTAGGGCGTTGTCATTGCCTTGCGGTCCCCAGATCGCCGCTACCCCAACCCAGACCGTCGCCGCCAGGGCGACCGCCGCGAGGACACCCCGAACGATTGGGGAGTCCACCGCGCCGGTCACCCACTGCGGCAGAGCTCGTCCCGGCTTGGCCGGGTCGAAACGAGGCGTGCGCCACGCGACGCCCACGACAGCGAAAGTCACGATCAGCGCCCAGACTCCGCCGATGAGCGCATACGACAGCGGCAGCGGCAGATCGGTGGACCCGCCCACACCATGTGCGAGAACGGTTTCGGCGGTCTCGGACATCAGGGCTTGACCGCGACCGTCACCACGGTCCGGTTCAGGTCGTGCAGCTCGACATCGACACGTCCGGGAATCCCGACGGTGAACTCGAATCGCTGCCCAGGGAGCGGCTGCACATCGAAGACGCGTTCAGGGATCGAATGGACGTGAATGCTGTCGGTGGCATCGCTGCTCACCTCCAGCACGATGGGTTGACCGACTGCAGCCTCCACCTCGGCGTTGGTGGGGGTTACCACCCCGGCCGCGATGGTGACGTTGATGACGGGCCCGGCTGCCTGGCTGGGCGGTGCCGTCGCCGCAGAGGGTGTGGCGGCGGCAGTCGGCACGGTAGGTGAGGACGTCGCCGGCGTCGCCGGGCCTGACCCGCAACCCGCGGCAACTGCGGCCGACATCAGTACGCCCAACGCGAAACCAGTTCTCATCGGCGGCATCGGTCGTCGACTACTGGTTCGCCGGGGAGGGTGTCAGCGGCTCGGCATCCGGCGCTCCGGCGACCGGGGCCCGACGCGAGGCCCGGTCGATCCCGAAGACCGCCAGTGCCAGGGCGGTCGCCGATAGGCCGAGAGCCGACCACGCCACGACGGGCAGCAGGTTGCTGGCGGGCTTGGCGATCGTTGCGGTCGGCACCGGGAACTTCGGCTTCTCGCCCCCGGACGCCGGTTCGGTCCACGCTTCGGTGCTGCCGTCCTTGAACGTCTGGGTGGTCGGCAACGCCAGTGAGTCGGCGTCGGGCAGCGGCCCGGCATAGAGCGCGAACTGAGCGAACTGACCAGTCGGGATGCCCGCGCCGGTCGCGGTCCAGGTCACTCGGTCGACGACCTCGTTGACCGGCGTGCCGTCGTCCCTATATAGCGGCGGATCGACCTTGCGCTTCGTCACCTCAACGGTCCAGCCCGCCAACGGCTGTGGACGCACCGTCCGCATCGGCGTGTCGTCGGGAATGCGAACTTCCACTTTGGTGGTCTCCGGCTTGCCCGATTCGGTGGGGACGCCCAACGTGATCACGCCGAATCCGCCGGGCCCCGCACCGTCGAGTTGGGCGTCGACATGAGCGGCCGCAGATGGACTTGTGACCATGGCGAGCACTCCGCCGACCAGGAGCGCTCCGGCGCCGCGCCGCAGGGATGTGGTGAACATACGAACCTCCATGTGTGAGTTGTGGATTCCTACCAGGGCTTTACAACAGTTGACTTCTCGGAAACAACATCGGGTCATCGGGTGGCGCCCACTACCGGGCGAACTCCGCCGTCCTGCAGGTGCCCGTTGCGGGCCAGTGCCCGCAGGGCGGCGGCGCACAGCACACCGATGCCGATCAGCACCACCCATGCGAGGCCGGGCACGTCGCGGTCGCGGGCGATCTGCACCAGCGAACCGGTGGCGACGTTGCCGACCAGGATTCCGATTCCGACGATGGTGCTGTAGAAGCCGTAGTGGGTGCCGACCAGGCGGCCGCCGGACAGGGCTACCACGGTGTCCATCTCGAACGGGAACACCGCCGCCGCGCCGATCGCCAGGATCGCGGTGCAGATCAGCAGTGCGCCGATGCCGGCGGCGACACCGAACCTCGCGTCGGGCACGGCGACGAGCGGGACGAAGGACAGAGCCACCACCAGCATTCCGATCACCAGGGAGCGGTCGGAGCCCCAGCGGGCGGAGAACCATCGGGTGATCCGCAACTGCGCCGCCACAGCGACCGCGCCCGACACCACGAACATCGCCGCAATCAGGGTCGACTCGTGCGCAGGGCTCAGGCTCGCGGCGTGTAACGGCAGCGCCAGGTACACCTGGAAGGACAGCACGTACGACCCGATCATCGCCACGGCGAACAGCAGGAACGACGTGTTGGCCAGCACAGTGCGCCATTCCTGCAGGATCGACTCGCGCCCGTCGCCGGACTCCACCTCGCGCTGCGGCAGGGCGAACAACTGCGCGACGGTCAGCATCGCGAACACCGCCGCCGCAATGGCTGCGGTGAGCCTGAAATCCACCGCCATGAACGCCAGCCCGACCAGCGGACCGGCCAGGATCCCGGCCTGGTAGAAGACATTGAACATCGCGAACGCCTCGACGCGGCGCTCCCCGGAGTCGGCGGCCAGGTAAGCCCGCACGGCCGGGTTGAACAGAGCCCCTGCGAAACCCGTTGCGGCGGAGGCGATGAGCACCATCGGCAAGGACTGGGCGACAACCAGCAGTCCGAATCCCGCGGTGCGCAACAGGCACCCCGCCACGATGAGGGGTTTGTAACCCAGCCGATCCGCCAGTGTTCCGCCGACGATGAACATGCCCTGCTGGGAGAAGTTACGCACCCCGAGCACCAGACCGACCGCCCACGCTGCCAGGCCGAGCGGGCCGGCGAGATAGCCGGCGAGGTACGGCATCAGCATGTAGAAGCCGAGGTTGATGCCGAACTGGTTGATCATCAGCAGCCTGCTGGGCCAGCCGAAGCTGCGGAACGCGGTCACGCCTCCCATCAGCGCCTCGCTCTGGCCGGGTCTGCCACTGCGGCGCACCGTGTCCATGACTCGACCGCCGCCTCGGCCGGCTGGCTGATCGTCAGCGGCTCGGTGGGTGGTTCAGCATCGAGCAGATGATGCTGGCGGCAGTAATCGTCGTTGAAAATGGTGTCGAAATAGCGCTGCGGCCCGTCGGGGAAGATGGCGGCGATGGTGGTCTCCGGCGGATAGGTGCGGGCCGCCCACCCGGCTACGAGGGCGACCGCCCCGACACTCCACCCGCCGGTCGCGTAGTGAGTCGCGGCCAGTGCCCGCGACGCCCATACCGCCTCGGCGGGGGCGACCCAGTGGACTTCGTTGAACGCCGGGTAGTCCACGTTGCCGGGGTAGATGCTCGATCCCAGGCCGCGCATCAGCCGAGGTCCGGCCGGCTGTCCGAAAATGGTTGAGCGGATCGTATCGACCCCGATCAACTCCATGCCTGGATTGGCTTCTCGCAGCACCCGGGCCACGCCGGCGGAGTGCCCGCCGGTGCCCACTGAGCACACCAGTACGTCAACCCGGCCCAGCTGGGCGTGCAACTCCAGGGCGAGTTCGCGATAGGCGTCTACGTTGTCGGGATTGTTGTACTGGTCGGGATTCCACGCTTGGGGATCTTCGGCCAGCAATTCGGCCACCCGGTTGCATCGGGCCTGCTGCCAGCCGCCTTGCGGATGGGGCTCGGAAACCTGCTCGACCTGCACGCCATAGGCGGACAGCATGCGGGCGATGATCGGCTCCAGCCCGGTGTCGGTGACTACGGTGACGGGGTGCCCGTAAGCCATGCCGGCCAACGCCAGGCCAAGACCGAGGGTGCCGCTACTGGACTCGATGATCCGCGCCCCGGGGCGTAGATCCCCGCGCGCCCGGGCGCGCTGCACCATGTGCAGGGCGGTGCGGTCCTTGATGCCGCCGGGATTGAAGCCCTCGAGCTTGGCCCAGAATCCACGACCGCCATCGGCGAACGGGGCGGTGATGCGGAGCACCGGAGTATTGCCGACCGTCGAGGCGAGGGTTCCCGCGGGCTCGTGGCGCCTCGGCCCACGGTGATGGATGGCGTACGGATTTTTCGAGTGCAGAGGTAGAACAGAGGTCATCGGATGGTCGCTTCCTGGACAGGCCGCGTTCCGAAGTCGCGGCCGCTGAAGGGGACGGCAGTCACCGACCGAGCAACCCGTGATGGGGTGTTCGGTCTGCTGCTAGCCGATCAGCGGCGCGAGATGCACAGCCGGGCGAGAACAACCCGGCCGGGAGAAACGATGAGCGGTCCGCGGGGCGGATCCCGCCCGACCATAGCGACGTGCTGGGGCGACCGCTGCCACAACACGCCTCCAGCAAGGAGCAGCCCTAAAACAGGCAGTGCAATCCGCACGCGGTTCAGCAGTGACTCGGCGAAATCGTCCGGCGCGGTCTGTATGGCCGCGGCACCGATGTGATCGTGGTCGACAGCGGAAAGGTGGTCAAGATCGCCCGTGGCCGTGACGTGGTGGTCGGCATGCGCTCCGGACGGCCCGGCCAGCGACACCGGAGCAGCGCCGAGGAGGGCGACGACGAACATCAACAGGATCGCCGCCCACACCGAGGTGTTCCCCGGAACCCTGAGCCCACGCATAGTGACAGCGACTTTAGCAGCGAATTGACGCCGGAGGCGGCCGCGGCCTGAATTGACTCGGAGTCGTTATCGGTAGTCCGGCTGTTCTGGTCCGGGCATCACGGGCTGGCCGCGCCGCCGGTACCGCCGGGTCCGCCGCTGCCGCCTGTCCCGTCAGCGCCACCGGGATTGCCAGGCGCTCCGGGACCACCGGCGCCGCCAGATCCAGCCCCTCCGGACCCGCCGGTGCCGCCGGTGCCTCCTGCTCCCGGTGCTTCGAAGAGGACCAACGTCCGGGCTGTCCCGCCGTTGCCGCCGGCCCCGCCCGGTCCGCCGGTCCCGCCGGCCTCGCCCCGTCCGCCGGCCTCGCCGGCGGCGCTGTAGCCCCCGGCTCCGCCCATCCCGCCTAATCCACCCATTCCACCGGCGCCGCCCCGGCCGATGATCCAGCTGCCGTCGCCACCGTCGCCGCCCGCCGCGCCGGGCCATCCGGGACCCCCGGCAATCCCAGCCACCAAACCGGAAGCTCCGGCAGCGCCGTCACCGCCCTCACCGCCGGCACCGCCGCGGCCCCACCACGACAGCAACCCGCCGTCCCCGCCGTCGCCGCCTCTTCCTCCGGCCCCGCGGCTGGCGTCCCCGCCGTCCCCGCCGTCCCCGCCGTCGCCGACCAGAAGGCCGCCGCGGCCGCCGCGGCCTGCCTCCCCGCCGATCCCGCCGGCACCGCCTGCTCCGCCGGTCGCTCCGGTGCCCCACACCGACAGCAACCCGACGTCGCCGCCGGCGCCCCCATTGCCGCCCGCGTCGCCGCCGAAGCCGCCGGCGCCGCCCGGCCCGGGCTTGAAAAATATGTGCCAGATCCCGAATAAGCCGGTGGCGCCGCCCCGTCCGCCGTCTCCGCCAGTGACAAACCCGTGGCCTCCGGCCCCACCGGTGCCGCCGCCGCCGAACACCACTCCGCCGGTGCCGCCTCGTCCGCCCTCGCCCCCGACTCCGCCGGCTTGACCTTCCGGGGCCGCGGCTCCCGCGCCGCCGCTGCCCCCGCCACCGATGATCAGCCCGCCTCGGCCGCCGTGACCGCCCGGCCCACCTGCGATCCCAGCGTCTCCGCCATTGCCGCCATCGCCGAACCAGCCGGCGTTGCCGCCATTGCCGCCCTGGAATCCATTGCCGCCGTTGCCGAACAACCCGCCGTCGCCGCCCTCGCATGAGCCGGCGGTGCACACCCCACCGTAGGCATTCCAGCTGTAGCCGCTGCCGAGCAGGATGCCGGCGTCGGGCTTCTCGGCGGTGCCGTCCCCGATGAAGATCCGGATGAAGTCGGAGACCGGGCCACCGACCGTCGCGGCACCCGAAGACACCACCATCGTCGTGCCGAACGGCGCCCGGCCAGCAGCTGCGTTATCCGGCGCCGCCTGGGCCGCCGAGGCCGCAGACATGACGGATGCCGGCTGGGGTGGCGCGGATGCGCTCGGTGCTGTCGGGGTCGGCTGAATAACCTGGTGCGCCGGCGGGGTGGCGACGACGCTCGCCGGCCGCTGCGCAGCGCCGGCTGACGCGCCGGTGGGGATCGATTCCCGCACCGCGGCAGTGGCGCGATCCTGCGGTGCGGATGCTGCCGCCCGCCTCGCCGAACGTGGGCCGCGCTCGGTGTTGCGAGCCGCGTTCGCATCGCCGCCGCGAGATGCCTGGCCGGTGCCGCTGTCATCGGGGTCGGCGTGAGCCGGCGCCGCACCTGCCAGTGCTGCCGCCCCCACGCCGACGGCCAGCGCACCAGCGGCCAGCCACGCCGGCGCCGCCGACTCGAGACGGCTCCGACGTGTAGCCCGCGCAGCCGACACGCTGACCTTCACCACAGACATGAATCCGACATTAGGGGCTGGCGTTGTTGCCAGGTGCAGCCGGCATGCGCTCAACCGAGGGTCGGCGGCGGCAGCAGGCCCTCGACGGTGGGCGCGCCGCCCCGCATCGTGACGATCACGCCCTCGCCCTCACGTGGCGTGATGCCCGTCAGGGCGGTGATGTTGACCTGATGGGTGACGGCGACCAGCACCCCGGGCCCGGTCCAGCCGCCGAGGATGTTCACGGCCTGGGCGGTGGTCTGCGGTTCGGCCGCGGAATCGGCGAAGAACGAGTTGAACGCCGGATCTGGTTGCACGCGGCCTGGGAAAGCCAGCTCCGCCGTTTCCAGGGCTCGGCACCATTGCGACGACACCACACGGCCCACCGCGCCGCCGCGCGAACGGAACGCCGCACCTATCGCGCGTGCCTCTGTCCTGCCCCGGTCGTTGAGGTTGCGTTGGGTGGCGCAATCACCGAGCGCAAAGCCCGCGGGGTCGCCCGACCCCGGGGCGCTGGCATGACGGAGCAGCACGATCGCACGCGGCTGGTCTAGCAGGGCCCAATCGGCCTCCGCGGCGGCGGAGGGGGCGACGAAAAGGAGAATCGGCAGCAGCAGCGCCACCAGCCGGCGGGCGAACGCCACGTCAGACGCCCGAGCTGCTGAGGGCGACGGCGTCGAGAAGCCGTTCGATGGTCTGAAGCTGGTGCTGGTAGTCGCCGTCGATCTTGGCCAGCAGTGTGGTGATGCCGGTGTCCCGGTATTTCGCGATCCGTTGGGCGACTTCGGTTGTGCTGCCCAGCAGATTGGTCAGCCGGCCCAGATCCAGCGGCACCGCTGCCTTTGCCTCGTCGCGCCGGCCCGCCTGCCACAGCTGGTTGACTTCGCTGATCTGGTCGCCGTATCCGAGACGGCTGAATGCGTTGTTGTAGAAGTTCTGTCCGCCGGGCCCCATGGCGCCGATGGTGAAGGCGTAGCCGTCGGCATGGCGGCGCGCCGCGGCTGCGGTGTCATCGGCGTTGTCGTGGAACTCCACGGCCACCGGTGCTACCAGGTCCAGCTCGGCCAGCGTCCGTCCGGCGCTACTGGCGCCCTCGCGCAGCGGATCGAGGAACACCTCGGCCGATTCGGGAATGAAGGCATTTCCGAGCCAGCCGTCGGCGACTTCGCCTGTCAGGCGCAGGTTCTGCGGTCCCATCGCGGCGATGTAGACCGGCACGGGTCGCGGCCGCACCAGGGGTCGCAGCGCGACTCCGCTGCTCTCCGGCAGGGGGAGCGGATAGATGTCGCCAGGGTGTTCCAGGCGGTCGCCGCGGCTGATGATGCGAAGTATCTCCACGGTTTCGCGGGTGGTCTGAACAGGGCGGCGGAACCGAACGCCATGCCAACCCTCCATGACCCGCGGGCCGGATGTTCCGATTCCCAGCAGAAACCGGCCGTCGGACAGTTCCTGAAGGCTCAGAGCGGAGGTGGCCAGCAGGGCGGGGCTACGTGAGCCGAGTTGGACGACGAAGGTGCCCAACCGGATCCGGGTGGTGACGGCGGCCAGATAGGCCAGACCCGTCAGCGCGTCGTAGCCCCACACCTCCGGTACCCACAGCGAGTCGACACCGAGTTCCTCAGCCTGCACGGCGAATTCCGCTACGCCGGGCTGGCGGGGTTCAACGGTGATGCCGACCTTCACTGGCCACCGGCGCCGGTCTGCTCGGCGATGTAGGCCAGGTTCGCTTGCATGTTCTGCAGCCATTCCGCAAGTCGGCGCTCGACGATCCTGGCCTCCTTGTCGGGTTGGGCGTTGATGGCGAAGGTCAATCCGGACGGCGCCGGCCCCATCCGGGCCCATTGCCGCACCACGCATCCCGCCGAGGACGGCTCCACCTCGAAGCCCCAGGTGGCGCCGACCCCCGCGGGGGTGATGACGTTCCATACCCACCGTCGTTCGGGTTCGAGTTCGACGATCTCGCAGACGGTTTCCCATTCGCCGAGTGCCTGGTGCCGGTTGCGGCCCTTGAAGCGGGCACCGACCGCGACCTGTTCGGCGCCGTCGAGCCATTCCACACCCGCCAGCTCGGTAGAGACTCGGGCGGGCAGGGTGATGTCGGTGACGTATCGCCACGCGGTCTGCGGATCGCACGAGAGTCGTTGCACCGCTTCGACGGTGGGTTGATCGCGGTAACGCATGCGGGCTAGTCCTTCGCTCGCTTCGAGGTGGTTGCCGCCGCCAGAACCGCATCGCTGACCGCGGTCGGCGTGATCGTCAGGATTGCTTTCTGGGCGCGGCTGGGGAAGTCCAAGAGGTAGCGCGGTTTGGGCCGCCGGGACGTCAGCGCGTGGTCGACGGCCTTGGTGACTCTGCTGGGAGCAGCGGCGATTTTCTGCATGCGCCCCAATAGTTTCCGCGTCCCCGCCAGCTGCGACGCATACAGTCGGCGGTGCTCGTCGCTGAGGTGCTCGACCATCCGGTCGTGCTCGTCGAGGACGCCCATCCAGATATCGGTGCGGATCGGTCCGGGCTCGACCAGCGATACCGGAATCTGCCAGGGCCGCAATTCCATCCGGAGTGCATCGGCCAGGGATTCGATCGCGTACTTGGAGGCGTTATAGGCGCCGGTGCCCGGTGTGGTGAACAGCCCGCTGACCGAGGAAATGAACACCACCCGTCCGCGGGATGCGCGTATCTTCGGCAGCACCGCCTGCGTCACCGCGATCTGCGAGATGACATTGACGTCGAGTTGCCTGGTCAAGTCGTCGAGCGTCAACCCCTCCACGGGACCGTTGACGACGATCCCGGCGTTGTTGACGACGCCGTTCAACTCGGCGGGAAGCAGATTCGGCAGCGCGGCGATCGCCGATCGGTCGGTGATATCGAGTGCTATCGCGTGCACGTGGGGTAAGCGGTCGAGGCTCTGCAGGGCGGCGGTGGACCGGGCGGTGGCATAGACATCCCAACCCCGCCGGCTCATGTGCTCGGTGATCGCCAGGCCTATTCCCCGGCCTGCTCCGGTAACCAATACCGAGGGCATGTGGTCTCTCTTCTGAGTCTTCGTGGCTTTCCTGTGCGGATGCTCCACGGTATCCAGCGCCCGTGGAGTGACCGACTCCGGCGGTCAACATCAGATCTTTATCGAACCGCTGAGAAAAGCGCGCGCCACGGGGGAAGCCTGAGCAGGTGAACACGAGCACAACCCTGAACGTCGGGGACCTGCACTGGGCCACCTCCACCGCGGTGATCGAGTCCGCGTTGCGGCGCCGACCCGGCGTCACCGCGGTCGAGGCGAACGCGGTGAACCACACCGCCACGGTGAGTTACAACCCGGCATTGACCTCAGTCGCCGAGTTGGCCGGATGGGTTCGGGAATGTGGCTTTCACTGCAACGGTCGGTCAGTTCCGGACCACATCTGCGAGCCGATGTCGGAGCCCCCCGGGCACGCCCATGGCGCCGAGCAGCGCTCGCCGCACGAGGCGATGGGACACGGCGGGCACGCCGCGATGTCGATGGACGCCATGGTGCGCGATATGCGCAACCGGTTCCTGGTCGCGCTGGTGTTGTCGATCCCGATCATGCTGTGGTCGCCGATGGGGCGCGACATGTTCGGCTTCAGCGTGCCGGCGCCGTTCGGGCTGCGCGACGACGTGTTCGCGTTCCTGCTGAGCCTGCCGGTGGTGTTCTACTCGGCGTGGATCTTCTTCGACGGCGCCTGGCGTGCGCTGCGAGCCCGCACCCTGGACATGATGGTGCTGGTCGCCGTGGCCGTGGGGGCGGGCTGGCTTTACAGCGTCGGAGTTACCCTGACCGGCGGCGGCGAGGTGTTCTATGAGGCCGCCACGGTTCTGACAACCTTTGTGCTGCTGGGACATTGGTTCGAGATGCGGGCCCGCGGCGGGGCCAACGAGGCGATCCGCACTCTGCTGGAGCTGGCCCCGCCGATGGCCGTGGTGATCCGCGACGGCCGTCAGGTGGAGATCCCGACTGCCGAGGTGGTCGTCGGGGATCTGCTCGCGATCCGGCCGGGAGCGAAGGTTCCGGTGGACGGCACGGTGGCAGAGGGTGCCTCCGAGGTCGACGAGTCGATGGTGACCGGGGAGAGTCTGCCGGTGTCCAAGGCGGTGGGTGATTCGGTGATCGGAGCGTCGATCAACACCACTGGAACGCTGCGGGTCCGTGCGACCAAGGTGGGCTCGGACACCGCACTGGCCCAGATTGTGGCGATGGTGCAGGAAGCCCAGAACTCCAAGGCCCCCGGTCAGCGGTTGGCTGACCGGGCCGCGTTCTGGCTGGTGCTGGTCGCGCTGATCGGGGGGACGGTGACGTTCCTGGTCTGGTGGGCGGTGGGGGCCGGGGTGCAGACGGCGTTGCTGTTCGCGATCACGGTGGTGGTGATCACCTGCCCGGACGCCCTGGGGCTGGCGACCCCGACGGCGATCATGGTGGGCACCGGGATGGGCGCCAAGCGCGGGGTGCTGTTCAAAAACGCCACCGCCCTGGAAACCTCGGCGCGCATCGACACCGTTGTGATGGATAAGACCGGCACGCTGACCAAGGGTGAGCCCGAAGTGACCGATCTGGTGGCCGATGGGATCGGCGAAACCGAACTGCTGGGGCTGGTTGCGGCGATTGAGACCGAATCCGAACACCCTTTGGCGGCGGCGATCGTGCGCTACGCCGCCGACCACGGGGTCACCCCGGCGGCGCTGAGCGACTTCCGCAATGTGCCTGGGCACGGGGCCACCGCGACGGTTGCCGGCCGGCGGGTGGCCGTCGGCAACCGCAAACTGATGGTCGAAGAAGACGTCGACGTGCCCGTTGTGCTGATGGGCCGACGCGACGAGCTGGCCGCCACCGGGCGTACCGCGGTCCTGATCGCCGTGGACGGCCGCGGTGTCGGGGTGATCGCCCTGGCCGACGCGGCACGGGAAACCTCCGCCGCGGCGGTTCGGGAACTGCACGCCATGGGGGTGCAGGTGGTGATGCTCAGCGGGGACAATCAGGCCACCGCGCAGCGCATCGCCGACCAGTTGGGTATCGACACCGTCATCGCCGAGGTGTTGCCCGGCGACAAGGCTGCCAAGATCGCCGACCTGCAGACCCAGGGTCGCAAAGCCGCCATGGTCGGCGATGGTGTCAACGACGCCCCTGCCCTGGCCCAGGCTGACCTGGGGGTGGCCATCGGGGCTGGCACCGATGTGGCGATCGAGACCGCTGATCTGGTGCTGATGCGCTCCGATCCTCTTGATGTGCCGATCGCGTTGCGGATCGGGCGGGCAACGCTGCGCAAGATGCGCCAGAACCTCGGGTGGGCGGTGGGCTACAACGTGGTCGCGCTGCCAATCGCCGCCGGGGTGTTCCAGCCGTCGTTCGGACTGGTGCTGCGCCCGGAGATCGCCGCGTTGTCGATGTCGGGTTCAAGCCTGATCGTCGCGGTCAATGCGCTGATGCTCAAACGGCTCACGTTGCCCGCCCCGCCGGCGCCGGGTCCCGACACAGTGGCGCCGGCCGGCTAGGACGGTGCGGTGGATGTGGCGCCCACCGCATCGATGGCCGCGCGCAGCTTGCTGGCGACGTCGTCGGCCACCTCCTGCAGCCGCGCGTCGCCGGTCACCTGCACCAGCAGCTGGGGATCCATCGCCTCGACCAGCATCCTGG
Organism: Mycolicibacterium sp.; assembly: GCA_032117575.1. Classification (GTDB taxonomy): domain Bacteria; phylum Actinomycetota; class Actinomycetes; order Mycobacteriales; family Mycobacteriaceae; genus Mycobacterium. The sequence continues at coordinate 22,582 of JAULZA010000062.1, forward strand.
TGTCGTCGGCGGGGTCGGCGCGCACGACCACGTTGCAGGGCAGCAGCAGCCCGATCTGGCGGTCGATGCCCACGGCCCGGTGGGCCAGTGGGGGATTGCAGGCGCCGAGGATCAGGTAGTCCTCCATGTCGGTGTCGAGCTTCTTCTTCAGTGTGGCCTTCATGTCGATTTCAGTGAGAACCCCGAAGCCCTGATCGGCCAGGGCTTGGCGGGTGCGTTCCACGGCCTCGGCGAACGAGGTGTGCAGTGATGTCGAGATAGCGATGGACATGCGGTCTAGCGTTCCCCAATCCGCGGCCGACCTCACGGGCTCGGCCCCGCACGGGGCGTTCTTTATCGAATCTTCACACAACGGCTAGGCCAGTCCCGGGTGGATACGGGAAAGCTGGACTCCAGTGAGCTTCACCCGACGAAAGGGATGTTCTAGTGAGCAAGTCAAGGACTGTGGTGACCGGGATGGCCGCGCTCGCCGCGGTAGCCGCCATCGGCGCATGCAGCAACTCGGCCACCAAGGAGGCGGCGCCGTCGCCGGCCCCGTCTCAGAACCAGACCACGGCGTCGGCGCAGGCGGTCGCTCATAACAAGGCCGACATGATGTTCGCACACATGATGATCCCGCACCACCAGCAGGCGATCGAGATGAGCGACCTGGTTTTGGGTAAGCAAGGCATGGACCCGCGAGTAGTCGAGATGGCCACCCAGATCAAGGCCGCCCAAGGCCCGGAGATCCAGCAGATGCAGGGCTGGCTCGACGAGTGGAACATGGACCCCAATGACATGCCGGGTGATGGCGGCATGGGGGACATGCCGGGTCATGGCGGCATGGATGGCTCCGGCTCGATGGCGCCCGGTATGCCGGGGATGGGCGGCATGGGCATGGGCGGCATGGACGGGATGCTGTCGCCGGCCGAGATGCAGTCATTGCGGGACGCCCAGGGCGTCGAAGCGAACAAACTGTTCCTCACCGGGATGATCAAGCACCATGAGGGCGCGATCACGATGGCGCAGAACGAAATCAAGAACGGCGAGTTCCCCGAGGCGATTGAACTGTCGAAAGCCATCGTGCAAAGCCAGCAGAAGGAGATCGACACCATGAACGAGATCCTGAAAACGCTCTAGGGACTCCGATGTCGGTGACTCGCGCCTATTCCGTGCGGGGAATGACCTGCGACCATTGCACACGGTCCGTGACAGCGGAGCTTGAAGCGCTCGGCACTGTCTCAGACGTGGCGGTTGATCTTGTCCCGCAAGGTGATTCAACGATCATCGTGACCAGTTCGGCTGAGCTGGCACAGGACGTGGTGCGCAACGCCGTTGCGCGAGCCGGCTACGAGCTGGTCGGTACGGCTTGAGGGTGATCCTGCGCTGACGCGGGCGAACGGATCGGTAAAGCCACCGTGAAGGTGGTGCCGTGACCGAGGCCCTGGCTGGCCACCATGATGTGGCCGCCATGGGCCTCGATCAGCGCCTGGGCGATTGCCAGGCCGATTCCGGAGCCTCCGCGTCCGCGGTCGCGGGCGGAGTCGGCCCGATAGAAGCGCTCGAAGACGCGCGGCAGGTGCTCGGCCGCGATACCGTCACCGTCATCGGTGACGGTGAACGTCACATCATTGCCTTTCTGGTCGGCGGCGAGGGTGACGTGCCCGCCGGGCGGCGTGTGGCGCAGCGCATTGTCGAGCAGGTTGCTCAGCACCTGCGACAGACGTTGACCGTCGGCCCACAGCCGGCCCGCTGCGGGCGGATGGATATCCACAGTGACGTTTTTGGCTGTGTAGCGGTCGGCGGCGGCGGCGCTCACCGCGGAAACGAGTTCGCCGGCGTCGACCCATTCCGGTGCGATGGCGACATGAGCTTCCTCGGCCCGAGCCAGGGCGGCGGCGTCCGCCGAGAACCGCACCAGCCGGCCGGTCTGCTCACGCAGTATCGACATGGTCGGCGGGTCGAGGGCCTTGACTCCATCCTCGATGGCTTCCAGGTAGGCCTCCAACACCGATACCGGGGTGCGGATTTCATGGGCGAGGTCGCTGAACAACTGGCGACGGGTCGATTCGACCGCCTGCAGGCGTTCGGCCATCCGGTTGAAAGCCACTGCCAATCCGTCGAACTCGTCGCCCAGCTGCGGAGAAGAGACCCGAATGTCGTAGCGGCCCTCGGCTATCGCTGATGCGGCCGCGGACAATTCGGCAACCGAGCGCTGCAGGCGCCGGCTGAGGTAGGCGGTGACCACGAACGCCGTCGTGGCGGCCACCGTGATGGCCACTGCAATGGACAGCGCGGTGGCGTGCTGGAAGGCCTGCTCGGCGTGGAACTGCTCGTTGGAATTGTGGGCCACACCGGCCTGGTGGAGGTGATCGCGAAACAGCGGCGGCCCCACCACCAGGGCCACCACCCAGGTGGTGACCCCGCCCGCGACGAGCACCAGCGCCTGCGCCAGCAGAAGCCGCCGCAGCATCCCGAGCCCGGTCTGCGCGCTCACTGCCCGCTGCCCATCCGGTAGCCCACACCGCGGACGGTGAAGACGAATCGAGGGTCGGCGGGGTCGTCGCCGAGTTTGCGCCGCACATGCCCGACGTGGACGTCGACGAGGTGGTCGTTGCCCACCCACGGGTCTCCCCAGACCGCCTCGATCAACTGGCGGCGACTCCACACGACTCCGGGGCGCGAGGAAAGAGCGGCCAAGATATCGAACTCGGTGCGCGTCAATGGAATCGGCTCGCCGCCGAGATGAGCCTCCCGGCCGGCGAGATCGATGGACAGCGGCCCGAAGACCCGTGGTGGCTGTTCGCCGTGCCCGCCGCCATGCGCAACCGGTGCGGCGACCGATCTGGGCCGGCGCAACATCGCCCGAATCCGGGCCACCAACTCGCGGGGACTGAACGGTTTTGTCAGGTAGTCATCGGCCCCCACGGACAGGCCGACGATGGTGTCGACCTCGGTGTCGCGAGCGGTGAGCATCACCACGTAGGCGTCGGAGAAGGTCCGCAGCTGACGGCAGACCTCCAAGCCGTCAATCCCGGGCAGCCCCAGATCGAGGACGACGACGTCGGGATCGACCTCCCGCGCCGCTGCCAGCGCCTCGGCGCCGGAGTGACACACCGTGACCTCGAAGTGATCCCGCCGCAGATAGCTGGCGACCACGTCGGCGAGCGGCGCCTCGTCGTCGACCACCAAGGCGCGGTAGCCGGCGGCAGGGCCGCTCGCCGTGGTCCCCGATAAGACCTCCATCTCTTCATCGTGCCGTGCCGCCGAGCTACCCAACCGTTTTGGACCCGTCTTGAGTCAGTCTTGAGCGAATCTTCACACAACGAACACCGGACAGCCGGGGCGCAAGCGAAGTCTGGAATCAGGTACTGGCGATGCTGAAGGAGGTTGGTGACTATGTGGTGGGACCACGGAATGAGTGGCTGGGGGTATGCAGGCATGGCTATTGGGATGGTGTTGTTCTGGACCCTCATCGTCGTGGGGATCATCGCGGTGATCCGGTTCAGCGCGGGTACCGGCCAGCCGCGAGTGATCTCGGGATACCAGCCCTACAGCGAGTCGCCCGAGCAGCTCCTCGCCGCGCGATTCGCCCGCGGTGACATCGACGAAGGGGAGTACCAGCAGCGACTGGCCGTCTTACGTGCCGCCACGCGCCCTTGACCGAGCTCGCCTATTCGACTGTCGAGCGGGACCTGCGACGCCAACACTTCGCCGTGCTGGCGACAGCTGACGCAACAGGACGGCCGGCTTCTGCCGGCGTCACATACGGCATCGCGCCATCGGGCGCGGTGATCTATGTGATGACCCGTCGCCATCTGCAGAAGGCACGCAACATCGACACCAACGCCGACGTCTTTCTGGTCGTGCCCGTTCCGCGTCTGCTGTTGCTGCCGGTGCCGCCGGCGACGATCCAGTTGCGCGGGCGCGCCGAGACACTCGACTGGACGCACCCGGGAGGGCGTGAGGTTTTCGGCAGCTTCTGGCTGGGGCGGCGGATCATCAAGAGCTACGAGCAACTCCACGCGCGGGGGGATTCCCGGGTCTGTTTCCTGCGGATCGAGTTAGACCCGGTGATTCACACCTACCTGTCATCTGAGGATGGCGACCGTCGAAGCACGGAACAGGGGAGTGAGAGTCGTGGATGAGGTCTTGCGGGCTGGTTCACTTTCGCGATCCACCCCCACCACACCCAACATTCCGCGAAAAATCTGGGTTAGTGCCCCAAGTGCCCCACCTCAAACCGGCTTGTATCTCTTGTAGTGCCCCCTTTTCCGAGGGTGGTGGTCACGTACGGTGGCCTCGGGAGGAGCCGGAGGACTCGACGCTTTTCGGCTTAGCGTTCGGGCTCGTGAAAGAGATCGTCTCCTTCGGTTCGTCTCCCGAGCAGACCCGGTTTAGGGAATTGGTGGCCAGGTTCGCGAAGGTGCACATCGTGAGCGCAAGCCAGGTCATCGACGTCGGTTCCACGACAGCATCGATGTTGTCGTAGCCGATCAACCTGTCGGTCAGGGTGCGCAGCCCGGCCAGCGTGGGCTCCACGCTGAATCGCTTCGTCGTCTCACCGCCGTCGCTGCGGACCGCGACATGGTGACGGGCGGTGATCGCCGCGTCGATACCCACCAGCGTCCGACCGCTCGGTCGTGGACCCTGGACGGACAGCCGGTTATCGTTGTTATGCACGGAGGTTCTCCCTTCATCGTCAATCCTGTTGTGTTGATGAAGAGTTCACGTATTACAGGGCCCACCCAGCCGACCGTTGTGCGCGAACTCCAGGTAGGAGAGAACCTTCGTGCACCCAGTAGAGCCCGGCCCGGTCTCCCACACTGTCCCCGACCACAACGCGGCGGGAAGTCGACGTGCGGCTCCCCGTGCTTGTAGATGATTCGGCGCCTTTCCAAGCCACGTCGATGCTGTGCACCTTCGCGAACCTGGCCACCAATTCCCTAAACCGGGTCTGCTCGGGAGACGAACCGAAGGAGACGATCTCTTTCACGAGCCCGAACGCTCAGCCGAAAAGCGTCGAGTCCTCCGGCTCCTCCCGAGGCCACCGTACGTGACCACCACCCTCGTGAAAGGGGGCACTACAAGAGATACAAGCCCTCAAACCTGAAAAACTGCAAGTCAAGTCAGCAGGAACCCAAGTTACCCGCCGGTAATGTCCAAACTGGCTCTTCGCACTTTGCAGGGGTCTGCGTGTTGTCCGACATCGTGTCGTGTCGGTGATTGATTGGGGGCCCGCGCCCCTGTGAGCTGGGTGTTCTTCAGGCATCCAGGACAAGGAACGCGGGCATGG
>JAULZA010000063.1:0-5630 GCA_032117575.1 Mycolicibacterium sp.
GGCAGAAGCCGGCGGTGGTGAACGGCTCGCCCAGTTCGCCGGCGTAGATGTCGTTGATCCGCCGGCGCAGCCGGGCCACCGCCGGGTGGGGCGCAGCTTCGGTGGTCAGGTCACAGAAGCTCACCAGGCGCGGGACGTCGAGCACCCGGTCATACATCTTGCGGCGTTCGGAGCGCCACGGCACAACCGCCATCAGGTCCTCGAACAGGCTGTCGGCGCAGATCGCGCCGTCGTCCACCCAGCCGGAGCGTGACTCGATCCACGCGCCGCCGCCCAACTCGCGGCGCTGGCAGTGGTCGAAAAGCGAGCCCTGAACCGGCATGGACACCCCGTGAGCCTATCGCACATGCGTTCGACTAATCCACCGGTGGCGCGCCCCGGGCGTTACGGTGTCAGACGTGACCCAAACGGTGTTCGGCGTCGACTCCGAAGTCGGTGTGCTGCGCACCGTCATCCTGCACCGTCCCGGTGCCGAACTCATGCGGCTCACCCCCCGCAACAGCGACGCCCTGCTGTTCGACGGCCTGCCCTGGGTGGCCCGCGCACAGGAGGAGCACGACGCGTTCGCCGCTCTGCTGCGGGCGCGCGGCGTCGAGGTGCTGCTGCTGGCGGACCTGCTCGTCGAGGCACTGGCCAGTGGTGCGGCCAGGATTCAGGGGATCGCCGCGGCGGTGGACGCTCGCCGGCTCGGTCATCCGCTGGCGCAGGACCTTTCGGCCTACCTACGTGGGCTGGCGCCCGCCGAGTTGGCGCACGTGCTGACCGCCGGGATGACGTTCACCGAACTGCCCTTCGACGCCCCCGGCGACACCTCGCTGGTGCGGCGCATGCACCAGGGCGGGGACTTCGTGATCGAACCGCTGCCGAACCTGATGTTCACCCGGGACTCGTCGTTCTGGATCGGCCCACGGTTCGCCATCACCGCACTGGCACTTCCCGCGCGGGCGCGCGAGTCCTCGCTCACCGACCTGATTTACGCCCACCATCCGCGGTTCCTCGGCGTGCGCCGGGCCTACGAGTCGCACACCGCCCCGGTGGAGGGCGGCGACGTGCTGCTGCTCGCTCCCGGCGTAGTCGCGGTGGGAGTGGGGGAGCGCACCACCGCCGCCGGTGCGGAAGTGTTGGCCCGCAGCCTGTTCGACGACGAGCTGGCCCACACCGTACTGGCGGTCCCGATCGCCCAGGAGCGCGCCACGATGCATCTGGACACCGTCTGCACCATGGTCGACGTGGATGCGATGGTGATGTATCCGGCGGTTCGGTATTCGTTGTCGGCGTTCACCATTGCGCGCGGTCCCGCCGGCGTGCGCATCGGTGACGAGCAGCCGTTCGTCGCTGCCGCCGCCGCGGCGATGGGCATCGACCGGTTGCGGGTGATCGACACCGGTCTTGATCCAGTGACCGCCGAACGCGAGCAGTGGGACGACGGCAACAACACCCTGGCGCTCGCGCCCGGAGTGGTGGTGGCCTACGAGCGCAACACCGAGACCAACGCCCGGCTGGCCGACGCCGGCATCGAGGTGCTGCCCATCGCCGCAGCGGAATTGGGTACCGGTCGTGGCGGACCGCGATGCATGTCCTGCCCTGTGGCGCGAGATCCGTTGTAAGGGTTCTCCCTTGGGCTAGCTCTCTGCCAGCCCCTCCAGGTACTCGTCGGTGAAGTCGGTCTTGATCTCCACCCACAGTGGGTAGTGGTCGGACATCTGCCAGGTGCGCCAGCGGTGGTAGAAGGCCAACGGGTCCGCCCCGGCGGTCCCGGATTCTTCGGTATCCGGCGTCTTGTTCCTGTTCTTGACGATGTCCGCCTGCGCCTGCGCAAGATCGGTCTCGTACGCGGCGATGTCTTCGTCTCGGTAGACGTACTTGTAGACGTCGAACATGCCGCCGTCGAGGACTTCGAAGCGGGGATCGGCCACCCGCACCGCTATCTGGTCGTAGAAGTGCGGACGCAGCGTGGGATCGTTGGAGTTGATCTGGTCACCTTTGATGGCATCGGGCACCGTGAAGCCTTGATCTTCGAGCGCCTGCATCGTCTCATGCTCGGGGCTGACCACGTTGAAATCGCCGAGCAGGATGTAGTTTTCGGTCTGACCGGGGGCGAACTTACCGCCGCTGTCTGTCACCGCTTTCTTCCGCTGCCGCGTCTCGCTGTCCTGCCGACGGGCGAAGAATGCCACCAGCCTGCGGATCTCTTCGATGCGCTGCCGAAGTCCGGCGCCGGATTCCGAGCCGTAATAAATATGGACGGTGCACAGGTTGAACCGGAACCAACCGGAGGCGAAGGCGACCAGGAATGGGGTACGGGCGAACTGGCCGTTTCCCTTGGCGGTCTTCTTGGTTTCTGGGACTGGATTGTTGCCGACGATCGTCTGCCCCTCGGGCAGCACCACTTCGCCGGCGATCTTGCGGAAGTACACGCCGGATCGGTTGTAGAGGAACCCCATTCGCTCGCCGTTGCCGCCCTTACCCTCGGTGGCGTCGGTGACGATGTAGTCCCAGTCGGGGCCGAGGATGCCCATCAGGGTGACCAGTGGAGTCAGATCCCGGCTGATCTCCTGAACCGCCACCAGATCGAAGGCGCTGATGATCTCGGCCAGGTAGTACATCGATTCAAGTTTGCGCGGGCCGAATCCGAACTTGTTGCTGTCGAAGTCGCGGATATTGAAGGTGGCCAACATCAGTGAGCCCTCGTGGCGGCGCACCGTGGACAACGCACCGCGCAGTGCGATCAGGCGCTCCGCGCAGCGGTGCAGGCCCGCCTCGTCGTCGCCGAAGCGCCGCCGCATCCCCGCGTAGTTATTGGGCATCTGAACCCTTTATCCCCATTGGTCCTTCGAGCTCAAGCACAGTCGGCCGGCCGGCCAGTTCTGGCCGGTACGGTGCGGCGGCCACCGCCGTCGCGGCAGTGCGTTCCAGCGCACTGGGGGCAACCAAGTCTTCACACAGAACCTGGCGCGGACGCCAGCCGCCGAGCAGCCACCACATCCAGCTGTTGGTGTGGATGGTGCCCAGCGCGTCGCCCGGCGCCGGAGGTGAGCCGATGGGAACGCCGGTGAGTCGGCGGAATCGCTTGGCATCCAATCGAAGACCAGCCAGACAGGCTTCGTTCGCCATCCACCCGAACGCTATGTCCGACAGCCGGTGGTCGTCGGCGAACTGGCCACCGACGTCACTGTGCACACCGGCGAACCACACCTCGCGGAACCTCTCCGGATCGGCGGCCACAAGCTCGGCGTCGAAGCGGTACGCGGCATAGAAGCGCCGCTTCTCGTCGATGGCCAGTGCGTGCCGGGCGGTCCCCACGTTGGTGATCCGCGCGGTGAACGGCCAGCGCGCCACCTGCAAGTGCCCCCGCAGGTTCAGCCAGCCCACGCTCTTCACGGTGTCCCATACCCCGAGGAAGTGCACTTGATTGCGATGGGTGTCGAACGGGTGCGGGAAGTCCGGGTTGCCGAACAACCGGCGGAAGTCGGCGCGCAACACCCAGAACCTGCGCTGTGCCGCCTTCGCCGACTGGTCGGGATCACTGTCGGGATCGGCGGTGGCATCACGGTAGTGACCACTCTTGGCGTAGAGCTTGAGGGCATAGGGGGCCAGATTCTCGCTGCCGGGTCGAACCAGCCCGACGGTGCGCAGCATGCCGGTCAGCGCCCGCGCCGTATAGGCGCCGCGGGAGAAGCCGAATACGTAGATGCGGTCGTTGCGGCGGTAGTTCTGCGACAACCAGGTGTAGGCCTGCTCGATGTTGTCGCGGATGCCATAGCCGGCGACCAGCCCGGCCGCTCGCGACAACGCCTGGCCCATCGGCGTCATCGCCGCTCGCGCGCCCAAGGTGCCCACCCCGGGGTCGTAGTAGACCAGTTGGGTGTCGTCCTTGACCGCGACATCGTAGATTCTGGCGACGTTGGTGGCGCCCTGCTCCGGTTCGTTGCTGGTGCCGTCCAGGCAGATCACCAGGTTGCGTGGTTCAGCCATGTCCTCAAGCCGCGTCCCCCCGCACCCGTTGGCGGGTTTACTCGATCCTAGACAATTGAGTTCGCACAGCCTGACCGAATCGCAACGACCGAACAGGAATCCGCCAGTGGCTAACGACCCGATCAAACCCGACGACGTCACCCGCGTGGTGCTCGACACCGCACGGGGTTTGTATGCCCGGCAGGGCTACCTGACCACCACGATCAAGGGTGTTGCGTCGGCGGCCGGCGTGGCTCCGGACCTGGTCAAGCGCTATTTCAACAACCGGGAGGAACTCTTCGCCGCCGCCCTGCGGCTGCCCTTCGACCCCGTCACCTCCATCGCCAAACTGCTGAACCCCGGCATCGACGGGCTCGGTGAGCGGCTTGTGCGGTGGACTATCGACATGCTCGACGATCCAGAGGTGCGTGAACAGATCGCACTCATGGTGCGCGACGCCAAGAGTGCCGCGAACGTGGTTTCGACGCTGCGTGAGTTCGTCGAGTCGGTGGTCATCGACCGGGTCGCCGCGGCGCTGCGCGTCCCGGACGCCCGGATGCGGGTGGTGCTGGCCACGTCGTATCTGATCGGCGTGGCCGGCTCCCGCTACGTGCTGCGGATGGAGCCGCTGGCGTCGGCCTCCGCAGACGAGACTGTGCGGATGGTGGCCCCGGCGGTGCAGTCCGCGCTGACGGCTTCGTGGTCGAACTAGGGCGGCGTCGAACTAGGGCGGCGTCGAACTAGGGCGGCGTCGAACTAGGGCGGCGTCGAACTAGGGCGGCGTCGGCCGGGTTTGACGTCGCGGTGCGAACTAAGGCGGCGTCAGTGGTCTCAGCCGTCAACTCACCGCCAGCTCGGCAGCCACATTTCCATATTCCAGGTCTGCTGCGACACCGGTATTCCGGTCAGCACGGGGAACAGCCAGGCGAAATTAGTGATCGCCAAGGCCAGGTAGAAGCAGACCACCAGCAGTCCGAGTGTGTGGCGCTCGGCGCTGCGGGACGGCTGATACAGGATGTCGCCGAGAATCAGCGCGATCGCCATCATCAGGAACGGCGCCATCGGCACGGCGTAGAAGAAATACATCTGCCGGTCGATGTTGCCCAGCCACGGCAACCAGCCGGCGAGGTACCCCACCACCACCACTGCGTAGCGCCAGTCCCGGCGCACCGCCGCCCGCCACAGCGCGTACGCCATCACCGGTATGGCGAGGAACCACATGGTGGGAGTGCCCACCAGCAGCACCGCCTTGACGCACGACGACGCCCCGCAGCCCGGTACGTCCTGGTTGTCGATGGCGTAGAGCACCGGCCGCAGCGACATCGGCCAAGTCCACGGTTTGGACTCCCATGGGTGATGGTTGCCGGCGGAGTTGGTCAGCGTGGAGTGGAAGTGGAACGCCTTATAGGTGTAGTGCCACAGCGACCGGATGGCGTCCGGTGGCTGCCACCACTGCCTCTCGCCGATCGACTGGCCCACCTCGTGACGGTTCACCGCGGTCTCCGAGGCGAACCAGGGCAGATAGGCCAGCAGATACACCGCCAGGGGTATCAGCCCGAAGACGTAGGCCGCCGGACCGGTGTCGCGTCGCATCGTCCCGGCCCACGGCCGCGGCACCCGGTAGGCGCGGCGCGCGGCGACGTCCAAGCACAGCGTCATCGCACCGAAGAACGCGA
>JAULZA010000064.1:0-8052 GCA_032117575.1 Mycolicibacterium sp.
GCGAGCTTGCCGTCGGTGTGGTCGCGCATCGAGTACAGCGGCCACAGCAGCTTGCCGAGCAGGCCGGTGCTCTTGGTCAGACGATTGCAGCCGGTGGCGGCCTGATTGTCGAAACGCTTGCCCTGCCATGGATTCCACAGCGCGGTGAATGCGCTGAGCACGGTGTCGACCTTGGGATTCATGGTGGTCACCATCTTTCCCTCGGTGGCGCCGTGCAGATCGGTCGGCACGGTGCCCAGCCGGAACAGTTCATTGAGGTCGGCAACTGCGGCGGCCGTATCGCTCTTGGCCCGGTTGGACAGCTCGTCGATCCACGCCCACGTCGAGTCGGCAACGCCCTCGGGTTGAGCCTTCACCGAATCCCGCAGCCACTTCAGTTTGCCAGCCACGCCGGGATCCGCCGTGTCGCGTTCCTTGGCCATGTTTGCCCTCCCCACCTGTCACGATTTTCAACGAATCGTCTGAAAATCACTGTCCGGGGCACTCTACTGTTGGCATCGGTTCGCGGGGACGGAATCTGGCAAACTACGACACCGCCCGCATGGCGGACCGGATTCTTTGCTTTTGCAGCGCAGTCACGCAGCAGCTTGACCAGAGGGTTGGATATCGGCAAATCAGTTTGCCGGGCGAGGACGATTGTCGGCGTCGCAAGATTATCTAAACGGCCGAATCGCCGACACCGGCGATCATGTGGGTTACCCCACGGCGTCTGCTCAATGACCGCCGCCGCCGTCAGCTTCTCGATGGTCAGTGTCACGCCGGTCGCGCGATTGCTGGCCGTTTCGCGGGGGTTACGTCGAAGACGATCCCCTGCCAGTGACACCGCCCGTCAATGGCGTCGGATCGGTGGACGCCGGACCCGCCGACGACCATGATTGCGGGATGCCGCCCCAAGTCCAACCCGCAGGTGAGGACATCGCAGCCGGTGACTTCGGCCCCCGCCCGGGCCGGAACGGCCAGCGCAACACACCGCTCAACGTCACCCAGCCCCTGCCCGATACGCACTCCGGCCCGGTCCGCACGCCGTTCCCCCCGATCGCCGACTACGCCTTTTTGTCCGACTGCGAGAACACCTGCCTGATCTCGGCGGCGGGCTCGGTGGAGTGGATGTGCGTGCCCCGCCCGGATTCCCCCAGTGTGTTCGGCTCGGTCCTCGACCGCGGGGCGGGCCATTTCCGCCTGGGCCCCTATGGGGTGTCGGTTCCGGCCGCCCGCCGCTACCTGCCCGGCAGCCTGATCATGGAGACCACCTGGCAGACGCCGACTGGCTGGGTGATCGTGCGTGACGCCCTGGTGATGGGCCCCTGGCACGATCGCGACGCCCGATCGCGCACCCACCGACGCACCCCGATGGACTGGGACGCCGAGCACATCCTGCTGCGGACGGTGCGCTGCGTGAGCGGCACCGTGGAACTGGTGATGAACTGTGAGCCGTCGTTCGATTACGGCCGGATCAACGCCGCCTGGGAGTACTCCTCGAACGCCTACGGGGAGGCGATCGCGCGAGGCCGCTCCGATTCCGACGCCCACCCCACGCTGCGGTTGACGACCAACCTGCGGCTCGGCCTGGAAGGCCGCGAGGCTCGAGCCCGTACCCGCCTGAAGGAGGGCGACAACGTCTTCGTCGCGCTGTCGTGGTCCAAGCATCCGTCCCCGCAGACCTACGAGGAAGCCGCCCACAAGATGTGGCAGACCGCCGAGGCGTGGCGGCAGTGGATCAATGTGGGGCACTTCCCCGACCACCCGTGGCGGGCCTATCTGCAGCGCAGCGCGCTGACGTTGAAAGGCCTGACGTATTCGCCCACCGGCGCGCTGCTGGCGGCCAGCACCACCTCACTGCCGGAAACACCTCAGGGCGAACGCAACTGGGACTACCGCTACGCCTGGGTACGCGATTCGACCTTCGCGCTGTGGGGCCTCTACACGCTGGGACTCGACCGCGAGGCCGACGATTTCTTCTCCTTCATCGCCGACGTTTCGGGCGCCAACAACGGCGAGCGCCAGCCGTTGCAGGTGATGTACGCCGTCGGCGGCGAACGCGAACTGGTCGAGGAGGAACTCGACCACCTCTCCGGCTACGACGGGGCGCGGCCGGTGCGGATCGGCAACGGCGCCTACAACCAACGGCAGCACGACATCTGGGGCACCATGCTCGATTCGGTGTACCTGCACTGCAAGTCGCGGGAGAACATCTCCGACGCGTTGTGGCCGGTTCTCAAGGAACAGGTCGAGGAGGCCATCAAACACTGGCGCGAGCCCGACCGCGGCATCTGGGAGGTGCGCGGTGAGCCGCAGCATTTCACCTCCTCGAAGGTGATGTGCTGGGTGGCGCTGGACCGCGGCGCGAAACTGGCTGAGCTGCAAGGCGCCCGGAGCTACGCCCAGCAGTGGCGGATGATCGCCGACGAGATCAAGGCCGACATCCTGGCCAACGGGGTGGACTCGCGCGGCGCGCTCACCCAGCGCTACGGCAGCGACGCTCTGGACGCCTCGCTGCTGCTGGTGCCGCTGGTGCGGTTCCTGCCGCCGGACGACCCGCGGGTGCGGGCCACCGTGCTGGCCATCGCCGACGAACTCACCGAGGACGGCCTGGTGCTGCGCTACCGCACCGAGGAGACCGACGACGGATTGTCCGGGGAGGAAGGCAGTTTCACCATCTGCTCGTTCTGGCTGGTGTCGGCGCTGGTGGAGATCGGAGAGATCAGCCGGGCCCGTCACCTGTGCGAACGGCTGCTGTCCTTCGCCAGCCCGTTGCTGCTCTACGCCGAGGAGATCGAGCCGGCCACCGGCCGCCACCTCGGCAACTTCCCGCAGGCCTTCACCCACCTCGCGCTGATCAACGCCGTGGTCCATGTCATCCGGGCCGAAGAGCAGTCCGACGGCACGGGGGTGTTCCAGCCGGCGAACGCCCCCACCTGAATCCCGGGCGCAGTCAGTTGCCTGCGGCGAGGTCTCCGCGCATAGTCCGGACCAGTTCGACGGCACGTCCGGTGGCCAACCGCCGTTCCGGCCGGGCGTCGGTGACGGCGACGTCGACCTCGACGATGCAATCATCCGCCAGGCCGAGGGCGTGTTCGGTCGGCAGCGGGGCTTGGCCGCCGGGATCCTCGGTGAGGATGGTCGCCGACAGGATCCCGTCGGCCTCGCGCACATCGGTGACCGTCCAGTCGACCGAATTCGTCGGCGTCACATGCACACTCACCCGGGTGCCGGCGCACGCCCGCCATTGCGCGGCGAAGGCCTCGAACAGCCGAGCCGCCTCGGCCTCGGAGGAAAGACGCACCACCCCGGTATGTGCACCGGAGACGGTCAGTCCCGCGCCGTAGCGCGCGAAGTCCTGCAGGGCCACCCCGGTGACTGCAGCGTTAGCGGAGCCGTGTTCGGAGCCGTGTTCGGAGCCGTTTGCGTAGCCGCGTTCGTAGACCACCCGCATCAGCGGCGTCGCCGCGCCCAGGCAGTCCAGCGGGGTTACGTCTTCGCTGTCCCGGATCCCATTGGGCAGCAACTCGATTCCGCCGATCCGGCCCGGCCCTGCCGGGTCGAGCGGGTTGCCGACCGCTTGGGCGACCTGCTCGGCGGTGGGCAGCCCCATGCTGATGTCGAGGGTGGGACGGCGCACCGGGCCGCCGTCGACGGCAGTTCCACAACCGGCCGCGCCGGCCACCAACAGGGCCGCGCCGACCGCGCGCGGACCCCTATTTGCGATTCTTCTCACCGGATTTGTCGCCGGCCGCGTCGGTCGACAGCGCCGCGACGAAGGCCTCCTGCGGCACGTCGACCCGCCCGATGGTCTTCATCCGCTTCTTGCCTTCCTTCTGCTTCTCCAGCAGTTTGCGCTTGCGGGTGATGTCACCGCCGTAGCACTTGGCCAGCACGTCTTTGCGGATGGCCCGAATGTTCTCGCGGGCAATGATTTTCGAGCCGATCGCGGCCTGAACAGGAACCTCGAACTGCTGGCGCGGGATGAGTTCCTTGAGCTTGGTGGTCATCTTGTTCCCGTAGGCCTGCGCGGAGTCCTTGTGCACGATGGCGCTGAACGCATCCACCGCCTCGCCCTGCAGCAGAATGTCGACCTTGACCAGATCGGCTTCCTGCTCGCCGGCCTCCTCGTAGTCCAGGCTCGCGTAGCCGCGGGTGCGGGACTTCAGCGAGTCGAAGAAGTCGAAGATGATCTCGCCCAACGGCATGGTGTAGCGCAGTTCGACACGTTCCGGGGACAGGTAGTCCATGCCGCCGAGTTCGCCCCGCCGGGACTGGCAGAGTTCCATGATGGTGCCGATGAATTCGCTCGGCGCGATCACCGTGCACTTCACCACCGGTTCATAGATCTCGCGCATCTTGCCCGCCGGCCAGTCCGACGGGTTGGTGACGATCTTTTCGGCACCGTCTTCCTGAATCACCCGGTAGACCACGTTCGGCGAGGTGGAAATCAGGTCGAGGTCGAACTCGCGCTCCAGGCGCTCCCGGGTGATCTCCATGTGCAGCAATCCCAGGAAGCCGCACCGGAATCCGAACCCGAGCGCCACCGACGTCTCTGGCTCATAGGTGAGCGCGGCGTCGTTGAGCTGCAATTTGTCCAGCGCCTCACGAAGATTCGGGTAGTCCGAGCCGTCCACCGGGTATAGACCCGAATACACCATGGGCCTGGGTTCGCGGTAGCCGGTGAGCGCCTCGGTGGCGCCGCCCCGCGCGCTGGTGACGGTGTCACCGACCTTGGACTGGCGGACGTCTTTCACCCCGGTGATCAGATAACCGACCTCGCCGACCCCAAGACCCTCCGACGGTTTCGGATCCGGCGAGACGATGCCCACTTCGAGCAGTTCGTGGGTGGCCCCGGTGGACATCATCTTGATCCGCTCGCGTGGCGTGATCTTGCCGTCGACCACCCGCACGTAGGTCACCACGCCGCGGTAGATGTCGTAGACCGAGTCGAAGATCATGGCCCGGGCCGGGGCATCGGCGTCACCGGTGGGCGGGGGCACGTGGCGAACCACCTCGTCGAGCAGGGCGCCCACCCCTTCTCCGGTCTTGCCGGAAACCCGCAGCACGTCGCTGGGATCACAGCCGATGATGTGGGCAAGTTCGGCGGCGTAGCGCTCCGGATCGGCGGCCGGCAGGTCGATCTTGTTCAGCACCGGGATGACCGTGAGGTCGCGGTCCAGCGCCAGATACAGGTTGGCCAGGGTCTGCGCCTCGATGCCCTGGGCGGCGTCGACCAGCAGCACCGCACCCTCGCAGGCCTCCAGCGCACGGGACACCTCATAGGTGAAGTCGACATGACCCGGGGTGTCGATGAGGTGCAGGACGTAATCGCCCGCCGCCAGGCCCTCAGCGTCGTGTTTGACCGTCCAGGGCAGCCGCACGTTCTGCGCCTTGATGGTGATGCCGCGCTCGCGCTCGATGTCCATCCGGTCCAGGTACTGCGCTCGCATATCGCGGTCGGCGACCACACCGGTCAGCTGCAGCATCCGGTCGGCCAGCGTGGACTTGCCATGGTCGATGTGCGCGATGATGCAGAAGTTGCGGATCTGCGCCGGCGCAGTGAACGTCCGATCGGCGAAACTGCTGATGGCGAATCTCTCCTGGTGAGCGGGTGGGTTCCAGCGGGTCAAGCGTATCGAGCCAAACGCGGCGGGACACAATCGCGGCGCGCGCCGGGCGTCGAACCTGGCCTATGCTCATCAGAATGGCGTCGCAGTGGAGGACGTTCCAGCGGTTCGCGGAGCATCTGGTGTTCAAGGAAGCTCCCAAACTGATCCGTCAGTTGCAGCACCCCAGTGAGGTGCCCCAGGCGGTCCAGCGCACCCTCCAACAGGGCCTTCAGCACGGTATTCGGCTCGGCATCGAGGTGCTGGTGGCAACGGCCCTGGCGCCGGACCCGCCGGTGGCCATCACCGCCGGCCGGCCGGTGACCCGCAACAGTGTCCCGACCGCCCATCGCGCCCGGCGGTTGATCTACGCCCCCGACCTCGACGGGCGCGCCGATCCCGGCGAGGTGGTATGGACCTGGGTGGTCTACGAAGACGACCCGACGAAGGGCAAGGACCGGCCGGTGCTGGTGGTCGGCCGCGACCGGCACACCCTGCTGGGGCTGATGCTGTCCAGCCAGACCCACCACGCCCACGACCCGGCGTGGGTTGGGATCGGCACGGGCAACTGGGACTACGAGTCCCGGCCGAGCTGGGTGCGGCTGGACCGGGTTCTCGACGTGCCCGAGGAAAGCATTCGCCGGGAGGGCGCCATTCTGGAGCGCCACAAATTCGAGATCGTCGCCACCCGGCTGCGCGCCGATTACTCCTGGGGCTGACCGATCCTCATCCGCCCTGCGTGATGTAGGCGTGCAGCTGCTGACGCTCGGCCTGGAGTTCGTCCATCCGGATCTTCACCACGTCGCCGATGCTGACGATGCCGACCAGTCGACCGTCGTCCAGGACGGGCACATGGCGCACCCGGTTGTTGGTCATCAGCGCGGCCAGATCGTCGACGGGATCGTCGGGACGGCAGCTCACCGCTACAGCGCTCATGATCTCCCCGACCGGGCGGCGCAGCAGCTCAGGGCCCTGCTCAAGCAGGTAGCGCACGACGTCGCGTTCGGAGACGATGCCGACGACGCCGCTGGTGTTAATCCCCGCGTCGCCCGGCACACCGATCACCACCATCGCGCCGATGTTGTGCACCGCCAGCTCGGCGAGCAGTCCGGTGACCGTGGTGCTCTCGGTGACCGTCGCCACCGCCGCGCCTTTGGTGCGCAGAATGTCCGCGATACGCATCCGCCCACCCCCAATGCGTGATGGATGTCACACCAGGCTACGACGGTCTGCTCCGGCGCGAAAGGCCAGAAGTTCAGGGGAATTCGAACGCGAGGAAGTGGAAGTGCTTACCGTCTGCCTCGAACATCGCCAGATCGTGCGCGCCGAGCTTGCTGGTGGCGGTGTGCAGCGATCGCGGGTTCTCGGTAGAGACAAATAGAACTCCGACGTCGTAGCGGTGGCGGTAGGCCTGCAGCGTCACCGCGTTGAACGCCGCGTAGACCCCCCGGCCCCGAAGTTCCGGGCCGATGCAGACCGGCCCGCGCAGCGCATAGCGCTGGGCGGCGATGGGTGTCCCGTTCATCTCGACCCTCTGAGCCAGTTCGATCATCGCCCGCACGACCGGCGGGGTGTCCGGGTCAGCCGATTCCGGCGGCGGGACCACCGCGATGAAGCCCCCGATCTGGTCCCCGTCGCTCTCCGCGACATGCACACCACCGCAGTCGACGGCACTGGTGAACCACTCCGCGGAATGCCACACCGAGATGAATCCGTCGGAGCGTTCGGACTCGCTGAGATTGCCGATGTAGAAACGCCCTTCGAACTCGCGGAGCTTCGAAACGTCATCGCGGTCTGCCAGCCTGATCCGGACGCCGGGTGTCATCGGGTCTCCCACAGCAGCGAACGCTACGGGCCGCTGCGCGTCGGCGAGGTTGGAATCGGCTGCGAGACCGGGTAGTAAGTAGAGCCATGATGGA
This sequence comes from Mycolicibacterium sp., assembly GCA_032117575.1. Classification (GTDB taxonomy): domain Bacteria; phylum Actinomycetota; class Actinomycetes; order Mycobacteriales; family Mycobacteriaceae; genus Mycobacterium. The sequence continues at coordinate 7,508 of JAULZA010000064.1, forward strand.
CGTCATCCTCACCGGTACCGGCAGCCCCATGGTCGACCCGAACCGGGCGGGGCCGTCGACCCTCGTCTTGGCCGGCGACCAAAAGTTCCTGGTCGACTGCGGGCGCGGGGTGCTGATGCGCGCGGCGGCCGCCGGCGTGGGCGCGGCCAACCTGAGCGCGCTGCTGCTGACTCATCTGCACAGCGACCACATCACCGACCTGGGCGACGTCATCACCACCCGGTGGGTCACCACGTTCACCCCGACCCCGCTACCGATCATCGGCCCACCCGGCACCAAGGCGGTGGTGGAGGCGACGCTGGCCGCGCTGGCACCGGACATCTCCTATCGGATCGCCCACCACGGCGACATCAACGAACCGCCCGCGGTCGACGTGCACGAGTACAGCAGCGGCCCGGTGTGGGAATCCGGCGGCGTCCGGATCACCGTGGCCCCCACCGACCACCGCCCGGTGGAACCCACCATCGCTTTTCGCATCGAGCACGACGGTGCATCGGTGGTATTGGCCGGTGACACGGTGCCGTGCAGCACTCTGGACGAACTCG
>JAULZA010000065.1:0-42326 GCA_032117575.1 Mycolicibacterium sp.
CTGGCGAGCCACCCACATCAACACCGGCAGCGGATTGGAGATCATCCCCAACTCGGTGCTGGCCGGCCAGGCATTCGCCAACCTCAGCCGGCCGCCCGGCGGGCACACCATCACGATCAACGCCACGTTCGCCGGCACCGACGCACCCGACGAGGTGTGCGCCCTGCTCACCGCGGTGGCCGCCGACCTGCCGCAGCTGCACCCCGACGGTCAACCGGTGGCCAACGCCGCCACCAGCACCGACTACACCGTCACGATCCCGGTCCGGACACCGGCCGAGGATCCCCCGGCGCGGTCGACGTTCCAGCGCTGGCTCTGGTACGCCGCGCGGCGCGCCGGGCTGGCCCTCGACGGCATCGCCGACGAGTACTCCACGCCGGAGCGGCGGGCCGAGGCCCTGCGCAAGATCGCGCCGGTGCTGCGGGTGAGCAGCTCGGACCTGGAAGCGCTGATGCCGCATGTGAAACTCACCCGGTACGGCGCCGACGAGGTCATGCAGCACAGCGGGGACGTGCCGTCGGCGATGTCGTTCCTGATCAAGGGCCGGGTCCGGCTGGTCGTCACCGGCAAGGACGGCTCCCTTATCCCGATGACCACCCTGCACGAGGGCGACTTCATCGGACAGACCGCCCTGACCCGGGAACCCGTCGCCGGCAACGCCTACGCGATCGGCGAGGTCACGGTGCTGCGTGTCGAACGGGACACTGTGGAAGAGTTGGTGTTCGGTAAACCGGAGCTGCTGCAGGACCTCAGCCAGACGATCGACGACCGGCGCGAGCGCGCCCGCAGGACAGCCGCCGAAGCCGAAAAACAGACGGCCGCAACGGATTCCGAAGAACAAGAAGCCACATCGTGAGCTGCGGTCACGTCGCGTGACCTGATCGTTGCCCAACTGCGACTTGGCGCACCGCGTCGCGTTCCGGCTGCCCAGCAACCCCGGTGTTTCACTACCGGAGCACAGGCAGTTCACCGCTGCACTGGGAACGTGTACGAAAAGCGATGGGAGTCTCCAGATGAAGTTCTTCGAGAAGTTGCGAGGCACATGGGTGCGCCGCACGGCAGCAACCGTCGCCGCCGCGGCCCTCATGCCCGGCTTGGTCGGAGTCGCCGGCGGGTCGGCTGAGGCGACGGCGTTCTCGCGCCCCGGCCTGCCGGTGGAGTATCTCGATGTCCCGTCGCCCTCGATGGGCCGCAATATCCGCATCCAGTTCCAGGGCGGCGGCGAGCACGCGGTGTTCCTGCTCGACGGCCTGCGTGCCCAGGACGACTACAGCGGCTGGGACATCAACACTCCCGCCTTCGAGTGGTTCCAGAACTCCGGCTTGTCGGCCGTGATGCCGGTGGGTGGGCAGTCCAGCTTCTATACCGACTGGTACCAGCCGTCGCAGGGCAATGGTCAGAACTACACCTACAAGTGGGAAACGTTCATGAACCAGGAGCTGCCGGTCTTCCTGAAGGACAAGAAGGGCATCAACCCCAATGGCAATGCGGTGGTTGGCCTTTCGATGGCAGGCGGCTCGGCGCTGACCTATGCGATCTACTACCCGCAGAAGTACTCCTACGCGGCGTCGCTGTCGGGCTTCCTCAATCCGTCCGAGGGTTGGTGGCCGATGCTGATCGGTCTGGCGATGAACGACGCCGGCGGGTTCAACGCGCAGAGCATGTGGGGCCCGTCGTCGGACCCGGCGTGGCGGCGCAACGATCCGATGATCAACATCAATCAGCTGGTGGCCAACAACACCCGGGTCTGGATCTACTGCGGCACCGGTACGCCCTCGGAGCTGGACACCTCCGGCGGCGGCGGCAACCTGATGGCGGCGCAGTTCCTGGAAGGGTTCACGTTGCGCACCAACAAGACCTTCATGCAGAACTACCTGGCCGCCGGCGGGCGCAACGGTGTGTTCAACTTCCCGGCCAACGGCACCCACAGCTGGGGTTACTGGGGTTCCCAGCTGCAGCAGATGATCCCCGATATGCAGCGGGTTCTCGGCGCTCGCCCATCCGGCGCCTGAGAATTCGTCCCCCGGCAGGCCTGCCGCCCTCCCCAGGCGGCAGGCCTGCTGTCATGTCCGGAGGAACTCGCTGATCAGCCGAGTCATCGCTGCCGGCTGTTCGAGGGTGCTGGAGTGGCCGCAGTCGGGTACCTGCTCCCACCGCGCGCCGGGGATCAATTCCGCGATACGCCGGCTCTTGGCCGGCGGGGTGGCGGCGTCGTCAGCGCCGACGATTACCAGCGTGGGCACGGTGATCGCCGTGACCTCCGGTTCCACCGAAGCCCGATTAGCGACGCCCCGCACCGCCTTGGCGACGCCGGCCCGCGGGCAGCGCCCCAGCCGCTGCTCCCACTCCTCGATCAGTGGGGCACTGGCCGGATCGGCCAGGAACGCCGGGCCGAACATCAGTGGCAGCACCTTGGGGCGCAGCGGCGTGATTCCCGCCATCCGGTAGATGGCGGCGAGCAGCTTGTACTGACGGGCCTTGCCGGGATCCTCCGGCCCCGCGCTGGTGTCCAACAGGGTCAGTGACCGCACCAGGTGACCGTTGCGGGCGGCGATCCGCTGCCCGACGAAGCCGCCCATGGACAGCCCGACGTAGTGCACCGGGGCCAGACCCAGTTCGACGATCAGGGCCATCGCGTCGGCGGCCAGGGTTTCCATGTCGTAGCCGTCTTTCGCCGGCGGGCTCTGTCCCTGCCCGCGCCAATCGATGGCCACACAGCGGTATTCGCCGCGCAGCGCCTCGATCTGCGGTCTGAACATCCACCCGCCGAACAGCAGGCCGTGCCCGAAGAAGACGACAGGAGCGTCGGGGCGCTCCGCCGGAGCGCCGGTGTCGGTGTAGTAGATCAGAGCGTCGCCGCGACGGAACTCAGGCATACCGTCGAGCCTATGGGGGTAGGGACCGAGGGTGAACCACAGCGTGCGGATCGGCACCTCCGGCTGGTCTTACGACCACTGGGCGGGCGTGCTGTACCGGCCCGGCCTGCCGCCCGGTGGGCGGCTCGCCCGCTACGTCGAGGTGTTCGACACCGTGGAGTTGAACGCCAGCTTCTACCGCTGGCCCACCGACACGACGTTTCGCGGGTGGAGTCAGCGGCTGCCCGCCGGATTCACCATGACGGTCAAGGCGCATCGCGGACTGAGTCACTTCCGGCGGCTCGCCGACCCGCAGGCGTGGGTGGACCGCCTTGAGCGTTGTCAGCGGGCACTCGGTGAGCGCCGAGAGGCGGTGCTGGTGCAGCTGCGCGGGGACATGCCGCGCGACGATGCGCGACTGGACACCTTCCTGGGCCTGATGCCGGGCTGGGTGCGGATCGCCATGGAGTTGCGCCACCCGTCCTGGGACCACGATCGGGTGTACGAAATCCTGGAGCGACATAAGGCGGCCCTGGTGGTGACCGACGGACTCGGACTGCGGTGCATCCCCAGGGCGACAACGGATTTCGTCTACCTACGTATGCACGGACCGGACACCGACCCGCCGTATGCGGGCAGCTACTCCCCCGCGCAGTTGCGCCGCTGGGCCGATCAGATCCAGCAGTGGGTCGGTGCGGGGCGAAAGGTGCTGGTGTACTTCAACAACGACGGCGCCGGCAACGCGGTGCGCAACGCCCTGGAGTTACGCGACCTGGTGAACTAGGTGGCCGATCCCAGCGTGGCCCGGCCGTCGGCGTGCACGGTGACCGGCGCCCCGGCGATGTCGTGGGTGACGGTGGCCGCCGCCTCGTCGGCGTCGGCGATGACCGCCAACACGCGGGCGCCGTCGGGGGTGCGTGCGGTCAGGAACGCCTTTTCGGGGTTGCCGTCCCGGTCGTAGGGGGTGGTCCAGGACTCGACGGTCCCGACGCCCTCCCATTCGACCAGTGCGGTTCGGGTGGGCTCCCGGTCGACGGTGTCCTGGACGTCCTCCCAGCGGAACCCCTGCTGGGGCGGTGTGGTGCCATAGATCCCGAGGCTGTGCTTGGTGAGGTAGCCGCCGTTGGCGGTGACCAGCCCGAGCGCCCCGGGATCGTCCCGCAGGCGCTCGGCCATGGTGGCGATCGAGTGCATGACGTAGTTGTTCCACGGGCCGCCGGCGAAGGTCAGCCCGCCGGTGACGGTCAGCGGCCGGTCCGGGTCACCCGCCGGCAGGCCGAGTTCGCGGGCGGCCACCTGCACCGCGGACGGGAAGCAGGAGTACAGGTCGACGTAGCGCAGGTCATCCAGGCCCACCCCGGCCAGCTCCAGCACCCGCTGCCCGGCGATCCGGATGGCCGGCGAGCGGTGCAGTTCGTGGCGGTCGGCGAAGCTGTACGTGTCGTGGGAGTCGGTGCCCGCGTAGGGGAATACCCAGGTGTCGCGGGGGATCTGCAGTTGCTCGGCGCTCTGCACCGAGCACAGCACCACCGCGGCGGACTGGTCGACCATGTTGTTGGAGTTCATCAGCTTGGGGTAGGGCCAGCTGATCATCCGGTTATCCGGGCCGGGGGTGGTGATCTGCTCAGCGGTCAGCCCGTCGCGCACCCAGGCGTGCGGATTCGCCGCAGCCACCGCGCTGAACTGGGCCCATAGCTCACCGATCCGGCGGCGGTGGTCCTCGACGGACTCCCCACCGGCGATCCGCAGCGCCTGCTCGAAAAGCGGGTAGACGAACGACGGGCGGTCCAGCCCGATGCGCTCGTCGGCCGGCCCCGACATCGGGACGTCGGCGCCTGCCCCGGGCGGAACCGGGACGGACTCGTCCTGTTTGATCCAGTTCGGCCGAATCCCTCTGGCGCGCAGCCGCATCCGGGTGCGCCAGGTCTCGCCGCCGGCGAGCAGCACAGTGTCGGCGCGACCCTGCTGGATGTCCAGGCAGGCCTGGTTGAGCATGGATTGCGGGGTGTTGCCGCCGATGCCGCTGTACTGGGTGGCGGCTTTGGTTGCGCCGATCCGCTGGGCGACCAGCAGGCCGGGGTCGCGGTAGCGCCAGGACAGCAGGTTCACGATCCGAATCGAATCCAGCGCCGCCAGCACCCGCGGGTCGGCCGCCTCCCGGGCCGCGGCCGCGATCAGGTCGACCGGTTCGACGCCCGCGTCCTCGGTGCGCTGATTGACCTGCCCGGCCCCGATCAGCACAGGTGTCCGCGGATCCAGGCTCATCGGCGTTTCCTTCCGTTTTGACAGCCGTCAAAACCTAGCACCGTGGAATCATGGGGCCGGTCAAACCCGAGAGAGACTCCAAGGAGCGAAGCCTTGTCGAACAAAGATTTCAACGGCGTCATCAAGCTCGACATCCGGGATTCCACCCCGGACTGGAGCCCATACGAGTTGAAGAAGGCTCCCGAGGGTGCGCCGAACATCCTGATCGTGCTGTACGACGACACCGGCCAGGCGGCGTGGTCGCCCTACGGCGGGCGGATCAGCATGCCGACCCTGGACCGTCTCGCGCGCAACGGCCTGACCTACACCCAGTGGCACACCACCGCGCTGTGCTCCCCCACCCGCTCGACGTTCCTGACCGGCCGCAACCACCACGTCAACCGGTGTGCGTCGATCACCGAGGGGTCCATGGGATTCCCCGGCGCGGCCGGCCGACTGCCCGCCGAGTGCGCGACCATCGGCCAGGTGCTTCAGGACAACGGCTACGCCACGATGTGGCTGGGCAAGAACCACAACGTCCCGGTGGAGGACCTCTCCCCGGCCGGCAGCCGCTCGGAGTGGCCGCTGTCGAAGGGCTTCGACCGGTTCTACGGCTTCCTCGGCGGTGAGACCAACCAGTGGTACCCCGACCTAATCGAGGACAACCACGCCATCGAACCGCCCTACACCCCCGAGGAGGGCTACCACCTGTCCAAAGACCTTGCCGACCAGGCGATCAAGATGCTGCGGGACCTGCGCTCGTCGGGTCCCTCGAAGCCGTGGTTCATGTGGTTCTGCCCCGGCGCCAATCACGCTCCGCACCACTCGCCACAGGAGTACATCGACAAGTACAAGGGCGTGTTCGACGACGGCTACGAGGCCTACCGCGACTGGGTGCTCGCCCGGATGATCGAGCGCGGGATTCTGCCGGAGGGCACCGAGTTGACCCCGCTGAACCCGATGCCGGAGGACGTTGCCAACGAGGCCGACTATGTGCGTCCGTGGGCTGAGCTCAACGACGACGAGAAGCGGCTGTTCTGCCGGATGGCCGAGGTGTTCGCCGGGTTCTCGGAGTACACCGACGTGCAGGTCGGCCGGATCATCGACTTCCTGGAACGCACCGAACAACTGGACAACACGATCGTGATCTACTGCGCCGATAACGGCGCCTCCGGCGAGGGCACCCCGAACGGGTCGGTCAACGAGAACAAGTTCTTCAACGGCTTCCCCGACAGCCTTGAGGAGAACATGTCCTACTTCGAGGAACTGGGCAGCCCGGAGACCTACAACCACTACCCGACCGGCTGGGCGGTGGCGTTCTCCACCCCGTTCCAGATGTTCAAGCGGTACGCCCAGTACGCCGGCGGCACCTGCGACCCGCTGATCATCCACTGGCCCAGGGGAATCAAGGACAAGGGCGGCATCCGCCACCAGTACCACCACTCCACCGACATCGTCCCGACGATTCTCGACGTCGTCGGCCTGGAGATGCCGACGGTGTACCGGGGCGTGGAGCAGTACCCGCTCAACGGCGTCTCGATGCGCTACAGCTTCGATGCCGCCGATGCGCCGACCACCAAGAAGCGGCAGTACTTCTCGATGCTGGGCACCCGCGGAATCTGGCAGGACGGCTGGAAGGCCGCCGCTCTGCACGCGCCGATCAGCGGCAAGGGCCACTTCGACCAGGACCGCTGGGAGCTATACCACGTCGACGCTGACCGCGCCGAGGCTCGCAACCTCGCCGATGAGCACCCCGAGAAGCTGCAGGAGCTCATCGCGGCGTGGTTCGAGGAGGCGGAGGCGAATTTCGTTCTGCCCCTTGACGATCGGCCGGCAATCGAGCAGATCAGCGACGTCCGCCCGTCCGGTGAGCCGCCGCGGTCGCGCTACATCTACTTCCCCAACACCTCACCGGTGCCGGAGTCGACGGCGGTCAACATCCGCGGCCGGTCCTACAAGATCCTGGCCGATGTCGAACTGACCGACGAGACCGAAGGCGTGATCTTCGCGCACGGCTCGCGATTCGGCGGCCACACCCTGTTCGTGAAAGACGGCAAGCTGCACTACGTCTACAACTTCCTCGGCATCAAGCCGGAGCAGACGTTCGTCTCGGGGCCTTTGGAGCCCGGCAAGCACACCGTCGGCATGGAGTTCATCCGGGAGGGCGCCGGCGAGCACATGGAGTCGCTGGGGACCACGAAGCTCTGGGTCGACGAGGCGGTGGTGGCCGAAGGGCCGATGCGGGCGCAAATCGGGCCGTTCACCCTGTGCGGCGACGGCCTGTGCGTCGGGTACGACAGCGCCGACCCGGTGAGCCGCTCCTATCCTCCGGGCTTCCCCTTCAAGAACGGCGCCATCCTCGGGGTCGCGGTGGACACCGGCGCGGACCAGTACCTCGACCTGGAACGGGAGGCCGCCGCGGCGTTCGCCCGGGACTGACCCCGGTCAGGCCGGGCCGAGCCGGTAGATCGACTTCAGTTCGAAGAACTCGTCGAGACCCTCCGGCCCGAGCTCGCGGCCGATGCCGCTCGCCTTGACGCCGCCGAAGGGCGCGTTGATGTCCAACTGGTAGTCGTTGATACCAACGGTGCCGGTCCGAATCTCGCGCGCCACTTCGGTGGCGCGGTCGACGTCGGTGGACCACACCGTGCCGGCCAGCCCGAACTCGCTGTCGTTAGCGAGCGCGACGGCCTGTTCGTCGCTGTCGTAGGCAATGACCGCCAGCACCGGCCCGAAGATCTCCTCCTGGGCGATGCGATCGGCGTTGTCCACGTCGGCGAACACCGTCGGGGCGACGAACCAGCCGCGCGGCTGATCACGCGGAACACCGCCGCCAGCAACGAGTTTCGCGTCGCTGGCCTTGGCCGACTCAATGTAGCCGAGCACCCGCTCGCGCTGACGGGAACTGACCACCGGACCGATGTCGGTGGCGTCGTCCAGCGGGTTGCCGACGGTGAGACCGTTGACCATGTCCGCCAGCGCCTCCACCACTTCGCCGTACCGCGACCGCGGGGCCAGAATGCGCGACCCCAGGAAGCAGGTCTGGCCGTTGTTGATCAGCGACACCGACTTCAGGCCGGTCATGGTCGCGCGCAGGTCGGCGTCGTCGAGGATGATCGCCGCGGACTTGCCGCCGAGTTCCAGCGTCACCGGCCGCAGCAGCCGTCCGCAGGTTTCGCCGATGATCCGGCCGACGGCCGTCGACCCGGTGAAGCTGACTTTGTCCACACCCGGATGGGAGACCAGATGGGCACCGGCGGCGGTGCCGCCGGGCACCACGTTCAGCACGCCGTGGGGCATCCCGGCCTCATCGGCTGCCTCGGCGAAAACCAGAGCGTCCAAAGCGGTTTCCGGGGAGGCCTTGAGCACGATGGTGCATCCGGCGGCCAGGGCGGGAGCGAGCTTGAAGGCGGCGAGGGCCTGCGGGTAGTTCCACGGCACGATGGCGGCGACCACCCCGACCGGCTCGCGGCGCACGATGGTGTGGCCGATCATGCTCGGCCGGATCTCCTCGATCGGCGTCTCGGTGATGAGCTTGGCGTAGTAGCCCAGCAGCGCTGCCGGGAACAGGCCGTTGGCACCGCGGGAGAGCCGCATCGGCATGCCGTTCTCGCGGGTCACCAACTCGGTGGTGCTGTCGGCTCGTTTGTGCAGCGCGGCGGCGAAGGCCATCAGCACCCCGGCGCGGTGGTCGGGCGACGCCGACGCCCAGCCGGGCAGCGCCGCCCGGGCGGCCGCGACGGCGGCGTCGATGTCGGCTTCGGTGGCGCTGGCGCCGTCGCCGAGCAACTCCCCGGTGGCCGCCTCCAGCACCGGTTCGCACCTGTCGGCGGGCCGGAACTCGCCGTCGATGAACAGCTGTGGGTCGGTGATCATGCGGTGATCCTTGTCTCTCGGGCGTTGTCTGTCAGGCGTTATCTGTCAGGCGTTGTCTGTCAGGCGTTGTCTGTCAGGCGTTATCTGTCAGGCGTTGTCGGTGGCGAACAGCACGCCGGTGGCCAGCAGCCGTTCGATATCATCGTCGTCCATGGCCAGCAGGTCGCGGCAGATCGCGCGGGTATCCGCACCGGGCAGCGGGGCCGGGCGCTGCGGGGCGGGCGGGATGTTGCGGTACGGCGCCGGACCGGCCTCGGTGGGCAGGGTGACGGCGAAACCGGGATGCGCCATCTCGGCGAGCACGTGGCGGGACAGCAGCTGCGGGTCGTCGAGCAGGTCGTCGGCCCGGTTCATCGGCCCGGCAGCCACCCCGGCCGCCTGCAGTGCGGCGGCGGCGTCAGCCGGTGTCCGGGTGCCCGCCCAGGCCGCCAGCGCCGACGGCAGGTCCGCGGCGTCCTTTCCGATGCCCGCGCCGACCACCTCGGCGGCGGCGTGCCGGTCATCGTCGGAGGTCAGTGACACCACGCACCATTCGTCGTCCCCGGCGCAGGCCAGCAGCAGATGCCACGGTTGGTCCTCCCGCACGGCGCCATGATGGGTCTCGGCGGCCAGCATCACGTAGCGGGTGTCGAGCTGGTTGATCACCGCCTCGGCCTGCGAGACGTGGATCCGGGCGCCGATTCCGCTGCGGCGGCGGCGGACCAGTGCCGCCAGCGCGCCGATGGCGGTGATGCGGCCCACCACATGGTCGGGGAAGATCGTGGTCGCGTCGTAGAACCGGTGCCGGGCGCTCGCGTCGCCTCCGTCGTCGCCGTCGTCGTCGTCGGCGCCGTCGTCGGATGTCCACAGCCGGGTGACCCCGGTGGCCGCCCGCACCAGCGGTCCGTACCCCATCCGTCCGCTCCACGGTCCGGTGTCGCCGAACGCGCTGCTCTCGGCCAGCACCAGCACCGGATTGAGCTCGCGCAGGCGGTCATACGAAAAGCCAAGCGCGTCAAGGGTTCCCGGCTTGAAATTGGCGAACAGCGCATCGGAGGCGGCGACGAGCCTCTGGAACAGTGCCGCACCGTCGGGGGTGCGCAGCTCCAGGCCAAGGCCCAGATGGTTGCGGTGGGCGCGGGCGAAGGACTCGCTGATGGACTGGCCTTCGCGCGTCTGCCGCAGACCGTCCGGGTAGGCGGCGCTCTCCAGCTTGATCACCTCGGCACCGAGGTCTCCGAACAACCGGCTGAGCTCCCCGCCGGCCACGATGATGCCGAGATCGAGCACCCGGATGCCGTCCAGCGGCCGTCCGCCGGGCGCGGTGTCGGCCGCTGGCCGGTAGGCCGGCCGCAGCCACCGCGGCTCGGCGCTGCCCACGCCGGGTGCGGCGGACCGGTATCCGGCCCGGTGCCCGTCGACCGTCCAGTAGCCGACCGGAATCCGGGTGCGCACGCCCGGGGCGAGTTCGGCGTCGGTCATCGCGCCGGCGGCCTCGAAGTGCTCGGATTCCAGCGCTTCCGACGGGGTCAGCACCGCGGAGATGGGCACGCCGTACTGCTGGCCCTGCGCGACGAGGTCGTCCATCGTCTGCTCGGCGAACAACTCGGCCATCAACGCGCCCAGTTCGCCGAAGGCCATCACCCGCGCGGCGATGCTGTCGAAACGCGGGTCGGCGAACTGCGGCGGCTCCCCCAGCCAGGCGCGCATGCCCCGCCACTGGCGCGGGGAGAGCACACAGATCCGGACGTACCCGTCGCGGCACGGGAAGATCGGGTAGAGGTCCTGGTTCTTCGGCCGGCCGCGCCACCGCTCCGCCTTGCCGCGCGCGGTCGCGGCCTGGCCCTGGGTGCCGAACGGGGCGTCCAAGGCCAGCACCACCGCGTCGAACCGGGCGAAGTCGACGTAGTCCCCGGCCCCGCACCGCAACCGGTTGACGTAGGCGACCAGCACCGCCCAGGCCGCCTGCACGGCGGCGGTCGCCGAGGCGATGCCCTCCGGCGGCAACACCGGGGTGCCCACGGTCGGCCCGGACCGCGACAACGCGGTCGACATGGCGTAGAGCACCGGGTCGGTGGCCTGCCAGGTGGTACGCGGCCCGTGGGCGCCGAAATCGGTCACCGTCATGGCCACCAGATGCGCGAACCGGTCGGCAAGTTGCTCGCACGAGGTGCCGTACTCGGCGGCCCGGCCGCTGTCAACGACGATGTCGGCGTCGGCGGCCAGTTCGACGAGGCGACGGCGGTCAGCCTCGTCGGCAGGGTCCAGTACCGCGGCGCGCTTGTTGGCGTTGTGCAACGCGAAGGGAATGCTCACCCCGTCCAGCGTGGGCGTCGCCAAGCGTCCGGGGCTGCCGCCGGGGGGTTCGATTTTCAGCACGTCGGCGCCGAGATCGGCGAGCAACCGCGTCACGGTGTCGGCCTCGCCGTCGCAGAGGTCGAGCACCCGCAGGTGCGCCAACAGGGGTTCGTTATCGCCCAAGCCCGCGTCTCCCGTCGTCCGGCAGTTGAGCCTAATGGGAGCGATCCGCCCACCGGCCGCGCACCGGTATCGTTAGCGGCAATGTCTGAGCTCAGCGCGGTGGCCGCGCCGCCGCACCCCGCGGTGGGTCAATTGGCCGCATTGCATCACCTGCGGATTTACGTCGACATCGGCGTGGTCGTCGTCATGCTCGCCATCACCAACCTGATCGCCCACTTCACCACGCCGTGGGCGAATATCGCCACCGTGCCCGTCGCCGCGATTGCGCTGGTAGCGCTGATCCGGGCCCGCGGCTTGGACTGGTCGGACCTGGGCCTGGGCCGCGAACACTGGCGCTCCGGCGCCGGCTATGCGGCAGCCGCGGTCCTGCTGGTGCTCACCGTGATTGCGGTCGGCGCGCTGCTGCCGTGGACCCGGCCGATGTTCCTCAACGACCGTTACGCCACCCTGTCCGGTGCGGTGCTGGCGTCGATGGTCATCATCCCGCTGCAGACCGTGATCCCCGAGGAGCTGGTGTTCCGCGGGGTGCTGCACGGCGCGCTGGACCGAGCCTGGGGCTTCCGCGGCGTGGCCGCCGCCGGCTCACTGCTGTTCGGTTTCTGGCACATCGCCTCGTCGCTGGGTCTGACCAGCAGCAACGTCGGGTTCACCCGGATCCTGGGCGGCGGTGTCCTCGGCATGGTCGCCGGCGTGGTCGGGGCGGTGCTGGCCACCGCGGCCGCCGGATTCGTCTTCACCTGGCTGCGCCGGCGCAGCGGCAGCCTGATCGCGCCGATCGCCCTGCACTGGTCGCTCAACGGCATGGGCGCCCTGGCCGCCGCCCTGGTCTGGCACCTCTCCGGTTAGGGCAGCAGCGCTTTAGGGCAGCAACACGGCCGCACCGGCGATCCGGCCTTCGGCCAGGTCGGTCAGCGCGCGGTCGGCGTCCGCCAGCGGGTACTGCGGCGTGGTCACCTCGATCCGGTAGCGGCCGGCGAATTCCAGGAATGCCCGCGCGTCGGCGCGGGTGTTGGACGTGACCGATCGGATCTGGCGCTCCTGGAACAGATGCCGCTGATAGTTCAGTGACGGAATGTCGCTCAGGTGAATACCGGCCACCGCCAATGTGCCGCCGCGGTCGAGGGCTTCCATCGCCGGCAGCACCAGATCCCCCACCGGCGCGAACAGGATGGCGGCGTCCAACTTCACCGGCGGTGGATCAGCCGGGCCCTGAGCTGAGGCCGCGCCGAGCGCCAGGGCCAGTTCCCGGGCCGGCGCGCCGCGGGTCATGACATGGACCTCCGCACCCTGAGCCAGGGCCACCTGAGCGGTGATGTGTGCGCTGCCACCGAATCCGTACAGCCCCAGCCTGCCCCCGGGGGGAAGCTGCGCGCGCAGCAGCGAGCGGTAGCCGATGATTCCGGCGCACAGCAGCGGAGCGAGTTCGCTCGGGGTATAGCCGTCGGGCAGTCGGTGCGCGAAATCGGCCGGGACAGTGGCGAAGTCGGCATATCCGCCGTCGGCGTCCCAGCCGGTGTAGCGCGAATCCGGGCACAGGTTCTCGTCGCCGCGCCGGCAGTAGTGACACTGGCCGCAGGTGTGCCGCAACCAGGCGATCCCGACCCGGTCACCGACCGCGAAGCCGGCGGCGCCGGGACCGAGGGCGACGACCTCGCCGACCACCTCGTGACCGGGAGTCACTCCGCGACGGTGGACGGCGAGGTCACCTTCGGCGACATGCAGATCGGTTCGGCAGACGCCACAGGCGAGCACCGCGACCAGCAACTCGCCGTCGGCCGGTTGCGGTACGGGGGCGCCTGCGTCGAACTGCAGCGGCCGACGTCGCATGGGAGCCGGGTGGCGAACCCGCCAGGCACGCATGGTGGCCGGGGCGGCCATGCTAGGTGCGGCTGCGGACCTTGCCGACGACCCAGAGCAGAATCACCGAGCCCAGAACCGCGGTGAACAGCGTGAAGAACCAGCCACCGCCGGCGGTGTTGAGGAAGAAACTGAGCAGGAATCCGCCGATCAGGGCACCGATGATACCGATGACGATATTCATCAGCAGACCGGAGCCTCCGCCCTTGACGATCTTGCTTCCCAACCAACCCGCGATCGCACCGATGACGATGTAGCCGATCCAGCCGACACTGGTCGTTGTCGACGACCGGGCCAATATTTCAGTGGCAGCAACGATGTCCACGATGGACCTCCCTGGTTCACCGGCCGGCTAGGCCGCCGACCGTATCAGGTGAACCTACCCCCGACAGGTAACAAACCAACCGTCGAATCGGCCACATTGGTGTGGCGCCCGGAGGCGCCTAGGTGCCGGGGGTCATCCCCGGAACCGGGGTCGTCACCGGGACCGGAACACCGACCGGCGCCGGCGAACCAGGCGGCGGAGGCGGAGCTGGGGCTGCGTTGGGGTCCGGTGCCGGCGCCGCCGGCGGGGGCGGCGCGGTGTACGGCCGGATCGACTCGGCGAGGCCCTTGGCCACGGCGGGGTCGACCGGATCCTTGGCGGTGCCCAGCCAGACCACGAACCAGCGGCCGGAGTCGGCGTTGCCCACCACACCGGCCCAGATTTGGCCGTTGGGCTTGGCGGCGTCGGTGAACTTCACGTCGTAGGACGAGAAGTTGCCGGCCATGTCGCCGGCCTGCAGGCCGCCGGTCTGCTGATTGATCCGGCTGCCGGGGAAGGGCATGAAGAACTCGCCCATGTCCGAACCGAGACGGACCGCGGCCTTGCCGTTGTCCTGCTCGGCGCCGGCGAACAGCTTCATGTCCAGCCGGCCCAGCAGGATGCTGGTGTCGTTGGCGGTGGGCGCGGGCTGACCAGGCAGCGGAGCGGGGCCGGTCTGCTTGAGCAGCAGAGCCTGGCCGTAGCTCAGCCGCGATGCATCGGCGGCCTCCCAGCCGGCCGGAAGGATGTAGCTGAAGCCGCCGGCGCCGTTCTCCACGCGGCCGGCCTCTGGCGCCGGGGCTGCCGGACCGGGGGCCGGAGCGGGAGCGTTCGGGTCCGCCGGCGGGGCCGGCGGTGCAGGCGGGGCCGGCGGGGCCGGCGGTGCAGGCGGGGCCGGCAAGTTCGGGTCCGCAGGTGGGGCCGGCGGCGCCGGCGGGGCCGGAGCGGGGGCCGGCGCGTTCGGGTCCGCGGGCGGGGCCGGCGGGGCCGGCGGGGCCGGCGGGGCCGGCGGGGCCGGCGGGACAGGTGCACCCGGGGGTGGCGGCGGGGCCGGTGCCGCCGGAGGCGCGACGGTCGGGGGTGCGGGCGGCGGCGGCACCGGATCGGCGCTGGCCGTGCTCGGCAGCGCGATCGTGACGGCGCTGGCACCTGCTACAGCCGTGGCGGCGATCGCCGTCCACAGTCTCGGGCGTCGTGAAGTCGGGTCCGACTGCGTCATGGCGGCAAACCTACCGTGTTACCGCCGTGACGCAAGTTCCTGGTCGGCTGTGTCGCTTCTGTCGGGCGTCAGGCTTCCGGCGGACCAGCGTGGAAACCCGCGTGCAAACGGATTTCCTGGGCTTTGACGGTGAACCAGGCGGTCAGGCCGACCGAAAGTCTCAATTCAGCAACGGATTCGGCGGTGATGTCGGCAGCGATCCCCGGGGCGCCGTCGGCCTGTTCATCGGCGCGCACTCGCACCGCTGACCCGATCACCTCCAGAGCAGCAACTCGCAAACAAACGCTGTTGCGGGGGCTGCCCTGCGGACGCTCGCGGAACACCGCGACCGAGGCCGGCGAGAACACCGCGATGGCGTGCGAATCGGGCCCGCGGCCCAGCGGCTCGGCGGTGATCCCGTGCCAGATGATCCCGTCCGGACCGCGCACCGCCGCTGGCCCCACCAGCCCGCCCCGCACCACGTTCACCCCGGCGAAGCGGGCCCCGAACGAGCTACGGGGTGCCCCCATCACCGCGGCCACCGAACCTTCCTCGGCGATCTGACCGGACTCCACCACCAGCACCCGGTCAGCGAGTGCCAGGACATCGAGCAGGTCGTGGGTGATCAGCAGCACCGGCCTGCCCGCACCGGCGCCCTCCCGGCGGATCACCGTGCGCAGGACCGTGCGGACCGACGACGCTGCCGAGACGTCCAGGCCGCTCAGCGGTTCGTCGAGCAGCAACACGTCCGGTTCGGCGGCCAGCGCACGGGCCAGCGCCACCCGTCGGGCCTGGCCGCCGGACAACGCGGCTGGCTTGCGTTCGGCCAGCTCCCCGGCGTCCACCCGGGCCAACCAGTCGCGGGCGCGGGTACGGGCAGCGGCGCGTCCCCCGCCGAGACGCCGGGCCGCGAACTCGACGTTGCCCAGCGCGGTCAGATGCGGGAACAACAAGGGTTCCTGCGCGAGCAGGCCGACTCTGCGGTGGTGTACCGCGACCTCGACACCGGTGGCGGTGTCGGTCAACGTCCGCCGCCCGACCCGCACCACCGCCCGGTCCGCGCGAAGCACCCCGGCGATCACCGCCGCCGCCGTCGACTTGCCGGCACCGTTGGGGCCGAGCACGGCCACTACTTCCCCGGCGCCGACGCGGAATGCCAGATCAACGCCGCGCCCGCCGACGGCGACGGCGACGTCAAGGTCAGCCACCGGCAGTCACCGTCGCCCGCGCACCGGCGAATCGTCGGGCACCCAACACCAGCACGATGACGGCGGCCACCACCACCAGCAGCATCGACAGTGCCAGCGCCGCCTGCGGATCGGCTTCGCGCTGCAGGTAGATCTCCAGCGGCAGGGTGCGCGTCACGCCCTGGCGGGAACCGGCGAACGTCAGGGTGGCACCGAACTCGCCCAGCGCCCGGGCGAACGCCAGCACGGCCCCGGACACCAGACCCGGGGCCAGTAGCGGCATGGTCACCCGCCACCACACTCGCGATGGTCGCGCCCCGAGGGTGGCGGCCACCGCCTCGTATCCGGCGCCGGCGGCGCGGGCGGCCCCCTCCAGCGCGATCACGAGAAACGGCAGTGACACGAACACCTGGGCCAGCACGACGGCGGCGGTGGTGAACGCGATCCGCACGCCGGCGGCCTCCAAGTGCCGGCCCAGCAGCCCCAGCCGGCCGAACACGTACAGCAGCGCGATTCCGCCGACGACGGGCGGTAACACCAGCGGCAGCAGCACCAGCGGCCGCAGCAACCGCACCGGGCGGCCGTGGTGCCGCGCCAGCACCAGCGCAAGCGGCACCCCGAACACCAGGCACACGACGGTGCTGGCCGAGGCGGTCTGCAGGCTGAGCAGCAGCGCCGCCCGGGAGGCCGGACTGGTGACCAATTCGCCGAAGCGGGTCCAGTCCACCTTGGCGGCCACGGCGATCAGCGGCAGGACCACGAACACCGCGGCCACGGTGGCGGGCAGATACACCCACCGGGGCAGCATGGTCGGCGGCCCGTTCGACCTCATAGCCGCCAACCCTAGGCGGGTCATGCCGAGATTCGGCCGACCTTACCGTCGAGTAACATTCGCTGTCGGAACAGTGAGGAGTGTGGGCATGGACGTAGTGATCAGCGGTGCCGACGGCGAGCTGGGGCGGACCATCGCCGAGGCCTTCTCCGCGGCCGGACACCGCCTCGTCGTCATGGGCGGGCGGCCCGAGGATCTCGCCGTAACCGCCACCGCGGCCGGCGCGGACGCCGTCGTCTGCGACTGCTCCGACCCCGCGGACCTGGCGTCGGCGCAGGGCCGCCTGCCGCACCACCTCGACGCCATCGTGGTGGTGCCCGCCACCGGCTGGATCGACATCGACCCGCGGACCGCGACGCTGGCCGACACCGCCGTGGCCTGGCGGTCGGCCTTCGACCGAACCGTCGTATCGACGGTGCTGACGGTGCAGACCGTCAGCGAGCACCTGCGGTCCGGCGGCTCCATCGTGGTGGCGCTGCCGCCGTGCGACACCGGCCCGGAGGCTGCCGCGAAGGCGGCGCTGTCGGACTGGACGTCCGCCCAGGCCAACCACTTCGGGATCAGCGGCATCACGGTCAACACCATCGCCGCCGGCCGGACCGCTCAGCCGGGTTACGGCGGGATCGCGGGGACACCGGCGCCGTGGGCCGACGAGATGGCTCGCATGGCGCTGTTTCTCGCCACCCCGGCGGCACGGCACATCACCGGGCAGACGCTGCACGTCGGGCGCGGTGCGGCGGTCACGTACGGCTGACAACGTCCGGCTGACAACGTCCGGCTGAGACGTCCGGCTGAGACGTCCGGCTGACCAGTCCGGATGACCCACGCGTTAGGTTCGTGAGGTGACGATCCGACTCGGCCTGCAGATCCCGAATTTCTCCTACGGCACACCGGTGTCGGAGCTTTTCCCCACCGTGCTGGCCCAGGCGCGGGAGGCCGACGCGGCCGGATTCGACGCGGTGTTCGTGATGGACCACTTCTACCAACTGCCGATGCTGGGCTCGCCCGATCAGCCGATGCTGGAGGCCTACACCGCCCTGGGCGCGCTGGCCACCGGCACCGAGAACGTTCAGCTCGGCACGCTGGTCACCGGCAACACCTATCGCAACCCCACACTGCTGGCCAAGATCATCACCACCCTCGACGTGGTCAGCGGCGGCCGGGCTGTTCTCGGTGTCGGGACCGGCTGGTTCGAACTTGAACACACCCAGCTCGGTTTCGAATTCGGCACTTTCACCGAGCGTTTCAAGAAACTCGACGAGGCCCTGCAGATCATGCTGCCGATGATCGCCGGCGAGCGGGTGTCCTTCGCGGGCCACTACTACCGCACCGAGCAGGCCATGGCCGAACCCCGCTTCCGCGACCACATCCCCCTGATGATCGGCGGCAGTGGAGAGAAGAAGACGTTCGGGCTGGCCGCCCGCTACTTCGACCACCTCAACATCATCGCGTCGTTCGCCGAGCTGCCGAGAAAAGTCGCGGCCCTGCACCAGCGCTGCGAGGAGGCCGACCGCGACCCGGCGACGCTGGAGACCTCGGTGCTGCTCACCGCGATCCCGGACCCGAAGTTCACCGAGGACATGGTTCCGCCGGCGATGCGCGGACGCATGGCCGTCGGCAGCGCCGAGCAGATCGCCGAGACGGTCGCAGCCAACGTCGTCGACGCCGGGATCGACGGCGTCATCGTGAATCTGCCCTCCTCTGTGCCCGGGTCCATCAGCGCCGTCGGTGCCGCCCTTCGGGACGTTCTGGGGACGTGATGCGAGACGGAACGGACTCGGCCAGCTAACGTTGTCCTGTTCTGTGCAGTCCGGTGTTATTTCAGGAGCGAAGATGACCCACCCAGGCGCCACCCCGTCGGATAAGCACAAGGTCGTCGTCATCGGTTCGGGCTTCGGCGGTCTCAACGCCGTCAAGAAGCTCAAGCGCGCCGACGTAGACATCAAGATGATCGCCAAGACCACCCACCATCTGTTCCAGCCGCTGCTCTACCAGGTGGCGACGGGAATCATCTCCGAAGGCGAGATCGCGCCGCTGACCCGGGTGATCCTCCGCAAGCAGCAGAACTGCCAGGTGCTACTGGGTGAGGTCACCAACATCGACCTGGCCAACCGGACCGTCGACTCGGTGCTGCTGGGCCACACCTACCGCACGCCGTACGACTCGCTGATCGTCGCCGCCGGCGCAGGGCAGTCCTATTTTGGCAACGACCACTTCGCCGAGTGGGCGCCGGGCATGAAGACCATCGACGACGCCCTTGAACTGCGCGGCCGCATCCTCGGCGCCTTCGAGCAGGCCGAGCGGTCCAGCGATCCTGAACGCCGCGCCAAGCTGCTGACCTTCGTGGTGGTCGGCGCCGGCCCGACCGGCGTGGAAATGGCCGGGCAGATCGCCGAACTCGCCGACCACACCCTCAAGGGCGCCTTCCGCCACATCGACTCGACCAAGGCCCGGGTGATCCTGCTCGACGCCGCACCCGCAGTGCTGCCGCCGATGGGCAAGAAGCTGGGACTCAAGGCCGCCGCCCGATTGGAAAAGCTCGGCGTGGAGATCCAGCTCGGCGCGATGGTCACCAATGTCGACCGCAATGGAATCAACGTCAAGTACGGCGACGGACGCGAAGATCGCATCGAGTGCCAGACCAAGGTGTGGTCGGCCGGTGTCGCGGCCAGCCCGCTGGGCAAGATGGTCGCCGACCAGTCCGGGGCCGAGGTGGACCGGGCCGGCCGGGTCAAGGTGCTGCCCGACCTGACCCTGCCCGGGCACCCGAACGTCTTCGTCGTCGGCGACATGGCTCTCGTCGAGGGTGTGCCGGGTCAGGCGCAGGGCGCCATTCAGGGCGCCAAGTACGCCGCAAAGCTGATCAAAGCCGAGCTCAACGGCGCCGACCCGGCCGCCCGGGAGCCGTTCAAGTACTTCGACAAGGGCTCGATGGCCACCGTGTCGCGGTACTCCGCGGTGGTCCAGGTCGGACCGCTAGAGTTCGGCGGATTCATCGGCTGGCTGTCGTGGCTGTTCCTGCATCTGATCTACCTGGTCGGGTTCAAGGCGCGGCTCACCACGGCGTTGTCCTGGGTCTCGACTTTCATCGGCAGCCAGCGCGGCCAGTTGACCATCACCGAGCAGCAGGCCTACGCCCGCACCCGGATCGAGCAGCTCGAAGAGATCGCCGAACGCGTCGACGACGCCGAAATCACCGCCTACTGACGCGGCGCCCGGTTGAACATCGGCCGGGCTCCAATAGCATGATGATCACACGAACCACGCAAGGGGAAAAGTCATGCCAGCTACCAGCCGCTCACGCCGGGGGTCCTTTTTTCGCGCTGCGGCGGTGACGCTCGGCGCCGCAGGCGCCGTGCTGGTCGCCTCCCCCGGCCCAGCCGCTGCCGACCCGCTGCCCCCGGGTTGCACCAGCGCCGACATGACCGGCGTGATGTCGGGCATCTCGGCCGCGATGTCGGTCTACCTGCTGACCAACCCCGACGTGAACAACTTCTTCACCGGGTTGCAGGGTCAGCCGAAGGATGCGGTGCGCGACCAGACCGAGGCTTACCTCAACGCCAATCCGACTGTGCGTGCCGACCTGGAGGGCATCCGCAAGCCTTCGCGTGACTTCCGCGATCGCTGCAACCTGCCGCAGCGGGCGCTGGTCCTAGCCGACACCATCTAACTGCGGGCACGCCGCGCCCTGACGTCTGTACCCCCGGCGTCGGGTCCGTCCCATGGTGAAACCCAACGAAGTCGTCTACCGGCTGCTGCAGCGACTGCCCCCCCGGATGGTGTCGCTGCGCACCATCGTGATCGCCGCCGCCCTGGGCGTCGTGGTCCTGGTCCTCACGCTGGGCACCTGGGTGTGGGTCGGCGTCACCAACGATCAGTACAGCCAGCTCGACCGGCGGCTGGACTCGGTGAGCAGTCTCGGTGACGTCAGCACGCTGTTGTCCGGGCCGCCGGGCGCCGGAAACCCCAGCCCGGACGGAAGCCTGGTGCGTACCGTCCGGGCCGGCGGCTCGACGGTGTCCGTTCCCTCCGACATCGTGCTGCCCAAACTGGCGGACGGCTACACCAACACCACCATCGATGGCGTCGAATACCGCGTCCGCTCGTTCACCGTGGGGATGGCATCGATTGCGCTCGGCGCGCCGGTGGCCGAAACCCAGCGCCGGATCGCCGAACTGCACTGGCGGGTCGTGGGTATCTGCGGCGGAGTCATCATCGGCACCGTCATCGTCGGCTGGTTCTTCGCCCTGATCATGATCGACCCGTTCCGGCTGCTCGCCCAGCAGGCCCGCGCCATCAACGCCCAGTCCAAGCCCGAGGAGGTTCAGGTCCGCGGCGTCAACGAGGCGGTCGAGATCGGCGAGGCGGTGGAGGGCATGCTGGCGCGCATCGGCGACGAGCAGGCCAAGACCAGAGCGGCACTGGAATCGGCGCGCGATTTCGCCGCGGTGGCCTCGCACGAACTGCGCACCCCGCTGACCGCGATGCGCACCAATCTCGAGGTGTTGTCCACCCTCGACCTCGACGGTGAGCAGCGCCGGGAGGTCATCGGGGACACCATCCGCACCCAGAGCCGCATCGAAGCCACCCTGACCGCATTGGAGCGTCTGGCCCAGGGCGAACTGACGACGGCCGACGACTTTGTGTCCTTCGACGTCACCGAACTGCTCGACCGCGCGGCGCACGACGCCGAACGCGTCTACCCGGATCTGCGGGTGTGGCTGGTGCCCTCGCCCGCGGTGCCGATGGTCGGTCTGCCGGCGGGGCTGCGACTGGTCATCGACAACGCCATCGCCAACGCGGTCCGGCACGGCGGCGCCACCGAGGTCCGGCTGGCCGTCCGACACGAGCCCGACGGCGTGCAGATCACCATCGACGACAACGGCAGCGGCGTACCCGAGCAGGAACGGGCGGCGGTGTTCGGGCGGTTCTCCCGCGGCTCGACGGCCACTCACTCCGGTTCCGGACTCGGGTTGGCACTGGTGGCGCAACAAGCCGAACTCCACGGCGGAACGGCGATTCTGGAGACCAGCCCGCTCGGCGGGGCCCAGCTGTCGCTGAGCCTGTCGGCAACTTAGGCTGTCACGGAGAGGCCGGCCGGTCAGGCATCGGCCTGGAGGTTCTGCAGCCGGACCTGACCACGGGCGATCAGCCGACCCCGGTCGTCGCGGATGGTCACCAGCCACAACTGCTGACGCCGGCCGCGGTGCACCGGTTCGGACACCCCGTAGACGGTCCCTTCGCTGGCCGCACGCAAAAAGTCGGTGTTGTTGTTGACCCCGACCACGTTGCCACCCCCGTTGGCCGACAGCCAGGTGTAGGCCGAGGTACTGGCCATCGACTCGACCATGCCGCACCACACCCCGCCGTGCACGATCCCCATCGGCTGGTGCACCGCCGGGGTGATGGTCAGGGTGGCCTTCGCGCCGTCGGGCGTCAGTTCGGTGTAGGTCAGCCCGATGCCGATGTCGAACGGGGCGGGCGGCATGTCCTGAGGTAGCACGAGTGTGTGTCTACACCTGCACCCCGCCGCCCGCACGGCTCGGGGGGAACTTTTCGGGCGGCGCCGGAGTTGATGCCGCGAATCTGGGTACGACATTCCGTAGTAAAGGGAGTAACGTCAACCCGCGAGGGAAGAGAGCACTGTGGCGAAGCTGAGCGGTCTGGGAGATCTGGAACGCGCTGTGATGGACCATCTTTGGAGCGCCGGACGGCCGCAGACGGTTCGACAGGTCCATGAGGCGCTGGCGGTCCGACGCGACCTCGCCTACACCACCGTCATGACAGTGCTGCAGCGACTGGCCCGTAAGAACCTGGTGCTCCAACTGCGCGACGACCGCGCCCACCGCTACGCACCTACCCACGGCCGCGACGACCTGGTGGCCGGACTGATGGTCGATGCGCTGGACCAGGCCGACGACTCCGGCGACCGGCAGGCCGCGCTGATGAATTTCGTGGAACGGGTGGGCGCCGACGAGGCCGACGCGCTGCGCAGGGCGCTGGCTGAACTCGAGACAAAACAGAGGGTCCGCTAGCGCTCATCGCTTCGGCTAAGGGAGACTGTCAGGCGTGTCAGCGCTGGCCTTCACCGTCCTCGCCGTAGTGCTGGTCGGTCCGCTCCCGGCTTTGCTGGCCGAAGCCTCCTGGCCCATGCGCGCACCCCGCGCCGCCGTCGTGCTGTGGCAGTCGATCGCCGTCGCCGCTGTTTTGTCGACGTTCAGCGCGGGCCTTTCCATTGCCGCGCTGCTATTCGTGCCCGGCCCGGACGGCCGAATCACGACCACTGTCGGGGAGCAGATCGCGACGCTGGGATTGACCCGATGGTCGTGTTCGGTGCTGATGCTGGCGCTGACCGCGATGGTCGGAGTCCGCCTCGGGTCGACCCTTGTCGCGGTGGCGGTTAGCACCCGGCGCCGCCGCGCGCGCCACCGGATGGTGGTGGACCTGCTTAGCGAACAGTCGCGCGACCTCGATCGGGTGCGGGTGCTGGACCGGACCGAACCGCTGGCCTACTGCCTGCCGGGGATGCGCAGCCGGGTGGTGCTGAGCAGCGGCACGCTGGCGGCCCTCACCGAGCCGGAACTCGCTGCGATCCTGCGGCACGAGCGTGCGCATCTTCGCGCCCGCCACGACCTGGTCCTGGAGGCTTTCGTCGTCGCGCACACCGCCTTCCCGCGGTTCGTCCGCATCAACGGTGCGCTCGACGCGGTGCGACTGCTGGTCGAACTGCTCGCCGACGACGCCGCGGTGCGCGCCGCGGGCCGCACACCGCTGGCCCGGGCACTGGTCACCTGCGCGTGCGGACCCACTCCGGCCGGCGCCATGGCGGCCGGCGGAACCAGCACCGTGGTGCGGGTTCGCCGACTGGCCGGGCCGCCCAACAGTGTGCCGATCGCGCTGGCCGCCTACTGCGCCGCCGCAGCGATCCTGGTCATTCCCACCATCGCGGTGGCCGTTCCATGGCTGACTGAACTGAATCGGCTTTGGCCCTGAACCGACCCCACCAGAAAAAGAGGCGAGAATGAGCGCATCCCCGCAACCCACCGCACAGATCGGCGTCACCGGCCTTGCGGTCATGGGTTCCAACATTGCGCGCAATTTCGCCCGGCACGGCTACACCGTCGCGCTGCACAACCGCTCCATCGGCCGCACCGACGCGCTGCTGGGCGAGCACGGTTCGGAGGGGAAGTTCGTGCGGTCGGAGTCGGTCGAGGAGTTCCTGGCCGCGCTGGAGCGGCCGCGCCGGGTATTGATCATGGTGAAGGCCGGCGAGGCCACCGACGCGGTGATCAACGAGCTGGCCGACGCCATGGAGCCGGGCGACATCATCATCGACGGCGGCAACGCCCTCTACACCGATACCATCCGCCGCGAGGAGGCTCTTGCCCAGCGCGGTCTGCACTTCGTGGGCGCCGGGATCTCCGGCGGCGAGGAGGGGGCGCTCAACGGACCGTCGATCATGCCGGGCGGCCCGAAAGAGTCCTACGCCTCGCTGGGCCCGCTGCTGGAGGAGATCTCCGCCAAGGTCGACGGGGTGCCCTGCTGCGCCCATATCGGACCCGACGGCGCCGGGCACTTCGTCAAGATGGTGCACAACGGCATCGAGTACTCCGACATGCAGCTGATCGGCGAGGCCTACCAGCTGCTACGCGACGGTCTCGGGCTGACGGCGCCGCAGATCGCCGACGTGTTCACCGAGTGGAATTCCGGCGACCTGGACAGCTTTCTGGTGGAGATCACCGCCGAGGTGCTGCGCCAGGTCGACGCCAAAACCTCCCAACCCCTGGTTGACGTGATCGTCGACGAAGCCGAGCAGAAGGGCACCGGCCGCTGGACGGTCAAGTCGGCCCTGGATCTGGGCGTGCCGGTCACCGGCATCGCCGAGGCGGTGTTCGCCCGGGCGCTGTCCGGATCGGTGCCGCAACGCCGGGCCGCTGCCGGGCTGGCATCCGGCGACCTCGGCGAACGGCCCACTGACGCAAAACTGTTCACCGAGGACGTCCGCCAGGCGCTGTATGCCTCGAAGATCATCGCTTACGCGCAGGGCTTCAATCAGGTCCAGGCCGGCTCCGATGAGTACAGCTGGGGCATCACCCCGGGTGTGCTGGCCACCATCTGGCGGGGCGGCTGCATCATCCGCGCCAAGTTCCTCAACCGGATCAAAGAGGCGTTCGACGCCGACCCCGCTCTGCCGACCCTGCTCGCCGATCCGTACTTCCGCAGCGCGGTGGAGTCGGGTGTCGATGGCTGGCGCCGGGTGGTCGTGACCGCCACCCAACTGGGCATCCCGATCCCGGGCTTCTCCTCGGCGCTGTCCTACTACGACGGCCTGCGCACCGAACGCCTTCCCGCCGCACTGATCCAGGGCCAGCGCGACTTCTTCGGCGCCCACACCTACGGCCGCACCGACGCCGATCCGGCCGCGCGGTTCCACACGTTGTGGAGCGGCGACCACACCGAAGTGCAGATGTAGCCGCCGGTGAGAATGCACTCGTGAGGTTTCACTCGTGAGGTTTCTGGAGGGTCACTCCCCCAGCTACGACCTGACCTACAACGACGTCTTCGTCGTCCCGAACTCTTCGGACGTGGTGTCCCGATTCGACGTCGACCTGTCGACCGGTGACGGCACCGGCACCACCATCCCGGTGGTGGTGGCCAATATGACCGCGGTCGCCGGACGGCGGATGGCCGAGACGGTGGCCCGTCGTGGCGGCATCGTGGTGATCCCCCAGGACCTGCCCGTCGACGCCGTCCGCACGACGGTGGAATTCGTCAAAAGCCGCGACCTGGTGGCCGACACCCCGGTCACCCTCACCGACGACGACTCGGTGTCCGACGCCATCGCGCTGATCCACAAGCGGGCACACGGTGCGGCGGTGGTCGTCGACGCAGCGGGGCGTCCCACCGGCCTGGTCACCGACGCGGCGACCGTCGGCGTGGACCGATTCGCGCGGGTCCGTGACATCGCGCTGACCGACTTCGTCACCGCACCACTGGACACCGAACCCCGACGGGTGTTTGAACTGCTGGAGAACCGGCCCGTCGGAGTGGCGGTGCTGACCGCGCCGGACGGCTCGCTGGGCGGGGTTCTCACCCGGACCGGGGCGGTGCGGGCCGGCATCTACTCGCCCTCCCTCGACGCCGCCGGGCGACTGCGGGTCGCGGCGGCCATCGGCATCAACGGCGACGTGGCGTCCAAGGCCCGCACATTGGCCGAGGCCGGGATCGACGTCCTGGTGATCGACACCGCGCACGGCCATCAGCTCAAGATGATCGAGGCCATCAAGGCGGTCGCGGCACTGGGGCTGGGCATCCCGCTGGCGGCGGGCAACGTGGTGTCCGCCGAAGGCACCCGGGACCTGATCGGGGCGGGCGCCTCCATCGTCAAAGTCGGGGTCGGCCCGGGGGCGATGTGCACCACCCGCATGATGACCGGCGTCGGGCGTCCGCAGTTCTCCGCGGTACTCGAATGCGCCTCGGCAGCAAAGGAACTCGGCGGGCACGTTTGGGCTGACGGCGGAGTTAGGCATCCCCGCGATGTCGCCCTGGCGCTGGCGGCCGGCGCGGCCAACGTGATGATCGGCTCCTGGTTCGCCGGCACCTACGAGTCGCCCGGGGACCTGATGTTCGACCGCGATGGCCGGCCCTACAAAGAGAGCTTCGGTATGGCCTCCAAACGCGCTGTCGCCGCCCGCACATCCGCCGACAGCGGATTCGACCGGGCCCGCAAAGCGCTGTTCGAGGAGGGCATCTCGTCGTCGCGGATGGCGTTGGACCCCGACCGCGGGGGTGTCGAGGACCTGCTGGACCACATCACCTCGGGGGTTCGCAGCACCTGCACCTACGTCGGGGCGGCCAACCTGGCCGAACTGCACGAACGGGTGGTGCTGGGCGTGCAGTCGTCGGCCGGATTCGCCGAAGGTCATCCGCTGCCGACCGGCTGGTAGGGCACGCTGACCACCACGCGGCGCAGCGGAACGGCTAGCATTGGCGCACTGTTCTGCCAGCGGAAAGGGGTCGGCGTGCCGCAGGCCCCTGGGCGGCCGAGGGAGACCCGATGAGCGTGGTCTCTGTTGCGCTGAGCCTGCTCGGCTTCGTTCTGCTCACCCTGGGCACCGCGGTGTTCGTGGCCGCGGAATTCTCGCTGACCGCATTGGAACGCAGCACCGTCGACGCCAACGCCCGCACCGGCGGTCCGCGCGACCGGATGGTCCAAAAGGCCCACCGCACACTGTCCTTCCAGCTCTCCGGCGCCCAAGTCGGAATTTCAATCACCACGCTGATCACCGGCTATCTCGCCGAACCGGTGATCGCGCGACTGCTGGCGCCAGTGACCGCCGCTGTCGGGATCCCGGAAGGCTGGGTCGACGGGGTGTCCCTGGTCCTGGCGCTGGTCATCGCTACCTCGGTGTCGATGGTGTTCGGCGAACTGGTCGCCCAGTACATGGCGATCGCCGTGCCGTTGCGCACTGCGCGGATCGTGTCCGGTCCGCAAGTGTTCTTCTCCGCGGCCGTCACCCCGCTGATCCGGCTGACCAACGGGGCCGCCAACTGGATTCTGCTGCGGTTCGGCATCCAACCGGCCGACGAGCTGTCGTCGGCACGCTCACCCCAGGAACTGGCGTCGCTGGTCCGCACCTCGGCCAAACAGGGTGCGTTGGATCAGCCCACCGCCGACCTGGTCGACAGATCGCTGCAGTTCGGCGCCCGCTCCGCCGAGGAGTTCATGACTCCGCGCGCCAAGATCGAGTCGCTGGAAGCCGACGACACCGTCGCCGACCTGCTGGACAAGGTGCGCCAGACCGGTCACTCCCGGTTCCCGGTCACCCGGGGCGATCTGGACGAGACCGTCGGTGTGGTGCACGTCAAACAAGTCTTCGAGATTCCGCACTCGCAGCGGTTGACCGTTCGGGTGGGCTCGTTGGCCCTGCACGTCCCGGTGGTGCCCTCCACCCTGGACGGCGACGCGCTGATGGAGCAGATGCGGGCCAATGGCCTGCAGACCGCGCTGGTGGCCGACGAGTACGGCGGCATCGCCGGCATGGTGACCGTGGAGGACCTGATCGAGGAAATCGTCGGCGATATCCGCGACGAACACGATGCGTTCAATCCCGAGGTCATCAGGATCACCGGCGGACATCGGGTTTCGGGTCTGCTGCGGATCGACGAGGTCGCCGATCGGACCGGTTTCCGCGGCCCGGACGGCGACTACGAGACGATCGGCGGCTTGGTCATGGCCGAACTGGGCCACATTCCCGGCGAGGGTGACGCCGTGGAGCTGCGGGCGTTCGAGCCGGACTCCCTCGACGATCCGCCGCGCTGGCAGGTCACCGTGGCGCGGATGGACGGGCGCCGCATCGACCTGATCGATCTGGTCAAACTCGCCCGCCACGACCAGGAGGGCCGGGACTGATGGGCGATCTCTTCGGCGTCGTGCTCACGGTGCTGCTCATCGCCGCCAACGCGTTCTTCGTCGGTGCGGAGTTCGCCCTGATCTCGGCCCGCCGCGACCGCCTGGAAGCGCTGGCCGAACAGGGCAAGCACAGCGCGGTGACGGTGATCCGGGCGGGCGAGAACCTGGCGGTGATGCTGGCCGGCGCCCAGTTGGGCATCACCATCGGCTCGATCTTCCTGGGCCGGGTCGGCGAACCGGCGGTGGCGCACCTGCTCTCGCCGATCTTCGAGCTGCTGGGTGTGCCCGACGCCGTGCTGCACACCGTCTCGTTCGTGGTGGCGCTGACGATCGTCGTCATTCTGCACGTACTGCTCGGCGAGATGGTGCCGAAGAACATCGCACTGGCCGGCCCCGAAAAGGTCGCCATGCTGCTGGTCCCGCCGTACCTGCTGTGGGTCAAGCTGACCCGGCCGCTGATCGCGATCTACGACTGGTGTGCGCGTAAAATCGTGCGGGCGCTGGGCGTGGAACCCAAGACCGAGCTGGAGAACACCGTCTCGATGGTGGAACTGGCCGAGATGATCGCCCAGTCCCGCTCGGAGGGCCTGCTGGACCCCGAAGAGCACACGCGACTGTCCCGGGCGCTGCAGATTCGCAACCGGGCGGTCGGCGACGTGGTGATCCCGTTGGACCGGATCCAGACGGTGCCGGCGGCCGCACCCGGCAGCGGTCCGGCTGTCGCCGCCGTCGAACAGGCGCTGGCGAAGACCGGGTACTCGCGCTTCCCCGTCGTCGACGCCGGCGGCCGCTTCACCGGCTTCGTGCACATCAAGGACATGCTGGATCTCGTCGACGATCCCGAGGCGGTGGTCGACGCCTCGGCGGTGCGCCCGCTGCTGCAGCTGCCGGCCGCCATGCCGCTGCCGGATGCACTGACCCGGCTGCGCCAGGACAACAGCCATCTGGCCCTGCTCACCGGTGACGGCGGGGCGGTGTGCGGGATGGTGGCCCTGGAAGACCTCGTCGAGGATTTGGTGGGGACGGTGCGCGACGGCATGCACCGTGGCTGACGCGGTCGTGGACGAGCGGGTCTGGGACGAGCGGGTCTGGACTGCACGGGCGGCAGCCCACCACGAGCGGGTCGACGACTTCACCGCCGGGCACCGGGAGCGGGCCGCGCGCGGCGAGAGCCATCCGGTCTGGGACTTCCTGTTCACCTACTACAGCCTGCGGCCCCGCCAGCTGCGGATCTGGCACCCCGGATACGGCACCGTGCTGGCCGGGCCGGCGGCCCGCGCCTATCGGCAGCGCAGCGGCTACCGCAGCACTGGCGACGGTGTGACGGTCAGCGACGAATACCTGGCCTCCCGCATCCCGACGGTGCGATTCGTCGCCGATCTGCTGCGCGCCACCGCCGCCCGGGCGCCGCGCTTGGGCTGCTTCGGCCTGCACGAGTGGGCCATGGTGTATCGGGCCGGCTCGACCCGGCACTCGGCCGTTCCGCTGCGCCTGGGTGCCGCCGGAACCGATGCCGTGGTGGAGTCGATGCCGTTGCGCTGCAGCCACTTCGACGCCTACCGCTTCTTCACCGCACCGGCGATGCGCTGCAACGAGCAACGCCTGACCCGCGAACGCCAGCCCGACACCGAGCAGCCGGGCTGCCTGCACGCGAACATGGATCTGTACAAGTGGTCCTACAAGCTGGGGCCGCTGGTGGACTCCGACTTGGTGATGGACTGCCTGGAGCTCGCCGCCGCGGCCCGGCTACTGGATATGCAGGCCAGCCCCTATGACCTGGCTCGGTACGGGTTTGAGCCGGTCGCCGTCGAGGAACCCGCTGGCCGTGCCGATTATGTCCGCCGCCAGGGCCTGCTCGCCGAGCGGGCGGCTCCGCTGCGCGCCGCGCTGCTGGCACGCTGCGAGCAACTCCTCGTCGCGAGCGCCCGGCGTGCCGCGCCGTCGGCGACCGGCTGACCGGCGGATAGGATCAATCGACTTTCCAGCACGGAGGGCTACCGACTCTCCAGCACGGAGGAATACCGACTCTCCAGCACGGAGGAACCAATGACCGATCGCGTCGTCATCGGCGATCTGCGAGTGGCCAAGCCGCTCTACGACTTCATCACCAACGAAGCGTTGCCGGGCACCGGCGTCGATCCCACCAGCTTCTGGGCCGGGGTCGACAAGGTCATCACCGACCTCACGCCCCGTAACGACGAACTGCTGGCGCGCCGTGACGATCTGCAGGCGCAGATCGACCGGTGGCACCGCCAGCGCATCGTCGGCGGCTTCGAACCGGCCGATTACAAGCAGTTCCTGACCGACATCGGCTACCTGCAGCCGGACCCGGGCGACTTCACCATCAGCACCTCCGGGGTGGATCCGGAGATCACCTCGACGGCCGGCCCGCAGCTAGTCGTGCCGATCCTCAACGCCCGGTTCGCGCTCAACGCCGCCAACGCCCGGTGGGGCTCGCTGTATGACGCCCTGTACGGCACCGACGTCATCAGCGAGTCCGACGGCGCCGAGAAGGTCGGCGAGGATGGCCGGGCCTACAACAGGGTGCGCGGCGACAAAGTGATCGGTTACGCCCGGTGCTTCCTCGACGACGTCGTCCCGCTGGCCGAGGGCAGCTACCGCGACGTCCGGAGGTTCCTGGTCGAAGAGGGCCGCCTGGAGATCGCCCTCGACGACGGCGGTGTCACCGGCCTGGCCGATCCGGCGCAGTTCGCCGGGTATCTCGGCGACCCGCAGGCGCCCACCTCGGTGCTGTTGGTCAACCACGGCCTGCACATTGAGATCCAGGTCGACGCCGACTCTCCCATCGGGTCGACCGATCCGGCCGGGATCAAAGACGTCGTGCTGGAGTCCGCGGTCACCACGATCATGGACTTCGAGGACTCGGTGGCCGCGGTCGACGCCGACGACAAGGTCCTCGGCTACCGGAACTGGCTGGGGCTCAACAGGGGTGATCTGTCCGAGCGGGTCAGCAAGGGCGGCAAGACCTTCACCCGGGTGCTCAGCGGCGACCGCTCCTATATCGCGGCTGGATCCAAGGTCGCCGGCGGATCGGCTCCGGCCGGCTCCGAACTGACACTGCCCGGCCGCAGCCTGTTGTTCGTGCGCAACGTCGGCCACCTGATGACCAACGACGCTATCGTCGACTCGAATGGACGCGAGGTTTACGAGGGCATCCAGGACGCCCTGTTCACCAGCCTGATCGCGCTGCACGGACTGGGCGGGCAGAACAGCCGCACCGGCTCGGTCTACATCGTCAAGCCCAAGATGCACGGCCCCGACGAAGTGGCCTACACCTGCGAGCTGTTCAGCCGCGTGGAAGACGTACTCGGCCTGCCGGCCAACACCCTCAAGGTCGGCATCATGGACGAGGAGCGCCGCACCACGCTCAACCTCAAGGCGTGTGTCAAGGCCGCTGCCGACCGGGTGGTGTTCATCAACACCGGCTTCCTGGACCGCACCGGCGACGAGATCCACACCTCGATGGAAGCCGGCCCGATGATCCGCAAGGGTGCGATGAAGACCCAGCCGTGGATCCTGGCCTACGAGGACCAGAACGTCGATGTCGGCCTGGCCACCGGCTTCTCCGGACGCGCCCAGATCGGCAAGGGCATGTGGGCGATGACCGATCTGATGGCCGACATGGTCCAGACCAAAATCGGCCAGCCCAAAGCCGGCGCCACCACCGCCTGGGTGCCCTCGCCGACGGCGGCCACCCTGCACGCCATGCACTACCACTACGTCGACGTCTACGGCGTGCATTCCGAGCTGGCCGGCAAGAGCCGCAGCACCGTCGAACAGCTGCTCACCATCCCGCTGGCCGGCCGCGATCTGGCCTGGTCGCCGCAGGAGATCCACGAGGAGGTCGACAACAACTGCCAGTCGATCCTCGGCTACGTGGTCCGCTGGATCGACGCCGGCGTGGGCTGCTCCAAGGTGCCCGACATCCACGACGTCGCGCTGATGGAGGACCGCGCCACGCTGCGCATCGCCAGCCAGCTGCTGGCCAACTGGCTGCACCACGGTGTCATCACCGCCGACGACGTGCGGACCAGCCTGCGGCGGATGGCCGCGGTGGTCGATGAGCAGAACGCCGGGGACCCGAGCTACCTTCCGATGGCCCCGGACCCGGACGGCAGTATCGCCTTCCAGGCCGCGCAGGAACTGATCCTGTCCGGCACGGCCCAGCCCAACGGCTACACCGAGCCGATCCTGCACCGGCGGCGCCGGGAGCTCAAAGCGAGCCTGGGGCTGTAGGCCGCAGATGGGCAGGCACAGCTTTCCCGGCGATGAGCCGGCACAGTCCGGCGATGGCAATCCCCCCTCGGGGCGGTTCCCGCGCGCTGACAGCGGCTGGCAAGGGCGGCGTCGCCGGGAGGACAGCGGCCCCCGTCAAGTAAGCCGAGGGCTGATCGCCGCCCTGACCGCCGTCGTCGTGCTGGTCGGCGGGGTGATCGCCTGGCGGTTCTTCGGCGATGCGCTGTCGCGCCGTTCCTCCGATGCCGCCAACGTGTGCGTTGAGGGCACCGCGACGGTGGGTGTCGTCGCCGACCCGTCGATCGCCGACGCCGTCAGCGCCTTCGCCGACAGCTTCAACGACGAAGCCTCCCCGATCGGCGACAAGTGCGTGGAAGTGGCTGTCACCAAAGGGGATTCGGACACCGTCCTGGGGGGCCTGACCGGCACCTGGCCGGCCGAGCTGGGTGAGCGCCCCGCGCTGTGGTTGCCGGCGAGTTCCGTGCAGTCCGCACGGCTGCAGGCCGCGGCGGGCAAGCAGATCGTCAGCGACGCGCGATCGCTGGTCAACTCGCCGGTGCTGCTGGCCGTGCGGCCGCAGGTGAAGTCGGCGCTGGGTCAGGACGGCTGGGCAGCGCTGCCGGCCCTGCAGAACGACCCCGCGGTGCTGGACGGCCGCAACCTTGCCGGTTGGGGCGGGCTGCGGCTGGCCCTGCCCATTGCCGGGTCGGCCGATGCCACCTATCTGGCCGCCGAGGCGGTGGCCGCGGCGGCAGCCCCGCCGAACACTCCGCCGACCGCCGGTCTGGGCGCGGTCGGTGCGCTGATCACCGGTCAGCCGCGGCTGTCGGACAACACCGCCGATCAGGCCTGGCAGGCGCTGACCGGACCCGGCGACCCGGCGAGCGCCCCGGTGCATGCCGTGGTGATGACCGAGCAGCAACTGTTCTCCCGCACCGCCGGGCTCGACAAGGCCGCAGACAGCGTGGCAGCCTGGCGACCCAGCGGGCGGTCCACCGTCGCCGACTACCCCACCGCGCTGCTGGCCGGCGAGTGGCTGAGCGAGGAGCAGGTGGCCGCGGCCAGCGAGTTCGCCCGGTTCATGCGCAAGCCCGAGCAGTTGGACGAACTGGCCAAGGCCGGCTTCCGCTCCGCCGATATCGACAACACCGCCAACGACGTGGTCGACTTCCCGGCGCTGGAGGCGTCGCTGCCGCCCGGTGACGACGCCCAGCGTGCGGCGGTGGCCGCCACGGTGGCGCCGGCCGGCGTGGCCACCACCACGGTGATGCTCAACCAGGCGCAGGCCGGTGCGGCGGGTGCGGTGAAGAACCGCATCGGCGCGCTGCCCCCCGGCGCGGCCGTCGGGCTGTGGACTTTCACCGGCGTCGACAGCGGCATCGCGGTGCCGACCGGTCCGCTGTCCGACGACCTGGGCGGCAGTCCGCGGGGCGCCGCCCTGGCCGGCGCACTCGACGCCGTATCGCCCACCGGCGGCGGGGTGTCGTTCACCACGCTGCGCCTGGTCTACGGCGATGCCCTGGCCAATTACCGCCCCGGACAACCCAATTCGGTGCTGGTGATCACCGGCGGCCCGCACACCGACCGCACCCTTGACGGTCCCGGACTCCAGGACTTCATCCGCTCCGCGCTCGATCGCGGAAGGGCGGTGGCGGTCAACGTCATCACGGTCGGCGACGACCCGGACCGGCCCACCTGGGAGGCGGTCAGCCAGCTCTCCGGCGGGGTCTACCAGAACGTACCGGCAGCGGACTCCCCCGAGCTGGTCGCCGCGCTGGCCCGGACGCTGTCCTAGCTTGGGATCGGCTGAGCTGCTCGGCGGCAGGAACGGCCGGCGCACGTCAGGATTTCTCGGCACGGCGGCCTGTTCGCTGGCCTACGCGGTGGCCTGGGTCGGCATTGTCGTCGCCGCCGGCGCCCTCGCCGTCCGTTTCGTCCCGGTGACCAACCATGCGGTGCTGACTCTGGCGTCGCTGTCTCCATTCCTGACGACGGCGGCCGCAGTGTCCACGGTGATCCTGGTTTTCCTGCGCCGGCGCCGCACCGCCGTGGTCGCCGCGTCGCTGCTCGCTGCGGCTGCGGCGGTTCAACTGCCCTGGTTCATCGGCCCGGAACCCACCGCGGCGAACAGTGTCGCGGTGCGGGTACTCACCGTGAACGTCTCCGAAGGCAGCGCCGATGCGGCGGTCCTGGCCGCGGTGATGCGTGAGCACGCCGACATCGTGCTGTTCCAGGAGATCACCCCCGAGCAGGTCAGCCGCCTCACCCAGACCGGGGTGGGCTCCGACTTCGCCCACCAGGTCAACGATGCGCGTCCCGGCGCCAACGGCGTCGCGATCTGGAGTCGCTGGCCGGTGGGCTCGCCCAGCCGAATCCCGGAGTATGAGCTCGGCGTGGTCACCGCCGACGTCGACATCCCCGGTGTGCCCGCGGCGACCACCGTGGTGACCGTTCACATCAGCGGTCCCTGGCCGCAACCGGTCACCGAATGGCGGCGAGAGATGGACGCGCTCCCGGAAACCATCGCGGACCTCATCGACAGAGCGGGGTCCCGGCCGGTCATCATGGGCGGCGACTTCAACGCCACCCACGACATGGCTCCTTTCCGCCGCGCACTGCGGCCGGGTGTGCGCGACGCGGCCGAGCAGGCCGGCGCCGGCCTGATCCACACATTCCCGGCCAACGCGGAGTTCCCCGCCCTGATCGGGATCGACCATGTGCTGACCTACAACGGCTCGGCCACCTCAGCGCGCACCGTACCCATACCCGGCTCCGATCACCTGGGGCTGCTGGCAGCGGTTGCGCTGACGGGTTCATAACGCGAGTCTTTGCCGGAGCAAATTCGGGCAACCGCGGCCCGGCGCCGGGTTATCTTC
Organism: Mycolicibacterium sp.; assembly: GCA_032117575.1. Taxonomy (GTDB): domain Bacteria; phylum Actinomycetota; class Actinomycetes; order Mycobacteriales; family Mycobacteriaceae; genus Mycobacterium. The sequence goes on from JAULZA010000065.1 coordinate 35,360, forward strand.
ACAGCCATGAGCGGTGCCCCGTCGGATACCGCAACCATCGAGCCGCAACGTGCCGTCCGTTCGTGGCTGGGTCGGCCGCGCCTGACGCCGTCGATCACGCTGATGATCTGGCAACTGCTGGCCCTGGGTGGTCAGGTCGCCGCGGTCAGCACGGCACGGCTCGGCGGCATCCGCGGGCTGGAGCATCTGCTGTCCAACGTCAGCTTCGCCGTCGCCTTCGGCAGTGCGCTGTGGCTGCTGCTCAGACCCCGCCTGACCCGAAGCGAGCGCAACCTCGCGGTGGCCTCGCTGGCCGTCACACCCGCGCTGATGTGGCGGGCCACCAACCCGCTGCTGTTCACCGGGTTCGACGAGCAGTTGCACATGCGCACGCTGCGAGACCTCATCGACGGCAAGTCGTTGTTCGACCCGAATCCCATCCTGGAAGTCAGTGCCCGTTATCCGGGCCTGGAGGCGATCACCGCCCTGGTGCACCAATTGGGCCTGCCGGTGCTCGCCGCGGCGACCACGGTGATCTTCGTCGCGCGGCTGGCCCTGCTGGCGACGCTGTGCGATGTCGTCGAGCAGCTGACCGGTAGTGAGCGCGCCGGCGGCTTGGCGGTGGCCACCTACGCGTTGTCCCCGCAATTCATCTTCTTCAATTCCCAGTTCTCCTACCAGACGGTGGCGCTCCCCCTGGCGCTGGGCGCCGTCAGCCTCATCGCACGGTCGCGATACGCGCACGATCCGGTGCCGCTGTACACCGGCGCCACCGTCTGCCTCGTCGCCCTGGCGATGACCCACCACCTGACCAGCTTCGTCACGACCGGGTTTCTGCTGGTGTGGGCGCTGGTCGAGAAGGGGCGGGCCAGGGTCAGCATCCTCTTCGGCGCGCTGGCCGGGGTGGCCTCGACCCTGGCCTGGGCCGGGGTCCAGTCCAAGATGCTGCGCAACTACCTCAAACCGATCTTCGACGATTACCACGGCAAGTTCACCGGCGGCGCGCGCCGCCAGGTGTTCTCCGAGGCCGGGGGCGCCACGTCCCCGCTGCCGGACAAGCTGATCCTGGTCTATTACGCCGGGGTGCTGTGTCTCACCGTCGCGGCGCTGCTGCTGGTGGCGTGGCGGCGCCGTCGGTTGCAGCCGTTACGCGGCCCCCACCTGCTACTGCTGGCACTGACGGCCCTGCTGCCGGCCCTGTGCGCGGCCTTCCTGCTCCCGAAGGGCGGGGAGATCTTCTACCGGTCCAGCAGTCTGCTGTTCTTCCCACTCAGCCTGCTGGTGGCCCGCAGCGCCCTGCAACTGATCGCGCGACCGGAACCGGGAGCCGAGGGCCCCGAGGGTCCACGGATGCCTCTGCGGCACAGGCTGATCGCCGTCGCGCTACTGGCGTTGATGTTCGTCGGCGGTTTCGTCCTGGGCAGTGGACCGTTCTGGTCGCGGCTTCCCGGCCCGTACATCGCGGTCGCCGACACCCGGTCGATGGATGCCGAAACCCTGGCTGCGGTCCAATGGGCCGAACGTTGGCTGCCGCCCGGCAGCCGCATCGCCGGAGACCGGGTCTCCTCGACCCTGCTGGCATCACGGGCAGGGCTGTGGCCGGTGTTGAAAGGGCCGCCACGCGTCGACGCCGCGGCGTTGTATGTGGCGCCACGCTGGGGACAGAAAGAAACCGACATGGCCGCCAGCATGCGGCTGCGATACCTCTACGTCGACCGCCGTCTGGCACTGGAACGGCCGCGCTTCGGGTTCTACTTCCAGCAGGGCGAGACCGGTGACGGAAAACAGCTCACCGACGCCCAACTGACAAAGTTCGACGCGGTGAAAGGGATCGACGTGGTGTACCGGCACGGACCGGTGACGATCTACGACTTGAAGAATCTGGGCATTCCCGACGACCCGACCGGCCGGTTCGAGACCGCGCCACACCCGGGGCTGCATCATCAGATCGCGCTGGGCGTCGCCCACGGCGCTGTGATCGTCGGGCTGATGCTGACCCGCTGGTGGCCCGGCCTCGTCGCTCGCGCGAAGGGCCTCTACCGGGCCGCCGGCCCAGCCCTGAGCGTGGTCATGGGATTGGCAGCGGCGTGTCTGTTGGCGGTCACCATGCTGCTGATCCAGCTGTGGCCGACTCCGCTGGTCGTGCTGACAGCCGCTGTCGTCGTCATGGTGGCAAACCCGCGGCGCACCGCATCCGGGGTCCGCAATCTGATTGCCCTCGTACCCTGGCAGCATGCCCGGGCCGCACTGGCAGTCGGCCTGGCCGGGGGTCTCATTCTCGCGGTGGCCGTGATCAGTGCGGCCGGCGAGGTCGATGTGCGGGTCCGCGAGATTCTGCAGAACACCGCCCATGACCGCTGACGCGGAGCGCAACGCCGGGCAGCGCCGGAAATTCGGCTTTCTGGTGCGCAGCACCTTCGCCTTGATCTCCACCTCGGTAGTGACATCGGGCCTGGGATTCGTCTACTGGGCGTTGGCCGCCCGACTGTTCCCCGCCTCAGACGTGGGTGCATCGGCCACGGCCATCGCGGCGATGAATCTGATCGCCCCGTTCACTCTGCTCGGCCTGGGGACGGCCCTGGTGTCCCGGCTGCCGACGATGTCGCAGCAACGCGCCGAATTGGTGTCCAGTGCAGCATTGCTCTGCGGCGCCGCCGGTGGAGCCGTTGGGCTGGTACTCGCCATGGTGCTGCCGGCGGATTTCATCGGACTGCCGGACGTCGGCCGGAGTCTATTGCCGACCCTGCTGTTCGCCGCCGGTGTCGCGGCCCAGGGTGTCGGCCTGATGGTGGATTCGGCACTGCTCAGCCTTGTCGGCGGCGGCGTTCAGTTCCGCCGCAATGCGATCTTCGCGACGACCAAACTGGTTCTGCTGGTGGTGTTCGCGCTGACTCTGTCCTGGGCCGGATCGCTGAGCATCTACGTCAGTTGGCTGGGCGCCAACCTGATCGGTATCGCGGCAGTCGTCATCTGGCTGATGCGCAGCCACCGGATCCGGCTTCGCCGGCTGTGGCCAGCACCGTCGCTGTTGCGGGGAATGCCCTTTCACGCCGCTCGCCACCACGCCCTGAACATGGCACTACAGGTGCCGTTCTTTGCGATGCCGATCGTGGCGAATGTGACGCTGGGCTCCGAACAAGCCGGCTACCTCTATGCCACCTGGTCGGTGGCCAGCTTCGTCTTCGTCCTGCCGATGGCGCTGTCGACGGCCCTGTTCGCCTCAGGTGCGCGCGATTCGCGCTCGGTGGTCACCGAATTGCGGTTCACACTGAGGTCTTCGCTGGCCGCCTGTGTCGTAGCGAATCTGCTGATCTTGCCGTTCGGCGGGCTGGTGCTGAGCATCTTCGGCCCGGACTACGCGGCCAACGGCCACACGGCACTCATCGTGCTGTGCCTGGGCGCCCTCGGCGTGATCATCAAAGACCACCACGTAGCGCTGGCGCGGATTACCGGCACCGTGGGTAGGGAGTCGGTACTCATCGGCAGCCTCGGCGCCGTCGAACTCGCCGGCGCGGCATTCGGCGCCAAACATGGCGGCCTCACCGGACTGACACTGGGCTGGCTCGCCGTGGTCGTGCTCAAAGCTCTGATTTGCGGCCCCACGGTCGTAGCGGCGTACCGCGGCCGGCTGCCGGCATCGCACAACGAACGGAAGGATCGGGGCCGACACGCCGTTGGTGACGAATAGCAGTCTTGACGAGATGGTTAAATAATTTTTGGGCATTAATGGCTGGGGGGCCGTGTGACGCACAGCGGTGACGCCGCCGAACAGCAGTGGTTCGACGACTTCGGCCGTGCTTCGGAGAGCCCAGAGACTAACTCCGACGGCAGCATCGACCTCTACGTCGGCGCCGCGGCACCCGACGGCTTCGAGAAGAACTACATGAAGACCACCGGCGACGACGGCTGGTTCGTCTACTTCCGCCTCTACGCCCCGCTGCAACCGTTCTTCGACAAGACCTTCAGCTTGCCGGACTTCGAAATCATCCAATGATGGTTGAAAACGATCACATGGATCGGGTCACAGTGCTAACGTATGGGGCTTGCAAAATCGACAGTATGGTGTCGTAATGTCGTCACCACGGTTCCTGTCACGGCTGGCTCTGCAGAGGGCCGATTGCGTGTGCGGTCACCCGCACGCGGCACACCAGCACTTCCGTCCCGGTAGCGACTGCGCTACGTGCAGCGCAGAGACGTGCAACAGGTACCGGAGAAATTCGCTGTTCGGGCGAATTCGCCGTGGTTCAGCCACACCGTCCGATGAGCACCCCCGACAAATTACCGACAGAAGGATCCGCACCCGAGACAGACGCCCCTAGACTAGGCGGGTGCGCTGGCCGACCGTAGGTTCCAACGGCCCGCGTCGTGCACGATCTTCCGCCGACGGTCGGCACAATCTCCGCATCTTGTTCTGCACACTCGGTTACGCGCCCGGTCCTGGCAGCGGTGCCGAACAGCAGGCCCGTCTGCAGGCCGAAGAACTGGTCCGACGGGGCCACTCCGTCACCGTGGTGTGCCCGTCGTCGCCGGGTGTCGGCTCGGGAGATCACAACGGGGTGCATGTGGTGCGGTTGCCGTGGCCGCACCGCCGGTGGTACCTGCGCGAAGTCACCTATCTGCCACTGCTGACGGCGTTCCTGGCAGTCAATGCCCACCGATTCGACCTCTGCCACGTCCACCTCGCATCCCGGCAGGCCGACGTCGCGGTGCTGGCCGCCAAACGGCTGGGCTGCCCGGTCTATGTCAAAGTCGCCGGTGGCGGCCGAGGTAGGGAGATCAGCCCCACCAAAGCGGTGAAGCTGCTGACCCGGCAGGCCGGGCTTCGGGACGCCGACACGATTCAGGCGATATCGGAGCCCATCGCCCGGGAACTGCGCGCCATCGGCGTCGACGACAGCAAGATCATCCGGATCCCCAACGGGCTGGCCACAACTCGGTGGAGCCAAGCCAGTCCCGAGGAGCGCGTGGCGGCACGTCGATCGCTGAATCTTCCCGAGGATTGCGTGATCGTGCTGTTCGCCGGACGTTTCGCCCGCCAGAAAGGCTTGCCCGATCTGTTGGACGCGTGGGCGGCCACTCCGGATCTGCACCGGGCAAAGCTTGTTCTTGTCGGCGCTCCGGCCGCGGACGACCCCACCGGTCCCATCGAGGACAGCGACAACGTGATCGTTCGGGATTGGACCGACGATCTTCAGCAGTATTACTGGGCCGCAGATCTGTTGGTGCTGCCGTCCTACGCAGAGGGAATGTCCAACACCTTGCTGGAGGCGATGTGTTGCGGACTTCCCGTCGTCGCGACGACGGTCGGAGCGGCGACGGAGATGATCCAGCCGGAAACCGACGGATTCCTCATCGAACCCGGCGACAAGTCCGGGTTGGCGAAAGTGCTCACCCGATTGATCGAAGACGCCGGCCTCCGGGCGGGGGTAGGCGCTGCCGCGGCGGCGACGGTCCGTAGCCGCTTCGCCATCGAAGGTGTGGTCGACCAGATCGAGCGCAGATACCGGGAAGTGGCAAAGCAGAAGTAACCGGTTCGCTCAATCGCTGGTTGCGGACCTCCGTCGGCGGACCCGAACCAGAATGGCCAGCGCTCCGGCCGCGGCGGCGGCAACCACGCCCGCGGCTGCCCACACCAGCCACTTCGACCAGCTGAAGAAGTTCTCGCGTCGCGGAGTCAGTTCGATGGACGGGTTCGGCACGGTCACCGGCTCGCTGCCCAGTACCGAGATCACCGCGCGACCGTCCAAGCCACTCCATCGGCCGCGCTCGGCAGTCGCCCACCGCAGCAAGTCGTCCAATTGAGCAGGTGAGGCGTTGGACGTTGCGATCAGCAACGAGCGTTGACCGTCGACCACGGTCTGCAGCGATCCGATCGGCAATGTCGTATCCAGACTCATGACGGTCGGGTTGCCGCCGCCGTCGAGAACGTCGACGCTCACCCGGCCCTGTTCAAAGCGGATCGGGAGCATGATGGTGTCGTTCGTCCACCCTTGCGCCGCAATGAGAACGGCGGGTTTGCCGCTGGCGACCGCCTCGTCGAGGCTGGTGACGAACACCGGCAGCGGCACGGCGCTGGTGCGCTGGATGGCCATGACGAGCTGGATGGCGCGTGCGGTGTCGACGAAGACATCCGGACCGAGACCGAACTGGACGCGCGGCAGCAGGGTCTGGGGTAGCGAGCGAAAGCCGGGGGGCACCGGCGGATCGGCGGGCATGGCCTCGATCTGAGTGTCGCCGTCAATGCGCAGCACCATCAGCGGACTCTCGCCGCAGGTCCCCGTGTTGCCGTTGGTACGCACTTTGACGCTGACGGTCGTGGAGCGGTCGAGCAGCCGATCCGGGATGTCGACACGGTGATCGATGACACCGCTGGGATCGACCGCCCACCTGTCGATGGTTTCACCGTCGACGGTGACCACCACCTCACCGCCCAGGTTCGGGGGCAGCGGTGTGTGCGATCCGATCAGGTAGACCTGGAATCCGCGCACCGAGCGACCCCACACCGTCTGATCCAGCGGGATACCCACCTCCGGCCAGATCGCTTCGGAGTCGAGCTGGGTCTCGCGCAGCAGCATTCCCATCGTGACGACGTATTCGGCGTACCTGCGCTCGAACGACAGCAGCCCGGCTACGGCCTTGGGGCTGAGCGCGGAGTTCAACGAGTCGTCGCCCAGCAGCCGGACCTGGTTGGCCAGATCCTCCCCCGCTCCGGAGATCAGCAGCGCCGGCATACCCTCACCGATCAACGACAGGCCCTTGTCTTTGTCCGGCCCTTCTTTGAGGACGATCACCCGCTCCAGGGCCATCGGCACCGGCGGCGGCGGAGCGCCGTCACCACGCGGCACCAGGACGATCTCGGGCCGCTGCCCGCCGTAGCGGCGCTCGATGATCGCAGCCAGTTGCACCGCGGCGCTCGACTCGGCGTGCGAGGGTTCGGCCGGCACCTCGATCGTCAGCTTGCGCAGCACCGGCGGGAGGAAGGTGGCAA
>JAULZA010000066.1:0-17631 GCA_032117575.1 Mycolicibacterium sp.
AGCCGGAAGTCCCATTTGAGGTCCGGCTGCAGGAAGGGCACCACGAAGCCGCCGCTGGCGGCGTCAACGTGCACCGGGATGTCGAGGCCCTTTTTCTTGTGCAGTTTGTCCAGCGCGGCGCAGATTTCGCCGACCGGCTCCAGTTCGCCGGTGTAGGTGGTGCCCAGGATCGCCACCACGCCGATGGTGTCCTCGTCGACGGCCGCGACAACCTGCTCGGGAGTGATGACGTAGCGGTCCTCCCCCATCGGCAGGTAGCGCGGTTCGACTTCGAAGTAGCGGCAGAACTTCTCCCACACCACTTGGACGTTGGAGCCCATCACCAGGTTCGGGGTGCGCTTCTTCCAGTTCTTGCCCCTGGCGGCGACGCGTTCCTTCCATCGCCACTTCAGGGCCAGCCCGCCCAGCATCACCGCCTCCGACGAACCGATGGTGGAGACGCCGATGGCGCTGGCGGCGTCGTCGTCGCGCAGGTTCTCGGCGTGGAACAGGTCGGCAACCATTGCCACACAGCGTGATTCGATGGCCGCGGTGGCCGGGTACTCGTCCTTGTCGATCATGTTCTTGTCGAACGTCTCAGCCATCAGCCGCTCGGCCTCGGGGTCCATCCAGGTGGTCACGAAGGTGGCCAGGTTGAGCCGGGAGCTGCCGTCGAGCATCAACTCGTCGTGGATGAACCGGTAGGCGGCGGCCGGTTCCATCGCCTCGTCAGGCAGCCGAAGCGACGGGACGGGGTCGGTGGACAGCCGGCCGGTGTACGCGGGGGCGATCGACGGGGACCGGTACTTGACGTGCGGCATGTGTTGTCCTCCAGGGTTTTACAGATGAGCGATCGCGGAACGGATATGGGACAGGATCGCCGACGCCGACGTCGGCACCGGTGTCGGACCCGGGTCGGAGGCTGAGGCGCTGGCCGCCCGGGCGTGGACGAAAGCCGCCATGGCGGCGGCCTCCCCAGCAGGCAGACCGGCGGCCAGCAGCGCACCGATGACCCCGGAAAGCACGTCGCCGGACCCCGCGGTGGCCGCCCAGGAGCCGCCGGCGGGGTTGAGGTAGGTGAGTCCCGTTTGCGCACCGGGATCAGCGATGACGGTGACGTTGCCCTTGAGAAGCACGGTGGCACCCAGGGATTCGGCCAGCCGGCAGGCGGCAACCACCCTGTCGCCCGCGACCGCCCCGAGGCCGAAGCGTTCGTACTCCCCCGCGTGCGGGGTCAGTACGGTGGGCGCCGTCCGGCCGGAGACCAGGTGCGGGTGCGCGGCGAGCACAGTCAGTCCGTCGGCGTCGACGATGACGGGCAGGTCGGTGCCCAGCGCGAACGTCAAGTCCGCCAGCGCCGCGTCACCGGTGCCCAGACCGGGCCCGACGCACCAGGCCTGCACCCGCCCGGCCTCCGCCGCGCTCGGCGCGGCGACCACCTCCGGCCAGTGCGAGAGCACTTCGGTAGCGGCGGCGCCGGCGTAGCGCACCATCCCCGACGTGGCGGCGACGGCCGCGCCGGTGCACAGGATCGCCGCGCCCGGGTAGGTGGCCGAGCCGGCCAGGATGCCGACGACGCCCTGGGTGTACTTGTCGTCGTGCGGGGCGGGCACCGGCCAGCGGGCTTTGACGTCGGCGGCGTCCAGTCCGACCAGATCGGTGTCGGCCAGGTCCAGGCCGATGTCGACCAGTTGCACCCGGCCACAGTCGGCCAGCGCGTGCACCGGCTTGAGCCCGCCGAAGGTGACGGTAAGCGCGGCCGTGACCGCCGGACCGGTAAGCGCGCCGGTCTGTACGTCGATGCCGCTGGGGATGTCGACGGCGACCACCGGGATGCCGGCGGCATCGACGGCGGCGAACACCTGCGCGGCAGCTTGGCGCAGCGGTCCTTTGCCCGAGATCCCGACCACCCCGTCGACCACCAGATCGGTGCCCACCGGCACGGTGTCGACCACCCGCCCGCCGGCGGCGCGGAACGCCGTCAGCGCGCCCGCGTGGGTGTGGTCGGGGTTGAGCAGGACCGCTGAGGCGGCGGCTCCGCGGCGGCGCAGCAAGGTGACCGCCCACAGCGCGTCGCCGCCGTTGTCACCGGAACCCACCACCGCGCACACCGTCCGCCCGGCGACGCCGCCGGTGCGCCGGCGCAATTCCGCGCCGACGGCGGTGGCCAGGCCGCCCGCCGCGCGGCGCATGAGCGCGCCGTCGGGCAGGCCCGCCAGCAACGGGGCCTCGGCGGCCCGGATCTGTTCGGCGTTGAAGTAGTGCCGCATGCGTCGTTATTCGACGGTGACGGATTTGGCGAGGTTGCGCGGCTTGTCGACGTCGTAGCCGCGGGCACGCGCCACCTCCGCGGCGAACACCTGCAGCGGCACGGTCGAGAGCAGTGGCTGGAAAAGCGTTGACACGGCGGGCAGTTCGATCATGTGGTCGGCGTAGGGCCGGACGGTGTCGTCGCCCTCCTCGGCGATCACAATGGTCACCGCCCCACGGGCCTGGATCTCCCGGATGTTGGACAGCAGCTTGGCGTGCAGCGTCGCGGCGTTCTTCGGCGAGGGCATCACCACGATCACCGGCACGCCCTCCTCTATGAGCGCGATCGGGCCGTGCTTGAGCTCGCCGGCCGCGAAGCCCTCGGCGTGCATGTAGGCCAGTTCCTTGAGCTTGAGCGCACCCTCCAGGGCCACGGGGTAACCCACGTGGCGGCCGAGGAAGAGCACCGTCGGGGAGTCGGCGAACCGCCGACCCAGTTCGGCCACGACATCGAGGTGGGCGAGCACCTGGGCCACGAGGTCGGGCATGGCCTCCAGTTCGCGGTACTCCCGGGCAACTTCGTCGGGGTACTTGGTGCCGCGGGCCTGCGCCAGTGCCAGACCGACCAGGTAGTTCGCGGCGACCTGGGCCAGGAAGGTCTTGGTGGCCGCGACACCGATCTCCGGTCCGGCGCGGGTGTAGAGCACCGCATCGGCCTCCCGGGGGATCTGGCTGCCGTTGGTGTTGCAGATGGCGAGCACCTTGGCCTTCTGAGTCTTGGCGTGCCGCACCGCCTCCAGGGTGTCGGCCGTTTCACCGGACTGCGAGATGGCGATCACCAGCGTGCCGCGGTCCAACACCGGGTCGCGATAACGGAATTCACTGGCCAGCTCGACCTCCACCGGCACCCGAGTCCAGTGCTCGATGGCGTACTTGGCCAGCAGTCCGGCGTGATAGGCGGTGCCGCAGGCGACGATGAACACCTTGTCGACCTCGCGCAGCTCCTGATCCGACAGGCGCTGCTCGTCGAGCACGATGCGGCCGTCGGCGAAATGGCCGAGCAGGGTGTCGGAGACCGCGGTCGGCTGCTCGGCGATCTCCTTGAGCATGAAGTAGTCGTAGCCGCCCTTCTCGGCGGCCGACAGGTCCCAGTCGATATGGAACACGCGGGCGTTGGCGGCGTCGTCGTTGCCGTGGAAGTCGGTGATCCGGTAGCCGTCGGCGGTGATCACCACCGCCTGGTCCTGGCCGAGTTCGACTGCTTCGCGGGTGAATTCGATGAAGGCGGCGACGTCGGAGCCCAGGAACATCTCACCCTCGCCGATGCCGACCACAAGTGGGGTGGAACGGCGGGCCGCCACGATGGTGTCCGGGTCGTCGGCGTGGGCGAAGACCAACGTGAAGTGGCCTTCCAGGCGGCGCAGCACGGCCAGCGCGGAGGCCTCGAAATCGCCGGCGGTAGCGCCCTCCCGGTAGGCGCGGGCGACCATGTGGACTGCCACCTCGGAGTCGGTGTCACTGGCGAACTCGACGCCGACGGCCTCCAACTCGGCGCGCAGCGTGGCGAAGTTCTCGATGATGCCGTTGTGCACCACCGCAAACTCGCCGGCGGCGTCGCGGTGCGGGTGCGCGTTGCGGTCGGTGGGCCGGCCGTGAGTGGCCCAGCGGGTGTGGCCGATGCCGGTGGTGCCGCCGAGGGCGGCGGAATCCGTCTCGGCGAGAGCCGCCTCAAGGTTGCTCAGCCGCCCAGCCCGGCGGCGCACCGTGAGGCCGCCGCTGCCGTCGAGAAGGGCCAGCCCCGCCGAGTCGTAGCCGCGGTACTCCATCCGACGCAGCGCGTCGACGACGACGTCACAGGCGGGTCGGTGTCCGACGTAAGCCACGATCCCGCACATGGTCTACCAGGGTAGTCGAGCCCGCAGGGGAGGTTCTGTCCGCTACGGTCATCGCATGGCCCGCAAGCACACGGCGTTCAGTGCACTGACTCGTCGCGGACCGCACCAGGTTCTCCGCGGTGACCTGGGCTTCGCCGGTATTCCCGGTTCGGTCTTCACCCCCGCGGAGGGGTTTCATCTACCCGGGATCGCCTTCGGCCACGACTGGATGTGTGACGCCGAGGACTACATCGGAACCCTCGAACATCTGGCCAGCTGGGGCATCGCGGCCGCGGCACCGGACACCCAGCGCGGACTGGTGCCGTCGGCCCTGACCCTCTCCCACGACCTCGCCTCCACCCTCGACGTCATCAGTGGGGTTCGGTTGGGCAACGGGCAGATCAGCGTGGCGGCCGACAAGCTGGGACTGGTGGGGCACGGGTTCGGCGGCGCGGCGGCGATACTGGCCGCAGCCGGCGAAACCACGGTGGCGGCGGTCGCGGCGCTGTTCCCGACAGTGACCAAACCGTCTGCGGAAGCTGCCGCGGCGACACTGACGGTGCCCGGTCTTGTGCTGGCGTCTCCCGGCGATGCCACCTCGCTGCGCACCGATGCCCTGGAGGTAGCGGCGGGCTGGGACGGCGTGGTGTTGCAGGTGGTGGACAAAGCCGACCCGTCGGACCTGGCCGAGAAGCGCAAGCTCTCCCGCCTGCTGGGCTTCCGCGGCTCCACCGACAACACCCAGAAGACGGTGCGCGCCCTGCTGACCGGATTCCTGTTGTTCCACCTCAGCGACGACGAGGAGTACCAGGAGTTCGCCGACGCGGGCGCCGAACTGCCCGGGACCAGCAAGCCGGACCCGGATGCTCCGCCGGTGACGTTGGAGGAGCGCATCGCGTCGCTGTTCCGCTGATAGCGTGCGGGCGCATGCGCACCGGAATTTTCCTGTCCTATGCGGGCGGCTTCCACGAGACCGTTCAGCACGTCGTCGAACTGGAGAAGCAGGGCGTGAACATCGCCCTGGTCGCCGAGGCGTATTCCTTCGACGCCGTCAGCCAATTGGGCTTCCTTGCGGCGAAGACGTCGACGATGCAGCTGGGTACCGGAGTGGTGCCGATCTACACCCGCACCCCGGCGCTGCTGGCGATGACGGCGGCCGGCCTGGACTACGTGTCCGACGGCCGTTTCAACCTCGGTATCGGAACGTCTGGACCGCAGGTGGTGGAGGGCTTTCACGGCTTGGCGTTCGACGCGCCGCTGGGCCGCACCCGCGAGGTCGTCGAGATCTGCCGGCAAGTGTGGCGCCGCGAGCGACTGGACCACAAGGGGCGCAACTACCAGATCCCGTTGCCGGCCGACCGTGGCACCGGGCTGGGCAAGGCGCTCAAGATCATCAATCAGCCCGTGCGGGAACGTATTCCGATCCATATCGCCGCGCTGGGACCCAAGAACGTCGAGCTGACCGCCGAGATCGCCGAAGGCTGGCAGCCGGTGTTCTTCCTGCCCGAGCGAGCCGATGACATCTGGGGTGACGCGCTGCGCGCCGGACAAGCCAAGCGCGACGGCAGCCTCGGTGAGCTCGACGTGATGGTGGGCGTATCCCTGGCCGTCGGCGACAATGTCGAGGACCGCCTGCAGTGGGCCAAACCCCAACTGGCGCTCTACATCGGCGGGATGGGCGCCAAGGGCCGCAACTTCTACCACGACGTCGCCACCCGGTACGGGTTCGGTGAGGTGGCCGACCGCATCCAGGATCTATACCTGTCCGGCCGCAAGGCGGAGGCTATCGCGGCGGTGCCCGACGAACTGGTGCGCGATGTGTCACTGATCGGCCCGCGGGGATACGTCAAGGAACGCATCGCCGCGTTCGCCGAAGCGGGGGTGACCACCCTATTGGCCACCCCGGTGACCGCCGACGGCGCCGAATACATCAGCTACGTCGAGCAGTTGCAGCAGCTGCTCCCCTAAGCTTCACTGCCCGACCTGCGGGAGTTCGTCGGCGGCGATCTCGCACGGGGTCTCGGCATCGGCGGGTACCGCAGGTGCCGGCTCGGGCGCCGGTGCCGGCTCGGGCGGCGGTGCCGGCTCGGGCGGCGGTGGCGCCGGCGGCGGCTCGGCGGGCGGGGGCAGTTCGGCCGCCAGCAGCGGCATCGGCGCGCTCGCCTGTTGCGGCACAGCGCTATCCGGTGGCGACGGCGGTACGACGGCGGCGAGCACCGGTGGGTGCGGCATGGGTGTCGACGCATTTTCCTTCGCGGCAGGTTCTTCGGCAGGTTCGGCGTCAGGCTCGGCGTCGGGCTCGGCGTCGTCGGTGTCGTCGGTGTCCGCAGCCAGCGAGCCGGCTTGTGGCGCATCGGAACTCAGGGCATCGGCGATCTGCGCCACCAGTCCCGCGACGGTGCCCCCCAGGTTCGGGAGTGCCGCTGCACCGAGGTTGGGCATGGGGTTGGACATCGGCGGCGCTCCCGGGGACGGCGGCCAGCCCGGCATGGCCGGCGTAGGCGACACCGCGGGCGGGGGCGGGGCTACCGGCGGTTCAGGTGCCAGCGGTGTTTCGAACATCGGCGCGGCCCGATCACTCAGCCGGGCACCGGCCAGCGCATACCGGGGGTCGTCGCTGTCGTCGATCACGTCGGCTTCCACGTCGTAGCCGGCCCCGGCAGCGGACACGGAATCCCGCAGGGACCGCAATTCCGCCGCGGCACCGTGCAGGGCCTCCACCAGATCCGCCGCTTCACTGCATTGCCGCCGCACCAGGTCGGTTGCGGCAGAACCGGATTCACCGCCCCAGCCCTCGTCGAGTACCGCGAGGGCGGAGCGGTGCAACGCCAGCGCCTCCTCGGCGGCCGATCCGGCGGCCGACAACGCCGCACTGTCGGCCCAGAGCGCCTCGCCGGTGTACCGCTGCGTCATCGCAGCGCCGCCACAGCGTCTGCCTCGTGTTCGGCGTAGCGATCCGCACCGACCCGCAAGGCCTGCGCGGTCTCGCGGGCGGCCCGCCGCCACGCCGCGATGTCGGCCGACAGCTGATCCAGCCCGTCGCGCAGCCTCCCGCCCCCGCACCGCAAAGCACCGAGGTGTCCGGCCAGCGTGGAATCCAGCAGATCGGCAGCAATGTCGAGTTGTCGCGCGGCGGACCGCAACGCGTGCAGGTCAACCGATGTGGTTTCCATATCGGATAGGACGCGGATGCGTGCCATCCGGTTCCATGTCAGTCTTCGGCGCTGACCGACTGCGCTACCCGGCGGGCGACCTGACGGGCGGTGTCCTCGTCTTGGGCCTCGACCATGACGCGCACGATCTGCTCGGTTCCCGAAGGCCGCAGCAGAATCCGGCCGGTGTCGCCCAATTGGGCCTCGGCTTCGGCGACGGCGGTCTGCACGGCCGGCGCCTCGGCGACGGCGGCCTTATCGGCCACCTCCACGTTGATCAGCACCTGCGGCATGGATTGCATGGGGGCGGCAAGCTCGGCCAACGAGGATCGTGTCTGCGCCATCCGCGACATCAGCCGCAGACCCGTGAGAATGCCGTCGCCGGTGGTGCCGAACGCGGGCAGCACGATGTGGCCGGACTGCTCACCGCCGAGGCTGTACTCACCAGCCCGCAGTTCCTCGAGCACGTAGCGGTCACCGACCGCGGTGGTCCGCACAGTGATCCCGGCCTCGCGCATGGCGACGTGCAGGCCCAGGTTGCTCATCACCGTGGCGACCAGCGTGCCTGAGGCGAGTTCACCGGCCTCGTGCATGGCCAGCGCCAGGACCGTCATGATGGCGTCGCCGTCGATCACCCGGCCGGTCGCGTCGACAGCGAGGCAGCGATCTGCGTCACCGTCGTGAGCGAGGCCGAGGTCGGCCCCGTGGGCAAGCACCGCTTGCCGCAGCGGCTCGAGGTGGGTGGAGCCGCAGCCGTCGTTGATGTTGAGACCGTCGGGCTGGTCGTTGATGGCGATCACCCTGGCACCAGCCGCGGCATAGGCGCGCGGTGCCGCCGCCGACGCCGCGCCGTTGGCGCAGTCGACGACCACGGTCAATCCCTCCAACCGGGTCCCGATCGCGGCGAACAGGTGGTCGAGGTAGCGCTCTATGGCGTCGGACGCCCGGCGCACCCGGCCGATTTCGGCGCCGATCGGCCGCAGCCCCGGCCCCTGGGCGACCAGTTCCTCGATGCGGTCCTCGGCGTCGTCGTCGAGCTTATGACCACCGGGGCCGAAGATCTTGATGCCGTTGTCGGGCATGGGGTTGTGCGACGCGGAGATCATCACGCCCAGGTCGGCCCCGTAGGCCGCCGTCAGGTAGGCAACGGCCGGCGTCGGCAGCACACCGACCAGCAGCGCGTCGACGCCCTCACTGGTGAGTCCGGCGATCACCGCCGCCTCGAGCATCTCGCCGCTAGCGCGCGGATCCCGGCCCACCACCGCGACGCGGTGCCCAGCGGTCGCGGGCACTAACCGGCGGGCGGCGGCCGCGCTGAGCGCCAATCCAAGCTCCGCGGTCAGTTCCCTGTTGGCGACTCCGCGCACGCCATCGGTCCCGAACAGTCGGCCCATGGCGACAAACCTCTCATATCAACTGCCTCACGACACAACCGCCCGCACCCGTGAACGGGTGCGGGCGGCTGTATGTAGTCCCGGGAAGCCGGACCGCTTAGCCGACCTGCCCCGGCGGGGTGCTCGGTGCAGTGGCGCTCGGCGGCACCGCCTCGGCGTCCCGGTTCTGGCCCGGCGCGCTCTCCGAGGCGCCCAGGTTGCCGTTCTGGCCGGGCACGCCTTCGGAAACGCCGCCCTGGGTGTTCTGGCTGAAGCTGAACGACAGCCCCATCATCCCGTTGCAGGGATTGGTCAACGGGGTGCCGTTGACGTCGAGGTTGGTCAGTGCGGGCAGGTCGATCATCGACATCGGGCAGCTCGACGCGGCGAGGCCGACCGCGTTGGCGAGCGTGACGTCCTGGATGACGCCGATCTGCTGGCCGTTCGCGGTCACCGTGATGTCGACCAGACCGTCACCGGCGATCTGCGCCTCCGGTGCGGGCGGCGCGGCGTGGGCCAGGCCGAGGCCGCCACCGACGAGCAGCGCGCCGCCGAACAGAGTTCCTGCAGCAGTCTTCTTCAGCGTGTTCAAGTTTCGCTCCTTTGTATTTCCTGTGATTGGCAGGGTTACCGGAACTGCGCAAGTCACACAGCCCCGAAGGAGGACCCCCCGAAAAGGTCCACTCCCACCTCGGGCAGCCGACATTGACCGTCGGCTCCTCAAGGACTTGCCAATCTGGGACGAACCGAAACCTGCTGAGGGTGAAAGTGACCCACACAACACAATCGCCGGGTGCCCCGCGAAAGCGGAAACACCCGGCGATTGTGTGCCTGAGCAGGCTCAGCGCTTGCTGTACTGCGGAGCCTTGCGGGCCTTCTTGAGGCCGTACTTCTTACGCTCGATGGCGCGCGGATCACGGGTGAGGAAGCCGGCCTTCTTCAATGCCGGACGGTCCTCGGGCTGAACCAGGATCAGCGCACGGGCGATCGCCAGGCGCAGCGCACCGGCCTGGCCGGACGGCCCGCCACCGTCGAGGTGGGCGTAGACGTCGAAGCTGTCCACCCGGTCGACAGTGACCAGCGGGGCCTTGATCAGCTGCTGGTGCACCTTGTTGGGGAAGTAGGCCTCCAGGGTGCGGCCGTCAAGGTGGAACTGGCCGCTGCCGGGCACCAGCCGGACCCGGACGACGGCTTCCTTGCGGCGGCCGACGGTCTGGATCGGCCGGTCAATGATGATGGGCTGGCGCGGCGCGGCCTCCACCGGGGCTTCCGGCGCGGACTCGAAAGTCTCCACCACGTCGTTGACCTCGACCACCTCGGTCTCGTTGCTGTCGGTGCCAAATTCCTCGGTCACTGGGCCACCTGCTTGATCTCGTAGGGAATCGGCTGCTGGGCGGTGTGCGGGTGCTCGGGACCCGCATAGACCTTCAGCTTTTTCTGGATCTGGCGGCTGAGCTTGTTGTGCGGCAGCATGCCGACAATCGCCGTCTCCACTACGCGGTCCGGATGCTTCTGCATGAGCTCACCGATGGTGCGCGAGCTCAGGCCGCCGGGATACCCCGAGTGGCGGTAGGCCAGCTTGCCGGTGAGCTTGGTGGCCGCGATGGCGACCTTGTCGGCGTTGATGACGATGACGAAGTCACCGCCGTCGACGTTGGGCGTGAATGTCGGCTTGTGCTTGCCGCGCAGCAGATTGGCTACTGCGACGGCGAGCCGGCCGAGCACCACGTCGGTGGCGTCGACGACGTACCACGAACGCGTGGTGTCACCGGCCTTCGGCGTGTATGTGGGCACAGCGTGTACCTCTCCTCTGTAGGGGTGGTTCCCGGGCGATCCGGGGGCTGGTCGGGCGCTCGACGGTCGGGATGGTTCCTCGGCGACCAACAGTGACCCGAGAACCCGCTTTACACCGCGGGAAACCCACGGCGTATCGCACGCCAACGGGTCAGCCTACCGGGGAGAATCAGCGCAGGTCAAAACGCCGGGACAAGGCCGGTGGGCGGCTGACCTGAGGGGCCGACATTTCGGCGGTCCCGACGGCTCTCCTCCGTCGAAACCGCGGAAACCTCGGACACTCCGCGCGTGTTTGTGCCACGTATAAGACGCTCAGCGGGCCGGATCGGTTCCACGCTCGCGCACCGAGGCGACGGCCTGCTCGCAAGCGGCCCGCACCGGCTCTTCCGCGTCGGGCGGGCTCTGGCACCCGACACTGATGCGGGTGGTCCCGGCGACCACGACCCACCAGCTGACGGATCGGCCCGATCGGATCTCCCGGTAGGACACCGCCGGCCGGCCGGCGAAGCGGGCGTCGGCCCGCAGGTCGACGAACACCCCGGCGACCTGCCCGGAAATCGCGCGGGCCAGCACCTCCGCGGCCTGAGTGAGCGTGGTCTCGGGTGCATAACTCTGGGTGATGTGCATGGCCACGTCGGGATCTTCCGGCGAGCTGACTTGCAGACGCCGCGAGCCTGGGCCACCGGTGACCCGTGCGACCGTCCAGTCGGCCGGCACCAGCACCGCGATCCGGCCTTCCTCGACCATGCGTGGCTCCGCCGCCACCTCGGTACGTGACGGGGAGGCCGCCTGGCGCGCGGGTGCCGGCCGCAATACGGCCACCGTGGCCCCGATCAGAACGGCGACCGCCGTGGCCACAAGCAGGGCAAGGGCCAGCGTCGAGGACCGCACCGTTCGACGGCGGTCCTCGCCCGGCGTATCGGCGAGATCGGTGACCTCGTCGGGTGACCATTGCGATCGCCGTGTCGCGACCACCTCGTCGGCAACGGTGTTGGCGGCCGCGAGCAGCCGGTCGACCCGCTGCCGCGGCCAATCGTCGGGATGGACCACCACGATGCGACGACAGGACTCGCCGACGGCGGCCACCATCACCGCCCGCCACAGCTCACCGACGGCGACGGGGCGATCCAGATACAGCCCCACCGGTTCGTCGATCCAGTCCAGTGCCGCCTCAACAAGTGCGGGTTCGATGGCCGGGCCGGCACCGTCGCACCGCACCGTGTCGGGTCCGACGTCGACAACGGTCATGCGCGGTGACGCTAGGCGTTCAGCGCGCCGCGGCCCCGCCGCTATCCACAGGGCCGGTGCCCATAGGGCCATCCGATGTCGGACGGCTTCGGCGCTCCCGGTAGGCCGCGACATGCTGGCGATTTCCGCAGTTGCCGGTGTCGCAGAACATCCGCGAGCGGTTGCGGGACAGGTCGACGAGCACCGCGTCGCAATCACCCGCCGCGCAGGTTTTCAGCCGGCGAAACTCCCCGGCCCGAATGAGATCGGCCAGCGCCATCGCCATCTCCGCACCCATCCGCTGCGCCAGCGGCTCACCGGCGGAGGCCAGATGCAGATGCCATTCAGGCATCTCGGGGTGCCGGGTCAGCCAGGGTGCGGCGTGGGTGTCGGCCAGCAGCGCGTTCACCTGCTCGACGGTGCGTTCCTCGTCGCCCGCGATCACCCAGATTCCGCCGAGCCGGCGCCGCAGTCGGTGCACCGCGGCAAGCTCGTCGGCGTCGCGGTCACGCCGGCCGGTCGTTCCGTAGTCATCGAGAAATCGGTCTAGGGCGGCGTGGTCACCAAGGCGTTCACCCTCGACGCGGTCGCTGTTGACCAGAACGCAGGCCGCTCTCAGCGTGAGCTCGGTGTCATGACTGAACAGCATTTGACCCATGACCTCCTCGCCCCGTACTGTCACGACCAATTGCAATATTACTCATGACAGGGAGCGTCCGGTGTCGAAGACGGCCAGCGTCGACCATTTTCGGCTCGGGCTGCTGTTCGCCACCACGTCGGCCTTCAGCTTCGGCATGTCCGGGCCGCTGGCCAAAGCACTGATGGTGGCCGGCTGGTCGCCGACCGCGGCGGTGACCGCCCGCCTGGCGGGCGGGGCACTGGTCTTGGCCATTGCCGCCACCATCGTCAAGCCGGACTGGCTGATCCAGGCGCGCGTCCACGCTCGCACCGTGGTGGCCTACGGGCTTATCCCGGTTGCCGGCGCCCAACTCTGTTACTACAACGCCGTCGCGCACCTGTCAGTCGGCGTCGCGCTGCTACTGGAATACACCTCGCCGGTGCTGGTCATCGGCTGGCTGTGGATCACCACCAAACGGCGCCCGGCCGGGCGGACGCTGGCCGGTGTGGCCCTGGCTATCATCGGCATCGCCCTGGTGCTCGACGTGGTCAACGGCGCGCGGGTGGACGCCGTCGGCGTCGCCTGGGGACTGGGCGCCGCGCTGTGCGCGGTCTGCTATTTCATGATGTCCGACGCGGTGACGGCCGACGGGTCCGGTCTGCACGCCATCACGCTGGCGGCCGGCAGCCTGGTGGTCGCGACGGTCGCGGTGACGGCACTTGGCCTGGCCGGTGTCATGCCGCTGCGGTTCACCGCCGATGACACCGTCATCGCCGGGATGACCCTGCCCTGGTTCGTCCCGGTGCTGCTGCTCGGCGTGGTCGCCACCGCACTGGCCTACCAGTTGGGCATCAGCGGGGTTGCGCGGCTGCGGCCCGGCTTCGCCTCGTTGGTCGGACTGGCGGAGGTCATGTTCGCGGTGGTGGCCGCCTGGCTGCTGCTCGATGAGCGGATCACCGTGGTACAGGCCGTCGGAGGCATCGTGGTGCTGGCCGGACTGACGCTTGCCCGCCCGGGCGAACGGGGCTCTGACGTGCACGTTTCGCTGCCCCAGGAGTCAATGGAGCGAATTACTGTGAGCCTCTCGGCGGAACGTCTGGAACAATCGTGACCGTGACGAAGACTCCCTTGCCTCTGGTCCTGCACGCCGGCGCCGCGCTGGTCATCGCCACGGCGGCGGTCGCCAGTCCGCTGGCGGCGCCGCTGGCAAATGCCGCGGATTGCCACGACGTTGAGGTGGTCTTCGCCCGCGGCACCAGCGAGGCGCCCGGCATCGGTCGCGTCGGAGATGCCTTCGTCAACAACCTGCGCGGCCTGATCGGCTACCGCAGCATGGGCGTCTACGCCGTCAACTACCCGGCCAGCTATGACTTCCTGGCCGTCGCCGACGGCGCCAACGACGCCAGCCGCCATATTCAGTGGGTCGCCAACAACTGCCCCAACTCCAGGATCGTCCTCGGCGGATACTCCCAGGGCGCGGCCGTCGTCGACGTCGTCGCCGCCATTCCGGTGCCCGGCATCGGATTCAACAACCCGCTGCCCCCCTTCGCGGGCGACAAGATCGCGGCGGTGGCCGTCTTCGGTAACCCGTCCACCAAGATCGGCCTGCCGCTCACCTCCAGCCCGGTCTTCGGGCCCAGGGCCATCGACATCTGCAACCCCGGTGACCCGATCTGCTCCAACGGCGACAACAGCAGTGTGTTGGCGCATCGCAGTTACGGACCTGACGGCACGGCGAGCCAGGCAGCCTACTTCGTCGCCAACCGGCTCTAACCGCGCGGTTTCACCCCGCGCTGCGCGGTATGTGAGGATTGCCGGATGCGCTTTCTCCCGGGCCTTGTCGCGTGCCTTTCGGTGGCCGCAAGCCTGGCGGTGACGGCTCCTCCCGCCCAGGCCGCACCGTGTCCGGACGTCGAGTTGATTTTCGCCCGCGGCACCAGCGAACCGGCAGGTATCGGCCGGGTCGGTCAGGCCCTGAGTTCGGAACTCGCCGCCAGCCTCGGCGGACTCACTCTGGGCACCTACGGCGTCAACTACCCGGCGAGCTACGACTTCCTCGCAACAGCGGACGGTGCGATCGACGCCACCAACCGCCTCACCACGATGGCTCAGGAATGCCCCGCCACCCGTTTCGTGCTGGGCGGCTACTCCCAGGGCGCGGCCGTGGTGGACATGCTGCTGGGCATCCCGCCGCTGGGAAACAAGGTGGGTGAGGTCGGATCGGCGGCGCCGCTGCCGCAGAGTCTGGCGAGCAAGGTCGCCGCGGTGGCGGTATTCGGCAACCCCGCAACGAAATTCGGTAACCCGGTGTCCATGGCGGTGCCGCCGTTCAGCGGCAAGGGCATCGACCTGTGCGCCGACGGCGACCCGATCTGCTCCCAGGGCCGCAACCCATTCGCGCACACCAGCTATGAGAAGACCGCCATGGTCGGCCAGGCGGCGGGATTCGTCTCCGCGCTGCTGTAGCTCATCTGGCCACGTCGCCCGGTGGCGGTTACCATGGCGTGATGCTTGTGAGGCGGATGTGCACAATGGTGTCGGTGGTGATATCGGTCACGGCATCGGCGCTGGCCGTGCCGGTGACGCTGCCGTCCGCCGCCGCGGCGCCTTGCCCCGAGGTCGAGGTGGTGTTCGCCCGCGGCCGTGCCGAAGCGCCGGGCACCGGTCGGGTCGGGGATGGGTTCGTCGAGGCTTTACGCGCCAGGAGCGACAAGAACATCGGCTTCTACGCGGTCAAATACCCGGCCGACACCGAAGTCATGCAAGGTGCGAACGACATGAGCCGGCACATCCAATTCATGGCCGCCAACTGCCCGAACACGCGACTGGTGCTGGGCGGCTACTCCCTCGGTGCCGCCGTCACCGACGTGGTGCTGGCCTTGCCGTCGCCGGTCTTCGGCTATAACAATCCGCTGCCGCTGGGCATGGACGAGCACGTCGCCGCGGTGGCCTTATTTGGCAACGGAACCCGCAAGGTGCTGGGCCCGGTGTCGGATCTCAGCGGCCTCTACGGCGACAAGACCATCGACCTGTGCACCGATGACGACCCGGTGTGCAACGACAACCTGTCGCCGGAGACCTGGGCCGACAACTGGGGGGCCCACCAATACGACGCTTATGTGCGTTCGGGATTGGTCGAGCAGGCAGCTGACTTCGTGGCGGCCCGGCTTTAGTCACCCGGCAGCAGCAAGATGCACCATCCGAAACCGACGGGCAAGTAATCGCCCTCACCGTTTCGGGCCCTAGTCGAGCACCCGCAGATCCCGAGTCACCGAGATCCGCGCCGCCAGCTGATCGTCCGGTGGGTAGTCCACCCCGGTCAGCGTCAAGCCGCGAGCGGGAGCGGCCGCGAAGTCACTGGAGCGGCCCTGGGCCTTCAACAGCGTTGCGCACCAGGACGGTTCGCGCCGCCCCTCCCCCACAGCGAGCAACGCGCCGATCAGTGAGCGGACCATCGACCAGCAGAACGCGTCAGCGCTGACGTAGGCGCTGAGCAGGTTTCCGTCGCGTACCCAGTCCAGGCGCTGCAAGTCGCGGATCGTCGTCGCGCCGGGCCGGTGCCGGCAGAACGCAGCGAAATCATGCA
Organism: Mycolicibacterium sp.; assembly: GCA_032117575.1. Classification (GTDB taxonomy): domain Bacteria; phylum Actinomycetota; class Actinomycetes; order Mycobacteriales; family Mycobacteriaceae; genus Mycobacterium. The sequence goes on from JAULZA010000066.1 coordinate 15,855, forward strand.
GGCCCAGAAGGGTTTTCGAGGCCGTGACCATGGCATCGACGTCGAGTGCACGCGGCCAGGCCGTCACGTACCGGGCCTGCTGCGGGTCGGCACCGTAAGGCGCCAGCGTCAGGCGATAGGCGTAATGACGGCGCAACGCCGAGAAGCGGGCGTCGAAACCGTCTGGGGCACGGCGTATCCCGATGATCCGGACATCCTCCGGAAGAAACTTGGCCATCCGGCGCACCAGCGCGTCGAATTCGCCTTCGCCGGATTCGCCTTCGCCCGACCGCCGGTGTCGCGGATAGGCGTGCCCGAGCGCGTCACCGGGGACGTCGACGTGAGCCACCTGCGCGGAGGCATGTACGCCGCTGTCGGTACGTCCGGCAGCGAACAGACGCACCTGCGCGCGGAATACCGTCGAGAACGCCGCGTCGAGCACACCGGCTACGGTGCGGTGCCCGTCCTGGACCGCCCAGCCGGTGAAATCCGTTCCATCGTAGGCGATGTCCAGCCGCAGCCGGACCGTCGGCAGGACGGTCCGGTCCGCGTGGTCAGGATTGGTCAGACTCAGCGGCCGAGGCCTCGTCGGTGACCGTCGGCTCCTCGGCCGAGGCCTCGTCGGTGGCCGTCGGCTCCTCGGCCGAGGCCTCGTCGGTGGCCGTCGGCTCCTCGGCCGAGGCCTCGTCGGTGGCCGTCGGCTCCTCGGCCGAGGCCTCGTCGGCGAAGACAGCGGTGGTCGCGTCGGCGATGCCGGCGTCCTGCGCCTCGACAGCCTCGATGGTCTCGACGGTCGGCCCCACGGCGGCCTCCGGCTCCACCGCGGCCTGCGGCGCGGCGGCGGCAGCCACCGGAGCGGCAGCCTTCTTGGCCGATGCCGCGGCCCGACGGGCCCGGTTGGCCTCGGAGACGACGGTCTTCTCCCGGACCAGCTCGATGACGGCCATCGGAGCGTTATCGCCCTTGCGTGCCTCAACCTTCACGATCCGGGTGTAACCGCCGTTGCGATCGGCGAAGAACGGACCGATCTCGGCGAACAGGGTGTGCACCACGTCCTTGTCGCGGATCTTCTTCATCACCTCGCGCCGGTTGTGCAGCGCGCCCTTCTTGGCGTGGGTGATGAGCTTCTCGGCGTAGGGACGCAACGCCCGGGCCTTCGGTTCGGTGGTCTTGATCCGGCCGTGCTCGAACAGCGACGTGGCCAGGTTGGCCAGGATCGCCTTCTGATGCGAGGACGAACCGCCGAGGCGAGGACCCTTGGTGGGCTTGGGCATTGCGCTATCTCCTAGGTGAGCCCGATCGCCGTATCAGGTACGACCGGGGACGTGCGGGTGGGCGAAGCTGGGTGGGAATGTGCCCGCTAGAGCTGTTCGGTCTCGGCGTAGTCCGCGTCGTGGTCGGCGTCGTAGCCCGCGTCGTAACCGGCGTCGGTGCTCCAGGTGCCGGTGGCGACGTCGTAACCGGCCACCTCGGACGGATCGAAGCTGGCCGGGGAGTCCTTCAGCGACAGGCCCAGCTGATGCAGCTTGATCTTGACCTCGTCGATGGACTTCTGACCGAAGTTGCGGATGTCGAGCAGATCGGACTCGGTCCGGGCGACCAGTTCGCCGACGGTGTGTACGCCCTCACGCTTGAGGCAGTTGTAGGAGCGCACGGTCAGGTCGAGGTCGTCGATCGGCAGCGCGAACGCGGCGATGTGGTCGGCCTCGGCCGGCGACGGGCCGATCTCGATGCCCTCGGCCTCGACGTTGAGCTCCCGGGCCAGTCCGAAGAGCTCGACCAGAGTCTTGCCGGCCGA